>NC_018485.1:1279481-1591226 GCF_000304315.1 Methylocystis sp. SC2 | reverse complement strand
GACGCGCAGATACAGGAGATGTCGGCGCGCGCCGCGCGGGTGCGGCAGGCGGTAGACCACGCCTCCTCGGAGAGTCGGATCCTGTCGGTGCTGCGAGCGACCCGGCGCGATGGACCGCAATTCGCTGACTTGTGGGAGGAAACCGCGCGCATTCTGCCGGACGACGCTTACGTCGCCGATTTCCGGTTGAGCGATTCGAAACCCAATGAGCGGGCGATTGATCTTGTGGGATTCGCGAGTTCGGCGGTCGGCCTGCCGGCGCTCTTTAACAAATCGCCGCTGTTCAGCGACGCTGGGCTAACGGCCCCGATCACTCCCGACCCGCGCGAAAAGCGCGAGGGCTTTTCGCTGCAGGCGAAAATCGAACAGAAGAAACCGGAGGGCGGCAAGTGAAACGGTGGCTCAACGCGCCGTTGAGTTGGAGAGCGCTCCGGCACTCGCGCGCGGGACGCCACGCCGCCTTCGCCGGCGTAAATCTGCTGGCTTTGCTCGTCGTCTATCTCGTGCTCATTGAACCTGCGCGCCGCATCATTGCGACCGGCGCCGACGCCATCGCCGAGCGCGAGCAGACTCTCGCGCGCTACCAGGCCGTCGTCGCGCATGAAGACCAGATCCAGGCTTACGCTCAGCAGGTTTTGGATATCAACGGCCGCGGCGAACTTTTCGACGGCGACAGCGATGGCGTCATCAACGCCAATTTGCAAGCGCGACTCAAGACGATTGCGGAAGCGGCCCGGGTGACCGTGAGGTCTATTCAGATGCTGCCTCAAAAGCCGTTCCAGGGCGTAACGCTCGTTGGCGCGCGAATCGATGTCACAGGGGCGCATGATCGCATTCATGCCCTCGCACGCGCTCTCGAAGGAGAGCCGCCGTTGCTCGTCATCACCTCCGCGACAATCCGAAGTCAGGGAGTGTTTTGGGGCGCAGCGCAACAGACCGACGAACTCGAGGCGCAATTCGACGTCTTCGGCGGCGCGCCGAAAAAAGGCCGCCCATGATAAAATCAAAAATTCACGATCGGCTGCCGGAGCTCTTGCAGATTGCGCAATCGCGGCTCTCGGGCGTGAAGCAGATGCAGCTATCGCCGATCCAGGCGATCGTCCTGGTCTTCCTGTCGGCGATCGCGTCGGGAACGGCGGCCTTTGCGCTCTATGCGATCATCGGCGGTTTGAGCGCTGAAAGCGGCGTCAGCGTTCCGGACTGGACGCCGCCGAGGCTGGATGCGATCGAACTGGGTCCGGCCAAACCCGCATCGGCGGACATCCAATCCCTCTCACGACCAATTTTTTCCAAGAACCGTAGAGCATTGCCCAAAAGCGACGCGGCCTCGATCGAAGCGGCGACCTTGTCAGATGCGCCGACGGACTTGATCGTCGCCGCGATCGTGCGGCACGAGAGAAAGGCGAAGGCCTTTCTCGTTTCAGCAAGCTCGCCACAGGGCGCATGGCGCAAGGTGGGAGAAGCGATCGACGCTTGGACTGTCGCATCCATAGCAAACGCGGAAGTGATTTTGCAAAACGGGGGACAGTTTACGAAGGTAAAATTGTATAAGCATTCCCCTTTGGCGCCACGTCAAATTCCACCCAATACCAAAGGATCCGCCGACTGACTCATTGGCGCGGACGGGCGGGCCGTCGACTCATTTGGCGCGAGGAATGTTTCGTTGCGCATGAGGGAGCGCCGACGCTCTACGCGTCGGACGCTCTTCTCAGTGGCTTGCGCAGAAGCGCTGAGCTTCCAAGGAAGCCTTTTGACGCTTGAGGTCAGGGCTGCGGCGCGGGAAGCAAGGGCGCTCCGCCACGGCCCCGGGCAATCGACGGATCGATGAAGAGCGCCAAGATCTGGCCGCTTTCGAACAGTTCGACGTCGGTTGACGCACGATGGCCTTGGACCGTCGCCAGGAACCAGCCGTCGCGCAGTATTTCCGCAGCGTCGATCACGCCCGAACTCTCCTCGTCGTTGGTGATGAAGGTCGGATTCGATGCGCCGCTGCTGAAGAACTTGGGATTATGACGCGCAACCTGGACCAACTGGCCGCTATCGATTCCGTAAACATAGATCCGGCCCAACCGATCGTTGCCGCCGACGTCCTCCTGCATAATGATGCGCCCCAGCCGGTCGATCGTCATGTTGTCGAGCATCTGGAAGCTGGGGTCGGCGTCCGGCGTGGTGGCGGCGCCCGGATAGAATTGATTGGTGAGCAGCATCTCGATCGTGCCGCCCGCCTCAGGCCGTGCGATGCTGTCGAAGCGCAGTCGCCATAGACGCGAAGGACGCCAGGTCGTCGCGTCAGACGTCATGCGTCCGGTCGTGATGAAGTAGAAGTCGCGCGACTTGCCCGGACGCGGATCCCAGGCGCCGTCCTCGACGCGCACGAACTGCGTTACATTGTTGGCGATAGCAGAATCCTGAATCTGCACGCCGGTCTTGTTCGAAACATCGCCAAAATTGACGACTTCGAATCGCGCGGAGGTGACGGCGGGCGCCGCCGAAGCGAAAACAAAATCCTTATTCTCGCCCGTGACGACCTGCCCTTTGAGAACGACGCGTATGCCGTAGAAGTTGCCGTTGGTGAGGCCCGCCTGCTCGATTTGAGAGCCATGCGGCTTTTGCGAGCCGACATACATATACAGTTCGCTGGGGGGCTCCGTACAGCCTGTCTGACCTGCCGTCCGACAAACGTTGGTCGCCGCCGTGACGTTGGTTTCGCGTCCGGCGTCGTCTTGCAGCATCACGATCGTCTTGTGATCGGGAAACGGGTTCGCGAGGCCGTTTTCGAACGACATTTTGCCGAGCCGCGGCAACTCGAACGATTTGTTCTTGTCTGATCCGTCGACGATGTGTGCGAAAATGCGGCCGTGGTCGGCGGTGAACGGCGGCGATGTTTCCTCGCCGCTCAGGAAGATGCGGTTCTTCGGTCCGAGGCCGAATGCGCTCGGGTTCGCAAGGTCCGCGGAACAGAGCCGCTCCAGCGCGCTCGTACCGGGCGTGTAACCGGCGCCGCTCCACGTCAGCAGGTCGTTGGGGCTGGTCATGTGATCGCGGCCAGAAAGCACTTTCAAGGTCGCGCGATCGATCGTCCATTGCGACACGAATGCGCCTTTGGAGCCGTGCGCGCGCGGAATCCCCAGCGTGCGCCCGATTTCATGATTCATCACGAGATTGAACGAACGTGGCTGACGACCGAACAGAAAGTCTAAGGCGCTGGTCGGCGGAAGCCAGGCTCCGAGCCCGTCTGGAATGCCGACCATACGGTAACCCTCAACCGAGTCGCCGGCAGTCAGAATGGAAGTGACAGAGACGCCAGCGGCTGTCGGAACAAGGTAAGGCTCGGTTGTCGTGCTGGGCCCTATTTTCTGCGCCGAGGCGGATAAAGCATTCTGCGCCGCGGCGCCATTCGTAGATGCGACGCCGAGCACGGCGGCGAACGCCAGGAAAAGTCGACTCATATTTTGCCCCCTCAAGACTAAGCTAAAAACAAGCTTAAACGCGGGCGCGAACCTAGGGGCGGCGCATTACAATTATTCAACGGGCGTGTGTCAGGGGGCGTCATGGTTTCAGAAATCGCGCGGCTAACCGCGACCAAGCAATCCCTGATTGGGATAGACACATTTCGCGCTCGACGCGCGACATGCGAAACGGCTCAGATGGGCGCCCTGTCGCGCGCTCAAATATCATGTTCGCGAATGGGGGAGTTACCGCAGCTTCAACGACAGTAATATGATGGCATGACCCGCTGATAGCGGACCGCAAGGCCTCCAGGGCTGCCATTCATTTCGCTTGCAACGCATCTTGATCCCACTTTGACGAAGGGAGTCGTATATCCCCACGGATATTCCGCCGTGCTTGACGGAACGCCGGTTTGCGGATCGTAGCTCCAAGGCGCGGAAAAACCCCAATCGCGGATGGCTGGCGCGCGAGACCAGTCCTCGCAGCACCATCCCTCCTCGATCCAAGGTCCAAGGCGCGGCGGACCTGGGGCGCGCCATTCCTGCCGCCTGTGCGCCGATGCGGCGTGCGTGGACACTGAGAGGGAGAAAAAAACAAGCACACACGCTGCGCCGAGAAAACGAAAAGACATGGCGATCTCCGCCGAGAGCATGCAAAGTCGTGGGGTTCGTCACGCTGACAGGCGCACTGAGCGATTTTCATTGTCTGGCTGAAAATCTGGATAGAGGCGCCTGAGCGAAACGGGGAGTGTTTTGTTGCGAACGGCGACGCGCGCGTCGAGGAACGGCTGCACGGTCCATCTATGCCATCGCATCTGCTGTTCCTTGATCATGCGTTTTGACAGGATCTCGTTGACGGCGCTTTCGACAAAGGCGGTTGCGCTTCCCTTCGGCGAGCGAAAGGCCAAGCGTTTCAGGAATTGCAAACTCGTCTCTTTTATCCGGGCCGCCGCGACGTCGATTTCCGGCGCTCCGTCCCCAAGATCAGTGACGAGCTTCACCCGCCAAACCAGCTTTTGCATGGACTCGCCTTTCCCAAAGAGCCGATCTTAACCCTCGAAAAATTACATACTCCCCACGACTTTGCATACTCTCCTAGTCTCGAAGCTCAAGTCGGCAAGGAAAGCCATCAAAGGTGAGAATATCGACCTTCGATATTCTCACGTTTGATGCATGCTCAAGCCAAGACGGCTCCTGACGCAGACACAAGAAGATGTCATGCAGCTGAAACATTCCCCGTGGATTGTCTGTCTCCAGCTATAGCTTCTCCATATAGGGAAAGACTACGCAATGCGCCTGCACCCCAAACGTCGCGCCGGTACGGCCTTGCGTGGCTTGTCCATCGCTCTCGCGTCGCTCTATGTCGGAAGCGCGTCAGCTGACCCGTCGCTATCGGTCGAAACGCGCCGCGTGTGGAGCTATCCCCACGCGCAGAGCAACATCCCGGGACAAAAAGCGGAAATCGTCGCGCATGACGAGCGCACCGACACGCTGTGGGTGGCGGGCGTGGTTGGCGTTGATGTTCTTGACCGCGCCACCGGCAAATGGATCGGGAATGTCAGCGTCGCGCCCTATGGAGCCGTCAACAGCGTCGCGATCCACGAGGGGCTCGCCGCGCTTGCAGTCGAGGCGACCGATCGCGCGCAACCCGGCGTCGTCCTCTTCATCAACACGCGCACGAGCCAGCGGGTGGGCGCCCCGGTCACCGTTGGCGCCCTGCCGGACATGCTGACCTTTGCGCCTAACGGCCGCACGGTGCTCGTGGCCAACGAAGGGACGCCGAATGCGCGCACGTCCGGTCAGCCTTGTCCGGTGGATCCGCCGGGCAGCGTCAGCCTGATCGATGTGTGGACGCGCGAGGTCAAGACGCTGCCCATAAGCCCGACGCTGCCGGGCTATGCCGAGCTTCGCAAGTTTCCGGCGACCGGCAACGGAACGACGCGCCCCGATATGTGCCCCTACGATCCGGAGCCGGAATATATCGCGATCGACCCTCGCGGCGATAAGGCCTATGTCGGCCTTCAGGAAGCCAATGGCGTCGCCGTGCTGGACCTGAGATCGCGTCGTTTCGAACGGATCATCGGCCTCGGCCTGAAAGACTTCAATCTTCCCGGCAACGGCATTGACCCGAACGATCAGGACGGGGGCGTCAAGCTGGAGCAGGTCCCTGTAAAGGGGCTTTACCAGCCTGACTCCATCGCCGCCTACGAATATCGCGGTCGCAGCTATCTGGTCATGGCCAATGAAGGCGACGCAAGAGACAATGGAAGCGGCGACGGCGAGGACGAGCGTCGCGGCTCCGCCGGCGGCGCCAGCGTGGAATATGTGCCGGACGGGTCACTGCTCGGCCGTCTGACAATGTCGAACGTCGAGTCGAGCCGGGACAATCTAGTCGCGTTCGGCGGCCGGTCGTTCTCGATTCGCGACGCCACAGGCCGCATCGTCTTCGACAGCGGCAATCGGCTCGACGCCGAAGCGATCAGCCGCGGCGTCTATGATCATGCGCGCAGCGACAACAAAGGCGTCGAGCCGGAAGGCGTGGCGCTGATGCATATCGATGGTCGTGTGCTGGCGTTCATCGGGCTTGAGCGCACGACGAAGTCGGCCATGGCGGTTTATGACGTGACCAATCCCTTTGCGGCGCAATTTTTGGACATGGTCATTAGCGACGGCGATATCTCGCCGGAAGGCCTGACCGCTTTCAACGTGCGCGGGCGCAATTTCCTCGCTGTCGCCAACGAGGCGTCGGATACGACCTCGCTGTTCGAGATTCGTCTGCGCTATAAGTTCGCGCTGAAGTGAATAGGTCGCGAGAGCGCGGAAGCGCTCCTGCAACCTCTAGTCACGAGTGCCGGACAAATTGCACAAGTGCTCGCGTTCACAAGAGTTCCGTAAATCTGTGTCTCCCCCACCTCCTGCATGTTTTCCGGGCTTGCCATAAGGGCGTTGCCGGATCTCGGCGGCGCGGCGCGGTCGGCTAGAGCAGGTTCCGAAAAAGTTGACAGACTTTTTCGAGGAGAACCTGCTCCAACGTTTTGTTTTGAGCGATTCCTTATCGATCACATGATTCCATGTGATCGGGAAGCGCTCTAAGGGAGACGCTGGGTTCCCAGCTCGTCCCGCCGTCGATGGCGCTCGCCGAGATCAACGTTCGGCCAGACGCCTTGATGCATTATTCCTACTGCATCAGCCATGCGAAGGACGCGCCAGCGTCTTTCTTCTCGACCGTGGAACGCTCTACTGTTGACGGCCTCCGACTCCGACAACGCCAACCGACGACATCGACTCCGATCAGTCACGGGGAACTAGCTGTCGAGAGCGGCGCGCCGACCTTGCCGGCGGCGGCTTCGTTCCCCAGCAGCGCAATGTCGTTCTCGTCGGCGGCACGGGAACCGGCAAGACGCGGCTGGCCATCGCCATTGCGCGCAGTTGCATCCGCGCTGGTCTGCGCGGGCGCTTCTTCAACACCGTCGACCTCGTCAATCGCCTGGCGTCGGAGACCCGCGCCGGGCGCCAGGGACGCATCGCCGATTATCTTACCCGCATGGACTTCGTCGTTCTCGACGGACTCCTATCTGCCCTTCGCGCAGGCCGGCGGCCAATTGCCGTTCCATCTCGTCAGCCGGCTTTATGAGCGCGCCTCGGTGATCGTCACGACCAATCTGGCCTTCGGCGAATGGCCGAGCGTCTTCGGCGACGCCAAGATGACGAGCGCGCTGCTCGATCGCTTCACCCATCATCGCGACATTGTCGAAACCGGCAACGAAAGCTGGCGCTTCGCAACCGCGCCTGACGCCGCCCCGATTGGTCAGACCGCCGCCGTTGTTGGCGTCATTTCGCTCGGGCTACGCCCCCCTCCGTCACGCCAACGACGGCAGAAATGCGCATCGGGAAAGGGGTCCCCTTTTGGATGAAAAACTGGGGTCCCGAGTCAGTGGCGTTCGACGCCCCGCTCTCACTCTCGTGGTGGCGTAGCAGGTGACGCCGCTACGATATGCGGCCCCGGCGGGAGGCGAACATTCCCAAGAAAAATTCAGCGCAATCGGTTGGTCGCCATATGGTCGCCAAGCCGAACCGCGAGCCAATTGTGAAGGCTCTATGTCTTTGAATTTAATGGTGGGCGCACAAGGGCTCGAACCTTGGACCCGCTGATTAAGAGTCAGCTGCTCTACCAACTGAGCTATGCGCCCGTTCGCCCAGCGCCGCGAGCGCGACGCTTTTTCGAACGAGCGGTGCGAATATCAAAACCGCTCGCCGCTGTCCAGCGTTACGCGCGCCCGCCCGCATTTTCCTGCGCCGGATTACGGAGCGCGCGCCGCCGGCCATCCGTGGATCAGACGCGCTTTCGTCACGAGATCGGCCCATGGGCCCGTGTGGGCGTTGCCCGCGGCGGGCGTGGGCGCGGCCTGTTTGCGCGCGCAAACCGCTTTGGCCGCGTCGGTCTTCGGCCCCTGCGCGTAAAAATAGATGACGTTCATCTTCAACTGCGACGCCAGCTGGTTGAGAATCGTGCCCCTTTTCAGCACATTGACCCCCCAATGCGCGTTACGCGGCGCTCCCGGCTTAAAACCGTAGCCGTAATCGCCCTCGCCCCTGATGAGATCGAAGCGGATGTAGCAGAGGTCTCCCTCGGGCGCGGGCTGCGCCACCATCTCTCGGGTGACGATCACGTCCTGGTTGTTGTAGCGGACGTTATAGTCGACGGGCGCATGCCAGACGTCGACCTTCTCGAAATGCTGCAGAAGCTCGGATTCGTCCGGGTCGGCCGCCTGCGCCGCGGCGGGGCCAAAGAAACAGGCGCTCGCCGCGAGCGTGGCGGCGCACAGTCGTTTCAGCAAAAACTCGCTTTTCATGGGTCGCCCTTCCACCGAGCGGCTTGCGCGCGCGCCCCTCGAGCTTCGCAGGTAAGGAGCGCCGCGACGGCCCGCAATCCCTGCGACATTCCGCGCGCCGGGAAACCGCCGGGCGCAATGTCGGGTCATGGAGCGCCCCTGCGCGAACGTGTAAGGCTCTGCTTACGACAAGCGCCGAGACGTCTTCCCACCGCCGCAAAAGCGCGGTAGCTGTTTCTAAGAAGCAAAGAACGAGTTTGATTATGTCGCGAAGAAAAGTCGCTTTGATCGGCGCCGGCAATATCGGCGGAACGCTTGCCCATCTCGCCGGCCTCAAGGAATTAGGCGACATCGTTCTTTTCGACATTGTCGACGGCGTGCCGCAGGGCAAGGCGCTCGACATCGCCCAGTCGTCTCCCGTCGCGGGGTTCGACGCCAAGCTCAGCGGCGGCTCCGACTATTCGGCGATCGAGGGGGCGGACGTCATCATCGTTACGGCGGGCGTGCCGCGCCAGCCGGGGATGAGCCGCGACGATCTTCTGTCAGTCAATCTCGGCGTCATCGCCAAGGTCGGCGCGGGCGTCAAGCGCTATGCGCCGAGCGCCTTTGTCATCTGCATCACCAATCCGCTCGACGTCATGGTGTGGGCGCTGCAGAAGGCGTCCGGCGTGCCGACGCAGCGGATCGTCGGCATGGCGGGCATGCTCGATTCTTCGCGCTTTCGCTATTTCCTCGCCGAGGAACTCAATGTTTCGGTCGAAGACGTGAGCGCCTTCGTTCTGGGCGGCCATGGCGACGATATGGTGCCGTCGGTGCGCTATTCGACGGTGGCCGGCGTGCCTTTGCCGGATCTCGTGGCCATGGGATGGATCACGCAGGCGCGGATCGACGCGATCGTCGAGCGCACGCGCAAGGGCGGCGGCGAGATCGTCGGCCTTCTCAAGACCGGCTCGGCCTATTACGCGCCGGCGACCGCGGCGATCGCCATGGCCGAGAGCTATCTCAAGGATAAAAGGCGGGTGATGCCCTGCGCCGCATATCTCACCGGCCAATATGGCGTGAACGGACTTTACGTCGGCGTTCCCGTGGTCATCGGCGCGAATGGCGTCGAGAGGGTGATGGAGATAAGGCTCGACGCGGCGGAGCGGGCCATGTTCGAAAAATCCGTGGCGTCGGTTCGGGCGCTGCTGGAGGCCGCCAAGGCGCTCGACCCGGCTTTCGCCTGACGTCTCTTTGAGGCGGGGCCGGCGGTCCGGTCGGCGATTTTCTTACGGCGCAACCGCGGGGACGGCGGCCGAGGCTTTTGGCGCTTGGGCGCGACAGTAGGAACATTCCTTGCAAGTTGGGGGTTAGACTGTCTGAAGACTGAATCTCCCTGAGAGGTTCAGGCTTGCCGGAGTGGACTCGAAGCCATGTTTGACCCTGACGCTATTGGCTTTATCAAGATACTCGCCATCGCCGGCACGCTTTACTTTGCTGTCCGCGGGGCAATCCTTATCGCGATCGCGGCGATAAACGCCGTTGCTCTCTTACCCTGAGTTTTTTGCGCCGAGGCCTGATCTATAGTTCTCGCGCGACGCGTTTTAGGCGCGCGCAGCGGCTCTACAAAGCTTCGCAGACTGTCCCGAGCGCGCCGACTTCACCGCGCGCGGGTCTCCGCGTCCTGTTCGACGGAGACGTCCTTCGTCGAATGACTGCGTCCGCGGGACCGGGCGGCCGCTCGAAGGCCGGTTGATGCCCCTAGGAGAGGGGGGGCGCCGCGAGCGCTCGCCTCTTCGGGAGCCGGGGTCGCATTCTTTTCCGCTGCGCCGGCGTCCGGCGGCTCAGCGCCCTGCGGCGGCTCAGGCGCATAGGCAAGCGACTCTTGCCTGGCCGCCGCTCTGGACTTTCTGGTCTCATTTTTGGGCGAGTCGACCAGCCGCGCGATGGCGCTTGTCGCCTTCGCGGCGAGGACCCCGGGACGCGTCGGGGGCAGGGGCGCGTTCGCGAGCTTAGATCGACGCGGCGGCGCATCGGTTGCGGGCATTCTGCCCGAACCGCGGTCAGCGCCGTCTGCGTCCTGATAATCGACCGCGCTTTGCAGCTCGGCGGATCTGTCATACGCCGTCCGCGCGTCCAGGCGGGCGGTGAGCGATGACGGACGCTGCGGCGGCAGCGGCGCGCGGACTGTCGGAAGCTTCGCGGCGGGCGGCTCTTGCTCGGGCGCTTCCGCGCCCGGCGTGGACAGGGTCGTCTCGCCACGCGGCAAATCCGACTCCGCCCGCGAAAGCTCTTTGGCGCCGTAGCGATAGGCGTCGGTCGCGGCGGCCGCCGCGCTTTGCTCTTCCATTTCGCCGCTTGTCCCGCGTGCGGGCCGCGGCGCGAGCGACGCCCACTGCTTGCGGGCGCTCGGGGCCGGCGCCGTGACCTCCGCGTCGTCTTCTTCGCCGCCCCCGCCGCCGCCGAACAGCATGGCGAAGAAGCCGCCGAAGGTGCGGCGGGGCGCGACGACATAAGCGCCGTCGCCGCGCGCTTCGATCTCGGCCCGCGCCTCTTCATAGCGCGCGAGGGGCTGGCCATTGCTTGGCAAATGTACGGTCTTGCCGTCAGGGAAAAGCCGCGCCAGGTCGTCGTAGCTCATCCGCGGCCAGTGGCGCACATTGCCGACGTCGAGATGGACGAAAGGCGTGCCAGCGTTGGGGTAGTAGCCAACGCCGCCGCGCTGCATGCGCATGCCGATCTCACGAATCTGCGACATCGGCATTCCCGGCATCGTCGTGTCCATCGCCTTGCCGAGCATGTGCTGGGAATATTTAGCGACGGCGCGCGAACGCGCGCGCAGCATGGCGTTCGTTTCGGGTGAGCGATAGGCGGAGACGACGTTCACGACCTGATCGCCGGCGCCCGCGTGGCGGTAGGCCTCCCAGACGACGTCGAAGAGGCGCGGGTCCATGTTGGTCGGCTCGTCGCGTCGCCAATCGCGCAGAAACCAGTTCAATTGATGAAGGACTTGGGCGTCATATTGCCCGTTGACGAGATATGTCGCCGAAATCGATTCATGCGTATGGGCGTGGTAGAGATGGATCGTCCTTGTGTCGCCATTTGCGACCGCGGTTTCGGTCATCTTCGGCGCGAGCGTCGCCAGACAAAAGACCATGAGACCAAGAGCGGTCGAGAGCGGAGCGGAAATTAGGCGCGCGCTGGAACGAGGCGTCGTCAATAGCTGGTTCCCGTCCCGCTTTTAGCGCGCCTGAATCGACGTCGCCCCTGACACGAACAAAGCCTCCTGGCCTTTCGGCTGGAAGGCGCCTTTGCGCCTGTTGGCGCGAGGCGGGGCGAAAATCCTATGCAAAATGCGAAGTTACGCGCTTTGCCCCTGGCGTCGCGACGCCTGAATTCCCCACCAATTCAGAGGCTAGGGCAACATCGTGGCGAAAAATTGCTCAGGCTTTGCCGTTTGCCGCGGCAATATCCAAAATGGCTTCGAGAGCGGCGCGAAGAGCTTTGCCCGTCACCGGCTTCTGCAGGAGAGTCTTGTCGCGCAGCTCAGCCGGCAGGTCGCCAGCGCAATGTCCCGTCATCAGCAAAAACGGGACATTTCGCTCAGCCAGCACGGAAGCAACTCTTCCGCTGGTCTCGTCGACAAGTCGGTAATCGAGCAGGGCGCAGTCCAGACGCTCCCTGTCGATGAGCCGCAAGGCGTCTTCGACGGAAGGTACGGGGCCGACGACGTCACAGCCGCCGTCGTTCAATTCGCATTCCAGCATCATCGCGATGATCGATTCATCCTCGACGATGAGGACGCGCTTTCCCCTTAGCGTTGAACTCGCCATTAGCTCCCACTCGATTCGGGCCTCTGCTTCAACGGAATGATGAACGTTCCTGAGAATCCGGTCTCGCCAAAATCATAGGCGGCGCTGCCGGAGAGCCCGTAACTCACTTCGCGATCGATGAGCGTCAGACCAAAACCCCTCTGCTTTGGATCCGCCACGCGCGGCCCGCCGTCCTCGCGCCACCTCAGGGTCAACGTCGACGTTCGATCATCCGGCGTCTGCGTCGAAGACCAGTCGATAGAGACATGGCCCGAACCGTTCGACAGCGCGCCATATTTGACCGCATTGGTCGCGAGTTCATCCAGGATCATGCCAAAGCTCATCGCAACCTTGGGCGGCAGCGTGATCGGTGGTCCTGAAAGCGTCAGCCGCTGGCCGCCCTCGGAGAAGTAGGGCGCGAGCGCCACGCGCACCACCTCTTCCAGACTGACGGCGCCGTAACTTTCCCGCGCCAGCAACTCGTGACTTCTCGCCAAGGCGTAAAGTCTGGTGAGAAAGGCTTCCGATCCCTGCGTCTGAGCCAACGTTTGCTTGGCGAGGGCCAAGATAACGGTGATGATATTTTTTACCCGGTGATTGAGCTCGGCGATCAATGTCCTTTGGCGTTCTTCTGATCTCGCCAGGCCGGTGACGTCGACGAACGTCGCCACGACGCCATCGGTTTTTCCTTCTGTGTTCCGATAGGCCGTCAAGCGGCATAAGAAATGCGGCCTCCCGGCCACGTTCTGGTTCACCCGTCGCTCGATCGGCGTTCCCGTCCGCATGACGCTCTTGATGTCGTCCTGCAGTTCCGGATAATCGAGCCTGATCGCGAGGTCTCCTAAAGGACGGCCTCTGTCGGTCGCAAGAATACTGAAGAGGCTCGTGACCGCGGGCGTAAAGCTGCGGATCACGAGATCACGGTCGAGAAAAATCGTGGCGACATTGGTGCTCGCGAAGAGGTTCGTGAGGTCGCTGTTCGCCCGGTCGAGATCCTCCACCTTGGCCAGCAGTTCCTGATTGACGGTCTGCAGCTCCTCGTTCAGCGACTGCAATTCCACCTTTGTGGATTCGAGCTCTTCATTGCTCGACTGAAACTCTTCGTTGAGTGAAATAAGTTCCTCGTTGGCGGATTTCAGCTCCTCCAGCGCCGTCTCATATTCCTCTATCGTTCCTTGCAGTCTTTCGCGCGTGTCGCGCAATTCAATTTCGATCGGCGATGCGCCGGCGGACTCTTGCGGCTGAAGCGCTTCGTTCGCATCGACCAACCCCTTTTGAAGGTGCTTTCTCTTCGAAGGCGATGAGAAACGTCGCTCGGCCATCGGCTCCGCCCGTCAGAGGCTCGACCGAAATCGAGACATGTTCGACATGATGATCTGTTTCGAAAGCGATATTGTCGCGTGTCGCGGCCCGTCGCGTCTCGATCGCTTCCCGGAGCGCGCTGCGTAGATCGAGACGCAGCTCCTTGCGCGCCAGGGTCAGCAGTTGCCGCGTGGGCGCGCCATAGGGCGCTTCGAGATATTTTGCCGTGCGCGCGGAATAATGGATGATGTCGCCATCTTCATTGACGATCACATGCGGCGGTCCAAAGCGGTCGGCGATTCGCGCCTCCGCCGACTGTCGGGCGACCATGCATCCTGCCGCGACATGATCGCTCCGAGGCGAGACGAAGGGAGCCGGGCGCAGGCCGTTAACGAAGGTCGGCATGTGGGCCGGGGCGCCGATGTCGCGCGCCTGGAAAATGCAGCTCGTCTTGTTGACCGGCGCAAATAATTCCGAAAAGCGGCCGATCGTTTCGGCTTTTCCAAGAAAGAGAAAGCCGCCCGGCCGCAGCGCGTAATGGAGAGTCGGCAACGCCTGGCGCTGCGCATTGGCGCCGAAGTAGATCAACAGATTGCGGCAGGAGATCATGTCGATGCGCGAGAACGGCGGATCGCGCAAGATGCTGTGGACCGAGAACACGCAAAGATCGCGCACCGATCTGACGACGACAAAACTGCCGGAATTATTCGTAAAGAATCGCTCTCGCCGCTCGGGCGACACGCCTTTCATCAGCGCGGACGGATAGCGGGCGGCGCGCGCCACCGATAACGCATGTTCGTCGATGTCCGTCGCAAAGACCGTGACGCGCGGCGACCCTGTTATCTTGTCCATATGCTCGCGAAGCAGGATCGCGATCGAATAGACTTCCTCTCCGGTTGAGCAGCCCGGGACCCAGATCCGCAGCGTGTCTGCGGCGCCGCGGCCCTCGAAGAGACGCGGAATAACGACCTTCTCCAAAGCGTCGAAAGCCTCAGTGTCACGGAAGAAACTCGTGACATTGATCAAGAGATCGCGAAACAGCCGCGTCGGCTCATCATGGTCACGTTGCAGGAACGCGACGTAAGACTGCAGCGAATCGCAATGATTGATCTGCATGCGGCGATGAACGCGTCGAATAAATGTGCGCTTTTTGTAGCCGCTGAAATCATGCCCCAGTTGGGAACGAAGCATGGCGTAGAGCATTTCGATCGACTTGGCGTCGGGAGGGTCGCCCTGAGCGGCGCCCCTTTCCGCAAGCGCATCGACCAATCCGATGCTTCGCCTGTTCTCTGACAGCTTCGCGGCCATGTCCTCGACAGGAACCGCAAAGTCGACGAGACCGCTGGCGATCGCGCTGTCGGGCATGCCCGTGAAACTTGGCTTGGTGCCGTCGCTCGATTGTGCAAGGACAAGGCCGCCGTGTTCCTTGATCGCTTTGATTCCGAGAACGCCGTCGCTGCCGCTCCCGGAGAGCACGACGCCGACGGCGTATTCCCCGCAATCCTGGGCGAGCGAACTGAAAAACACGTCGACCGGGCTGCGTTCGGCATGGCCGGGCTCGATCTGATGGAGTCGGAGAGTCCCTCCCTCTATCGTCAAAGATGCGTTGGGCGGCAAAACATAAATGCTGTTCGGCTCGACCTTCTGGCCTTCGCGCGCGACATGCACGTTCAAGCTGGTGTGGCGCGCGAGTATGTCCGTGAGGAAGCTTTCGCGATCTGGGGCGAGGTGCGTGATAATCACGAAGGCCATGCCGAGATCGGCGGGGACGGCCTGGAAGAATTGCTCGAGAGCCCGCAGTCCACCGGCGGAAGCGCCAACGCCAACGATGGGGAATCGAGAATCCGACGCCATAACTTCCGTTTAATGAGTTGATTCCGTCCCGCGTCGCGCCGTAGTCGCGGCTCGATCAGAGCGCATGACGCGAGGGAAGAACATAAGACGTATATGCCGCTTTTGCAGCTCTTGGAAAGTTCGCCGCCCTCTGACTTCAGGCGGCTTTCCAGAGGCCTGTCGCTCGCCCGCGAAGCCGCCCAGACTCCGTTATGCGAGGAGGCTTATGCTCGCGGCGCGGACCAGCGAGCGGCGCGGCCGATCAACAGCGCGCGCTCTTGTGGGACCAACTGCGAGCGAAAAAGTCTGAACGCGCCTCACAGCCGCGCCGCGCGGCGGTCTGCGACGGCGCCGCTCAGTTCGAGGCCACCGTGCGCACGAGCTGCGGCCCCAGGATGGGCTGCGCGCCGCTGATGAGGCGCAGATAGGCCGGAGAGAGCGACGCCGTTTCCTGCCCCGCGAAGGCCTCGGATGGCGGCCGGCGCGGCGGCAGCGGCGCGGGTTCGGGAAGCGCATTCGCCTCTTCGCCGCGCGCCAGCCCTGTCAGCTGCCGGCGATCGGCGACGGCGACGCGGATCGGATCGGCCGTCTGGCCGCCGGTGCTCGCAAGGGCGGTGGCGACCGCGGACTGCACCTTAGTCGCGATATCGCCAAAGGCGGCGAGGCTCGCGCCGGACTGCCCATCGGGTCGTGCGCTGGCGACGCTGGTCGAAGCCGCGCGCTGCTGCTTGCGGCTCGCGATCATGGTCGGGCCGCCCTCGCAATTGCGCATGCCAAGAGCGATCAGCTCCGTCCCGGTCAGCACGCGATATTCCCGAGTCAGATGGCCCAGGCGCGCCTGCACGGCGGCCGGGTAGGACGCGAACAGCTGCGACGAGACGCCGAGGTCGACCTCCCGGTTGATGGCGTTATACGCCTGATGGAATTTGACCTTGGCGTCCGGATAGACGCAGACGTTCGGTAGGCTCAGCGCCAGCGTGCAGGCGGAACGGCACTCATGCAGCCGCACCTCGCGATTCTCGCGGCGATAGCGTTCGGTGAGCGCTTCATAATCGCTGACCAGTCCGCCGACGTCCTTGTAGACGACGACCGGCGCCGGCATGGGGGGCGGCGACAAATAGCCCAAGACGCACCTCTACTCTACGCGTTGCGAGCTTCGCTTCAGCAAACATTCACCATTTCGCGGTGAACATCGTCTTAAGGACCGACATCAGCCTCGGATGCCGACGCGAAGCCCTGGCGCAGGCCTTTCTTGCAGAACATTGCGGCGAAAATGAAATAGAGCAGCTGGGCGTCCGCCTGTCTTTAAGGACATCTCCCCCGTTGGCTCGACAATGGCCGTTGATTCCACCAGACGGCGGAAGTTCTGCTTGTGCAGATGTCGGCCAGCAATGGCTTCTACTGTGCGCTGCAGCTCAGTCAGCGTGAACTCGGACGCCATCAACTCGAAGATCACCGGCCGATATTTCATTTTGGCGCGCAGTCTGCCCATCGCTGTGGCGAGAATGCGGCGGTGATCATGGCGCATCGGGGTTCCAAGCGGCGTCAGCGGCGCCCGTCTCTCCGCCGATTCGCGACCATCGCGCAGCGCCTCCTCGAGAAGCCCCGCCTCGTAAAGAAGCTCGTAGCGCTCAAGGACGTTCTCCTCATTGAACGCGCGTCCCTTGCCGCCGAAGAGAAGGTTGACCCGCACCCGGCGCGAGACGCCCGAGGAGGAAACGGCGTCCGGCGCCTCGGCCACCCAATCCGTCAACCCCGGCGCGATCGTTTCCTCGAGGACCACGGGCGGGCCTCTGCGCCAATCCTCCCAGGGAAAGAAATCATGCCAGCTTCGCCAGACGCTTGCGCGCCGATCGGCGTCGTCGCGGATGCGCGTCAACGCCAGATAGCCGACCGAGACGACGTGCGGATCGCGGTCGCCGGCGCGGGCGTGGCGTCCGCGATCGCCGAATGTATAGAGCTGCTCGACATAGCCCAGCGGCGCGCCGGTCTGCTCGGCGACCCATTCGCGCAGGCCGATCTCGAAGGTGCGATGGCGGATCGGATCGAAAGGTCCGGAGGGAAGGGCGGCGACTCCCGCCGGCCCATCCCCGCGCGTCGTCAGGATCAAGGGCTCGTCGTCTCGAACGGCGACGATTGCGGCGGTGAGGCCGATTTCGACAGGCGGAGAGAGGGGCGCGAGCTCTTCGGCGGCCCGGTTAGGCGTCGGCGAATTCCAGGGCGAAGGGCGCTCCCTCATAGCAGTCGGTCCCGCGTCCGATTGCGGCGATCGCGGCGGACATTCGCCCGTTCCGCCCAAGCCTTTCGTCGGCGAGCGCGACCAGCCGTCTGTTCGGGGTCGCGGTCGGCGAGACGCGGCGCAGTTCGCGCGCGATGTCCATTTCGCTGCGACGCGGCGCTAAAGCGCAGGCCGCGACAAAAGCCGCCGCGGGCGATCGGCTCACCCCAGCGTAGCAGTGTATGACGAGCGGCGCGGAGCGGTCCCATTCCTCAAGGAAAGCAAGCAGCCGATTGATATGTTCCTCGCCCGGGAGGACGTGTCCTTCCCGCGGCGCGTCGATGTCGGAGACAGCGATGCGCAAATGGCGCTCGCGGGAGATTTCGCAAGGCCGAACAAGCGACGCCCCGGCGGTAAGAATGGTGACAAGCGAGCGCGCGCCGCTTTCGCGCACCGTGTCGACCACCTTAGTCAGGGAACAGACGTACAGGCGCCCATTCGGCATTTCTCTCCCCGACGTTCTTCTTCAACTTTCGTCGACCGCCCGGAACCGAGCGAGAAAACGCGCCTGCGTCTCCTCAATGGGAGCCGGGGCGAGTTCGTCTATGAAGGGCTGCGGCGGGATCGCCGGGCGGCCGAAGATGCGCTCGGCTTCGCCCCGTGTAAAGCCCGCAAGCTGCACCGCCTCAAAAAAAGCGGCGGCGCGGTCGGCCTCCTTGCACAGGCGCCGCAGTGCGGGAGAGGGCGTCGGCGGCAGAGAGAAACGCAGGAGAATCGCGCCCAATATGCGGTCCTCGACGCTTTTGTAGGCGTCGCCGATCACCGCCTTGAACGGGGAGATCATATCGCCGATCACATATTCAGGCGCGTCATGCAGCAACATGTAAAGCCGCTCCGTTCGGCCGATCGCGGGATCGAGCGCGCATGCGACCTTTTCCACAAGCATGCTGTGTTGCGCGACCGAGAAAATATGCGCGCCGACGGTCTGACCGTTCCATCGCGCGACGCGCGCGAGCCCATGCGCAATATCTTCGATCTCCACGTCGAGCGGCGAAGGGTCGAGCAGATCGAGGCGGCGTCCGGACAACATCCGCTGCCAGGCGCGGGGCGCCTCGCCGGGCGCCGGCCGCCCACGATTTTTCGTGGAAGGAGCCCGCATCGCGTCAGCCGCCCTCGCCCCCTGTGTGGCGATGGCAGCCCGTCAGATGATCGTCCACCATGCCGACCGCCTGCATGAACGCGTAGACGATCGTCGGTCCGCAGAATTTGAAACCGCGCGCCTTGAGATCTTTGGAGAGGCGTTCGGAAAGTGGGGTTTGCGTCGGCACGTCGCTCATGCGCGTCCAGCGATTGACGATCGGTCGTCCGTCCGTGAAACCCCACAGATAATCCGAAAAGCCGATCGTCGCCTCGATCTCCAGCCACGCCTGCGCCGAGAGCACGGCGCCTTCGATTTTTGCGCGGTTGCGCACGATTGCATCATTACGCATCAGCGCCGCGACGCGCTTCTGATCGAATCTCGCGATCTTTGCCGGATCGAAACCGTCGAAGGCCGCGCGAAACGCCTCGCGCTTGCGCAGGATGGTGATCCACGAGAGGCCGGCCTGAAAGCCGTCGAGCATCAGCTTTTCAAAGAGCGCCCGGCCGTCCCGCTCGGGTCGCCCCCATTCATTGTCGTGATAGTCGAGATAAAGCGGATCGGCGCCGGGCCAAGGACAGCGTTTCAGTCCGTCGGGATGCGACACGACCGCGAGCTCGCGCCAACTTGCCGGCTGTTCCCGAACGCTTGCCAAGACTCACCCCAAAAAAGCGGACGAAAAAACGCCGCGCGCTCGGGCTTTATCGCGCGTTTGGATTGCGTTCACAACCAAGTTGGGACTATCGTCG
Source organism: Methylocystis sp. SC2 (assembly GCF_000304315.1). Classification (NCBI taxonomy): domain Bacteria; kingdom Pseudomonadati; phylum Pseudomonadota; class Alphaproteobacteria; order Hyphomicrobiales; family Methylocystaceae; genus Methylocystis; species Methylocystis hydrogenophila. The sequence goes on along the minus strand of NC_018485.1, from coordinate 1,571,914 downwards.
GCCCGGCGGGCGCAGATGGCGCGCGTCATGCTTCTATGCGCCGTCGCAGTTGTTGCGGCTCAGTTCGCGCCGTCGATCAATGGAGATTTATATGGGGATCCGTATCGCTGTTTCTTACGCTGCGGCCGGCGGCGCTCTGGCCGTCGCCGTCGCCCTCGCCGCGAGCTCAGGGGACGCGTATGCGCAGGCTAACGTATTGAAGGAATGCGGATCGCAGTACCAGGCGGCCAAGGCGGCCAACGAACTCGGCGGACAGAGCTGGCAGGAATTTTTGAAGGCCTGTCGCGGGCGATTGGCGGAGCAGGCCAAGCCCAGCGAAGAGAAGCCGGCGGAAGCCAAGCCTGCCGAGGCGAAGCCCGAGACGCCGCCGCCGGCCGCCGCGGAGTCGAAGCCCACGCCGCCGCCCGCGACGGAAGCCAAGCCCGCCGAGCCGACTCCGCCGCCTGCTGCCGAAGCGACCCCCAAACCCGCGACGGATCCGAAAGCCGCGGCGCGCGAGCGCCAGAAGAAATGCAGCGAGGAATGGAAGGCGAAAAAGGCTGAGCTCAAAAAGGCCGGTTCAAAAATCACCTGGCCAAAATATTGGAGCGAGTGCAACAAGAGGCTGAAAGCCGCAGGCGAATAACGCTCTTTGCGCTTTTTGACGTCGCCCGGCGGCTCTCCGCCGGGCGTTTTTCATGCGCTCTTGCCCGGCGAACGACGTCGTGGCAGAGGGAATGAAGCTGATCGCTGAACGGGGGCGGGCGTTTGGATAAAACCGAATTGCGAAAACTGCAGGCTTTTCTGCGCCGTTCGCTCGGCAACGACGGCGTTCGCGTCACAGCCGATCCGAAGAATCCGGACGACGCCGCCGTGCATCTTGGCGAGCGAAGGATCGCTTCGATCTCGGTCGACGACGAAGACGGGGATCGTTCCTTCGCCTTCGAGATGAAAATCCCCGTCGGACGCGAAGTGCTTCAGTCCTATCTGCGCAAGCTGTTCGAAAACGATCGCCTGTCGATCGTGGCGCGCGGGCGCAAGACCGATTCCGTCGAACTCAACGCCGACGGCGAATTTCTCGGCGTCATCTCCGCTGACGATCCGAAGCTCTCGAGCTTCACGCTGCAGGTCGCCATTCTCGATTTCGATCTCGAAGACGAGTGACGCGCCGCACGAAATCGGGGCGGCGGTTCGATCGCTGATCCGGTCCCAGGCTCTGCTCAGGACGGGCGCGACGCGCCTCAAAACCCCGGCAGTCGAAGCTCGGCGTGCAAACCGCCGCTGGGGCTGTCGTCGAGCTGCAGCGAACCGCCATAGGCGGCGGCGAGATCGACGACGATCGACAGGCCGAGACCTGATCCGGGCTTGGTTTCGTCGAGGCGCCGCCCGCGCTGAGTCGCCGCGGCCCGCAGATGCGAAGCGAGTCCCGGCCCGTCGTCGTCGATGGTGACGCGCAGCGTCGGTCGCGACCCGCCTTCGACGCGGACGTCGATCGTCACCCGGCTCCTCGCCCATTTGCCGGCGTTGTCGAGCAGATTGCCGATCATTTCTTCGAGATCCTGGCGCTCGCCAAGAAAGCGCAGACGCGGATCGGCGCCGCCGGAAAAGATCACGCCCTTGTCGCCATAGATTTTACTGAAGGCGCGCAGCAAGGCCTCGATCGACGGCGCAATCTGCGTCGCGGCGCCGAGCGCGCCGCCGCGCGCCGCCGCCCGCGCCCGGTCGAGATAGAAGGAGATCTGATCGCGCATGATCTGCGCCTGTTCTTGAACTTTCCCGGCGAGTTGCCCGGGCGCGGAATCGGCTTCGTTGACGATGACGGAGAGCGGCGTTTTCAGCGCATGGGCGAGATTGCCGACCTGCGTGCGGGCGCGTTCGAGAATGTCGCGATTGGCGCTGATCAAGAGATTGAGCTCTTCGGCGAGCGGCGCGACTTCGCTCGGGTAGGCGCCCATGATGTGCTCCCGTTCGCCGCCGCGGATCGCCGCCAGTTCGCGCTGCAACTGCCGCAAAGGCCGCAAGCCGAAGCGGACCTGGAAGGCGGCGCCGATGGCGAGCGCGATCGCGAGCGCCGCGAAAGCGACGATCAGCGCGAATCGAAAGCGGGCGATTTGCTCTTCCATCTCTTCGCCGCTGCCGGCGACCTGCACGAGATAGATGCCGACGTCGCCGACGTCGATGACGCGCTCGACGATGCGCAGCCTGCGCCCGTCGGGGCCCGTCCCGTAGCCGCGGCGAAAGCCGCCGACCTCCGCTGCGACGCCAAGATCCGACAGCTTGGGCAGCGTGTTGGCGAAGAGCGAGCGCGACGCCTTGATGTCATGCGACTTGTCGTCGAGACGCGTGATCTGCCAATACCAGCCCGAGCCCGGCAATTCAAACTGCGGGTCGCCGAGCTGGCCGGGTCCGGTGCGTCCCTCCTGGCCCGACTCGGACACGTCGGCGACGATGGCGCGCAGGTAAACGTCGAGGCGCCGTTCGAAAACCTCTTCGGCTTCGCTACGGTAGTAGGCGGTCAGAAGAATGCTGGCGACGATCAGCACGACCGAACTCATCGCCGCCGCCGTCAGGAACAGACGCGCGGCGATGGAGCGAATGGAGACGAAGGAAAGCGGCATGCGCCTAGCGTTTATAGCCGGCGTCCTTTGCCGGCGCGGCCGCCATGTAGCCCAGCCCGCGCACGGTCTGGATCAGATCGACGCCAAGCTTTTTGCGCAACCTGCCGACGAAGACTTCGATCGTGTTCGAGTCGCGGTCAAAGTCCTGATCGTATAGATGCTCGATGATTTCGCTGCGGGATACGACGCGTCCGCTGTGATGCATCAGATAGGCGAGCAGCCGGTATTCGTGCGAGGTGAGCTTCACCGGCGCGCCGTCCACGACGACGCGGCCGGCCTTGGTGTCGAGCCGCACCGCGCCGCAGACGATTTCATTCGTCGCATGGCCCGTCGCGCGGCGCAGCAGGGCGCGGATGCGCGCCAGCACCTCCTCCATGTGGAAGGGTTTTGAAACATAGTCGTCGGCGCCGGCGTCGAAGCCTTGCACCTTGTCGCTCCAGCGGTCGCGCGCGGTGAGGATCAGCACCGGCATGTCGCGTCCCGCCGCGCGCCATTCTTCGAGAACGGTCACGCCGTCCTTCTTCGGCAGACCGATGTCGAGGACGACGGCGTCGTAGGGCTCCGTTTCGCCGAGATGGCAACCTTCCTCGCCATCGAAAGCGCGGTCCACCGCATAGCCCGATTGTTCAAGCGCGCGAACGATCTGGCGGTTCAAATCCTTGTCGTCCTCAACGACGAGCAGCCGCAATATGTCCTCCCGCGTGCGAGACTCAATCGCCTAAAGGGCCTGCGCCCATAGAGCCCGCGCCTATAGCGCTAGAATGAGGCCGGCCGCTGAACGCGTCGACAAGAATCTTGACGATGTGGCCGTCCCGGCGCAGCAGACTGATCTCATAGATAAGTCCTTCGCCCAATTGGCACAGCCGCGCGCCGAGCGGCTCGGCCTGCAGCCGGAGGGCGACGTCCCGCATGCAGCGGAAAGGATCGGCGAGCTTCTGCGCCTCCATTTTGCTGCGCGCCTGCGCCATGGTGAAACATTGCAGCCGCGCAGGAGCCTCTTCGGCGCGGCTGGCGGCGGCGCGCAGGAAGGCGGCCGTCGCCGCGAGAGCGGCGACGGCGAGCGCCCGTCTCCAACAACCTCCGGCGGCCCGCATGCGCCTCTCCCCGGCGCATAGTCGGCCGAAAGCCCTGAATGCGCAATGAATAGTCATAAAAATGCGGCAGCGCGCCTCAGCGCTCCGAGGCGCGGCAGGCGTCCCGCATCTTCTTGTAGTCGATGATCATGGCGGCGAGCGGCGCGTTTTGCGGCAAGGCGCGCAGCTGCTTCGCCGCAATCTTCTGCTCTTCGAAAGAATACGCGACGAGCGGCGGACAGCCGCCGCCCGTCGACCGGCATGCCGCAAGCGCGAGGCTAGAAGCGACCATGATCGAAATCTTGCGAAACATCTTCAACGCTCCTGCGCTCAACCATGATTTCGGCCTGGCGCTTGGCGGCGCGCATATCGGATTCGGCGCGCCGCGCGTTCTCCGCAGCGCCGCCGCCGGCGACGAGCCGCGCCAACACGGCGCGCCCAAGCGCATAGGCGACGACGCCGGCGGCCGCGACGAGAGCGAGCGCGATCAGCTTCGACACGTCAGGCCGTTCCCGGCGGCGTCGAGGTGATGCTGCGCATGATCGCCATCAACGCCGCCGAACCGATGGCGATGGCGCCGGCCTTCGGATCATTGAGAAAGGCGATCCAGTCGGTCGAGGCGAGCGCGCCGAAAAGCGCGACGAGACCTGCGGCGACATAGGTGCGATAGCCTTGCATTGGGAGCTCCTTTTTATGCCGGAAGCCGCCGGCGCGGTTTCACTTGCGGCCGAGGACGCGCGAGACGAACGATTCCATGGCGAAGGCGGGACCCGGATCGCGCTTGCGCGTCGGCGCAATGTCGTCATGGCCGGCGATGTCGCTGATGCCGTAGGTCTGGCAGATGGCCTTGGCGATATCGACGGCGGCCGAGATTTGAAGGGCGGGATAGATCATCCAGGGCTTTTCGCCGCCCCTATCCAGCTTGTGGACGAGCATCGCCACCTGGCTCGCCGGCACATTCTTTCCGTAGGCGTCGGCGAATTTTCCGTTGGCGAGCTTCGTCAAGGGTCCGGCGTTGGTCAGCTCAATGCCGATCGAAAAGGCGTTGCAGTTCGAGCGCCGCCTCCAAACGCTTTTGCCCGCGTGCCATGCGACGCGATTGAACGGCGCGAGCTGCGTCACCGCGCCGTCGAGATCGACGACGAGATGGGCGGAGGCTTTCGCGTTGGGATTGCACAGCCAGGAGATCGCGCCCTTCGCCGACTGGGCGGCGGTGTAATGCATGATCAGCAGCGAGGGCTTCAAAACGCCGCCGACGTTGGGCGTCGGCTTCTGAGCGACAGGCTTGTCGTTGTGGTGCAGGACGTGATTCTTCACGGCGAAGGCCATGGGCCGACTACTTCTCTTCCGATGTCGTTGTTGATGAGGAATCGCGCGCGACGCGCTTGATGCGATCAGAAATATTCTAAGACGACGGCGTAGCCGCCGCCGCCATTGCCGCCCGCGCCGGAATTGGCGCCGTTCTGCGACGCGCCGCCGCCGCCGCCGCCTCCGCCGCCAAGCCCCCCCACGCCTCCGCCGCCAGGAGTCGTCGTGTGAGAACCTCCGCCGCCGCCGCCTGCGCCGGCTTGATTGAGAGGGCCAACCCCGCTGGCGTATGACGATCCGGCGCTGCCGGAGACGCCGGCAGCCCCGCCGGCGGCCTGCACGACCGCCCCGTTAATGTAGATTCTCCCTCCGACGCCGCCCGCGCTGGTTGCATTGGCTGCGGTAATGCCGCCGCCCGACCCGCCGCCCGACCCGCCAGCTTCAGGGCCACAGTTTCCAGCGCCATTGCCCGCCGCGCCAGTTGCGGGGCTACCGGCCCCGCCCGAGCCATAAACCACTGCATAGTTACTCGCGCCCACTGCAGCAGACCCCCCAGCCGGCCCGCCCAACGAGGGACCGCCGCCAGTTGCGCCAGCGGCATTGCCTCCGGTCGTCATCCCGCCGCCTCCGCCGCCGCCCGAGCCCACCGCAAGGCCGCCGCCAGAGCCCGCGCCGCCGCCGCCGGCGAACATCAACGTCCCGAACGTCGTATGGCCGCCGGCAGTTCCGCCGCTTCCAGCCGTGCTATTGACGGTCTGCGCCGCGCCGCCCGCGCCGCCCGCGCCGATCGTGACGGTGACGCCCCCGCCGATCTGAGCTGCGGTGAACTTGCCTTTCGCAATTCCGCCGCCGCCGCCCCCGCCGCCGCCTGAGGCGATCGCCCCGGCCGCCTGTCGCGCGCCTGAGCCGCCGCCCCCTCCCGCGCCAAAAAGCATCACGTCAACAAAGCGCATTCCTGGCGTTGGCGTATAAGTGTCCGTCGACGTAAAGAGCTGAACTTTCGCCGGGCCGCCGCTCGGAAGGGCGACTGCGCCCGTCGCGCTGTCGATGACGATCGCTTCCTTCCAGATCGAACCGTCGGGCGACACTTTGACGCGAAAATGATCGTCGCCGATCAAGCCTGTTTCGGCGCGCGCGGAATAGTTCGACTCGTAAAGCTGCGAGAGGGTGTTGGCCGCGCTCTCCTTGTTCAGCGCGAAGCGGAGATCGCCGGAGCCGCCTTCGCCGACGCTCTTTGCGGTAAAGAGCGTTGCATTGAGTTTGGCGAGCAGCGGATTGGCGCCGTCGGCGGTCGCGCCGATCCCGAGCAGCGCAAGGTTTTGCAGCTGGCGCAAGGACAGGCCGCAATCCATCCATCCCGCGCCATCATAGAGCAGCAGAAGCGATTCCGCTTCGACATAAGCGCGCCAACCGGCTTGCGGCGCAAGGAAGGCCCAGCCGCCCGCGAGGAATGTGGCGATCTGATCACTCTTGCCGACGAAGTCGCCCGTCGCGCCGGCGCCGACGAGCACACGGTCGCCTTCCGCCGGCGTCGCGGGCGGCGACGTCACGTTTCGCGCAGAGACCGAAAGCTGCGTCAGCGCGTCGATCAGCGCCAGAGCTTCATTATGCGTGACGTGCTTTTGCGCTTGCGCCGCCTCGATGAAGGGCAGCGCAAGATGCGTCGTTTGCGTCATCTTCTTTCCTATTGGATCGGCAGTGTGATGGTCAGCGGAAAGCCTCGTCCGACCGTCGCGCTCATCTGATGAAGCGAGAGCGTCAGTTCGCTCTGCGGCGCGCCGAAATCGGCGAGTTCTTCGTCGGCGGGATACAGGACGGATGTTGAGCCGGCCGTCAGGGTGCGCGTTCCGCTCGGCAGCTCGATATCGGCTTCGTAGGACTCGCTCGCCTCGCCAAGCGGAATGTCGAGCGTTTGCCACGCGTCCGAATCGATGCGTCCGCGCCGCACAAAATCGATGACGATCCCCGCGGGCGTGCGGCGCGCGCGCGCCTTCGTCAACGCATAGGGGCGCAGCGCCTTGTTTGTTGCGGCGACGGTCGGTTGAACGAAGATCGGCTCCGCACAGTCGCGATCCGCCGGACCGATTCGATAGGTCATCGGCGCGCCAATCTCGCCGACCCTGCGCGTGAGCGGCGCGATCGCGTCATTTAGCAGCACGACGGTCGCGCCGGCCGGCGCATCGCGGGTGGCGAGATGTTCTTCGCCGCCGAGTCCGCGAATGAGCCTTGATAAACGATATGTCTGTTCGCCGACAAGTTCGGCGTGCGCGAAAGCGAAAATCTCCCAGTCGCCGTCGACGCGGATCGCCATCGCCGAGCGCCCCGCGAGCGCGGCGAGATCGCCCACCGACGAGAGGTGTCCGGCGCCGATTCGCAGAGTGACGCCGCCGCCATTGTCGAAACGCCCGGCCGGACCGGCGCGCAGGACGTCGAGCGTCTCGCCGATGGTCGCGCGCTTGTCGATGATCGCGATCTGCTCATAGCCGCCCTGGACCGTCAGTCTCCAGATCGCGAGCGGTCCGGGCCAGGGATCGGCGAAGGCGGCGACATAGGAGAGCGCTTCTTCGTCGCGCGCCAGCGCGAGGTCGAGAATTTCCACTCGCGGCGGTCCGACCATTTTCGGCGAAACGATATTCGTGCGTCCGAGCAGCGGCGCGGTCGCGTTATAGACGGAAGCGTCCGCCGCGCGCGCGCTCACTTGCCGCGCGGCGCCGTCCGTGATGCGTTGAATTTGAAACAGCCGGCCGCCGCCCGCCGCGCCGAGCCGCACCAGATCGCCAGGCTGCAGGGCGATCAGGCCTGGCCGCAGCGTAAACTCCGCGGTTTCGCGCCCGATCCACACGTCCTGAAGCCAGCTCTCCGCAAGCGCTTGCGCATTGGCGCGATTCGTCATCACCGCGGCTTGCGCTTCGCTCTGGCGCGCCGAGCGGCCCTCGAGTCTGCGGGAGGAGACTCGCGCCATTTGAAAGTCGTTTTCGGAATCGCAGAAGGAAAGCGCGATCTCCTGCGGCAGTTCGCTTTCCTGGGCCCGCGCCAGCGTCACGAGCGACGCGCTTTTGCCGGCGACGAGATCGTCTTCGTGAATTTCGCACACCGGCTTCCCGCGCCGATCGATGAAGCGCAAGGCGCCCGCGATCGCCACGACGTCGACGCCGTAAAGCGCGGCGAGAGGATCGATCGCCTCGCGCGGCGACATCGGCCGCTCCAGCACATAGCCGTCGAGAAAGCCGCCGACGTTCGGCCGCTGCGCGACAACTTCAGGCGCGGAGACGGCGCCGGCGAGCGCCGGCAGGAGGCGGTCGAGCGGCGCGCCTTCGAGTCGTCCGTTCAACCAATGGCCCGTCTCCCAATTGGCGACGTCGCTCCACGCGTCGGCTTGCGTCGGAAAGGCCGGAAAGGGGCGCGCATCCCAGCACCATATGTGCAAGCGCGCCGGATCGACCATCGGCCCGGCGTAGAGGTTGGACGTCGGGTTGCGCGCCCCGCCGCCGGGCGCCGCCGGATCGAAATGCGCGATCATCGCCTCGATGAATCGCGCCTGCATGAGATCGTCGCGGCCGTTGCGCGAGAAATACGGCAGACCGCCATCGCTCGAGCGCGGGTCCGGAAAGACGTTCGGCGCATTGGCGCCGCGGTCGACGGCCGGGCATCCCGTCTCCACAATCCAGATCGGCTTGGATTGCGGGACCCACGCCGTCGGCGCCGCCAGCTCAGCGCCGCCGACGCGCTCGTAATGCGGTTGCGACCACCACGACAGAAAATCCTTCTGGCGGAAGATCCAAGGCTTGCCCAGCCCGTCGCTGATTGGGGTGCGATCTTGCGCCAGGCGCGCATCGGCGTCGGCGTAATGCCAATCATAGGCCTCGCCCGAAACGATGCGAGACTTGAGATAGTCGAGATCATAAATGCTCGCCGCTTCCTGCGCGTCGAGATGCGCGTCGCCGTCGCGCCAGTCGGAGAGCGGCCAATAGACGTCGACGCCGACGAAGTCGACGGCGCTTGACGCCCACAGCGGATCGAGCGGAAAGCGCGCTTCGCCGCTTGCCGGAACATGCGCGCCATATTCCGTCCAGTCGGCGGCGTAGGAGAGTTTTGTTTGCGGGCCGAGGATCGCTTTCACTTCGGCGGCGAGCGTCATCAGCGCGCAGACGGCGGGATATGCGCCCGGCGCCGAGCGCACGCGCGTCAGGCCGATCAGCTCGGAGCCGATGAGAAAGGCGTCGACGCCGCCGGCCGCGACGCAAATATTGGCGTAATGCAGAATGAAGCCGCGATAGCGCGAAAAGAAGGCGTTGAGCTGCGCCGCAGCAGCCGGGGTTGCGTCAGGCGAACCCGGTCGACCCGGCGCGGGATCGCATGTGACGCGTCCGCGCCAGGGGAACGCCGGCTGTTCGACGGCGCCTGTGTAAGGATTGGGCAGCGCATTGCCCGGCGGCACGTCCATCATCACGAAGGGATAGAAGGTCACCGCGAGGCCGCGCGCCTTGAGGTCTGCGATAGCGGCCATCACCGACGCGTCGCTGGGCGTTCCGCCATAGGCCGAGCGTCCGTCGATTTGCGACACGAGCCGCGCGGTCGAACGCGTCAGCCCGGCGACCGACCAGTCGGGTGGCCAGAAGCCCCCGACAATGAAGTTGAATTGACCGATGGTCTTGAATGTCGCGTCGACGCGCGGCGTGATCGTGCAATGTTCGGCGCGAAGATCGTCGCCGAACCAGGCGACGACGAGCGCGACGCTTTCGAGATTCGGACAAAGCGCCTGCAGCGCGTCGATCGACGCGGTCCAGTCCGTCGCCGCGGTGAGCTGATGACGATTTTCCGCCGCCGTGGCGCCGGGCGAGTAGAAATTGAGCTTAAGGGCAGGGTGATAGCCGGCCTCCGTCGCGCCGGGAATGAGGTCGACGGCCCGGATCATCGCGCCGAGTCCTTCGACGGGCTTCACCACCTCGAAAGTGAATTGCGGAATGCGATTGCCGAACGGCGCGAGCGCGAGATCCTCGAAAACAATATAGGCGAGGCCGCGATAGGCGGGCGCGTTCTCCGCCCCTTCCTTGGCGACGATCAGCGGATCCGGCTCCTGATCTTCCGTCCCGGCATAGATGCGAATCGGCAGCGTCGTCATGTCGAGCTCCGATCCGTCAGCCCAGATGCGCCGCACGAAAGCGACGGGCCCTTCGCATAGCCCGATCGCGAAATTCGCCGAATAGGCATAGGTGAACTGAATGTTGAAGCCGATCCCGCCGCCGCCGCCGCCTTTGCCCTGATGCTGCGTCTGCGCAAAGGACGCATTGACGCGTTCGAGAAAGCGCGTCGCCCAGATCATCTGTCCGCCGATGCGCGCGCGGCCGTAGACGCGCGGCACGCCGGCGCCTTCCGTTGAGGTGATCCCGTCCATCGATTTCAGCCGCGGACCGATCGAATAGCGGGGCGATGCATGCGGTTGCAGCGCTGCGTCGACGAAGGAGCCGCCGAAGCCGCCGAGCGCGCCGCCGATGGACGAACCAATAGGTCCGCCGATCGCGCCGCCGGCGACAGAGCCGATCGTCTGCAGAACAAGAGTGGCCATGAGCGTCTCGAAGAGCTCGCAGTGTCGTTCCGCAAGTCCGAAAGCCTGATCGGGAACTCACGGCAGCTTCAGGAATGTCGGCTTTGGTCCTGGAGTCCCGATCACGCGCCGAGCGCATGTCGGGAATGATGGACGCGCGACGTCTTCAATCCACAACGTTCGGAAAAGCGAAGGCGGCGACGAGCTTCTTGCGCCAATGCGGGCCAATCGCGACCTCTGCGACGCAGGCGCCGGCATGGGCGTGAATCATATGCGTCGTCGATGTCGCGACGCCGAGATGTTTCGCCGGGAGATGTTCGCGAAAGCGAAACAGCAGAACGTCGCCTTCGCGAAAATCGCTTAAAGGCGCCGCTCTGAAATGCCGATGGGCGGCGTCAAGCAATGTCTCGGCGCTCAACGCTTCGGCCCAATCGGGCGTATATGCGGGCGCCGCCTCCGGCTCGTCGCCGATGACGTCGCGCCAGACGCCGCGCACGAGCCCAAGGCAGTCGCAGCCGACATGGATGAGCGAGGCTTGATGCGCGTAAGGCGTGCCACGCCAGCGCCGCGCCGCCGTGACGATGTCGGCGCGGGTCATCTAAAAAAACTCCCGCCGTCCATCGCCGGCGCGAGCGAACTCGGATAGGCGATGACGCGGTCGTTGCCCGGCATATGCGGGAAGCCGCGGAAGTTGACGATGTTGTCGAACTTCAAGCGGCAGGATGTCGGCGACTTATCGCAGCCGGCCGTCACGAGAACGGCGTCGCCGGCGAGGATCGCGCCGCCCGGCGGCGTCCACAGCGTGACGCTCGCGCGAAGATTTTCCTGCCAATGCGACTTGATCGTGAAACGGGCGTTCGCATTCGCGCCGCTTGTGAAGGTCAGCGCGCCGCCTGCAAAGAAGCCGCTGCCGAAATTTTCGGAAAGATCCATGTCGATTGCGCCGCCGGCGAAGGCGGCGATGACGCTCGTCGCGTGAAAGCCCGGCGCCAAAACATTAAACCTGCAGCGCGCGTCGCCGAGATCAGCCGAACAACTGCGTTGAAAGGCGCGGCCCTGCTGCTGATCGAAAAGATGTGCGCTCGAGCGCAGCTCCGCGGCGAAGGCCAACTCGCCGCGGCGTATTTCGCCGATCGTCGCGATATCCAGCAAGGCGCGATCAGCGACATTCGTCCAATCGACGAACCATGTCTCGACCGAGGCGCCGTCATAGAGGCCGTTCAGCAGATCCGCCTCGGTGAGGCTCTCGTCGCTCAAGGCGCCGGCGGCTTCTCCCGTTCCCGGCGCAAAGCCGACGCTTGATTCGAGTTGCGACGCTGAGAGACCAGTGTTTGCGCGAAAGGTCACGCCATTGAACGTCAGATCGCGGTCATGATCAGTGAAGCCCATCGCTGTCGCATCGTTGCGCGCAACGCGCCAGCAATGGCAGAAGGTGGTGGCGCGCTGATCGAGCTTCGCCTGCATCGAAGAAGAGAGCAAGAGCATGGATATTTTCCAGTTCGGTTGATCGTTTCACTCCCAGGGCGGGGCTACGGGATGATTTCAACGATCGGAATATTGGGAATCGCGCCGGCCTCGAAGGCGTGCATGTCGATTTCGAGAAAATCCGTATCGAAGCGCACAGGCACGTCGAAGAGAAATCCAGCCGTGACGACCGCCCCCGCCGAGGGAATGGCGCCGGGCGCGAAGGTCACGATTCCTGTCGTGACGTCGACGCTCACATCCGGCGCCGATTTTTCGACGCCGCCGACCGCGACCCGCACTGTTCCAGCGACGGGCTTTACGATGTCGCGCGCATAAGCGGAAAAGGCGCCGCCATAGGTCTTCACCAGTTGGAATGCGGCGCGCGCGCCGTCTCCCATGCCTATGGATTGATCCGTCGGGCTTACAGTCGCGCCCGGCGCGCAGGAGGCGCAATCGGCGCGATCGCGCCATCGAAAGCCGTAAAGCCGGCCGCGCCGCTCCTCGAAGAACTCGATGATCTGCGAAAGCTGCGCGAAACTCTTGACGCCGTAGCCAGCTTCATAGCGGCGCCGCGAATGCGCCCAGCGGGCGTTGCGCGCCTCGCGATTGGAGCCGAGCGTCACGATCTCTGTGCGCCGCTCCGGTCCGCCGCGCCCGCCCAGCGAGACATCAAGCGGAAAGCGGATCTCGTGAAAATCGCTCATGCCGGCTGCGCCCGCTTAGAGACTGCGCTGGCCGCGGGCCACGGCTCGGGCCAGCGCGCCCGTAATCTGCGCTTCGGAGCGACGAAAGCTCTCGACATCCTGCGCGGCGATATTGACGGAGACGGACATCGGACGGGCGCCGCCCGCCTGAGCGACGACGCCGAGCCGGCCGTCGGCGCCGCGCGCCAGCGGCATGATCGCCTCGGCGCCGCGCTCGCCCATCAGGCCCATCGCGCCGCCGCTCGCAAAATAGGTTGGACTGGCGACGACCCCGCCCTCCGCGAAAGGCGCAACCGTCCCGGCGCCGCCGAAGGCGCCGGAAAACATGCCGCTCAATCCGCTCACCAGTCCTTCGGCGAGCGCCTTGGTTCCTGTGCGCAAAGCCATGCGCGTCAGCGACTGTGCGATCGTCGAGAGCACGTCGTTGAAGCTGCGGCCGCTCGCCGCCGCCGAGCCGAAACCCAGCTGAAGCGTCTTCGTGACATTTCCTGCCGAGACGTTGATCTGATCGAGCAGAAGTTTCGTCGCTTGCAGATTAGCTGTCGCGACGCGCTCATTCGCGCCTGGCGCATTGAACGGGTCCGGGAAGGGGTCGAAATCGGTCGTCATGTCGATCCTTGGGAATCGGGAAATTGACGCATCAGGTCTTCAAGCGCCGCGCGCGACGGCGCGCCCGGCGCTACGCCGTAAACGCCCTCCGCCGCGCAAAAAAGTTCGCGCGGCGTCATCGACCAGAAGTCGCGCGACGGGAGCCGCAGGACGCCGAGCCCGAAGGCCATGGCGCGCGCGAACGGAAAGGGCGTGCGATGGGAAGGATCGCGCGCCGCTTCTTCCGTTTGCCTCAGGCGTCCTGCGGCGTCGGAGGGTTTGCGTCGGCGCTCCGCTCCGGCGCGTCGCCGAACGTCGCGGCGAGGAGATCGGCCGCGATGCGCACATAGCCTGCAAGACCCTGCGAAACTTTCATTCTCGCGACGTCTTCGTCGGATATGTCGTTGCCCGCGCCGCGCAGCCCGCAGCCTATGATGCGCAGTATGTCGCACGCGGAAAGCCGTCGTTCCTCAAAGCGGCTCGCGAGCGCGACAAGGTCGCTGACGCCAAAGCCGCTTTCGAGTTCGGCGAGCGCGCCGAGCGTCAGGCAGAGCGTGTAGCTCTTGCCGTCGATTACCGCGACGATCTCGCCCCGCTTTGCGTTGGCCATTTCGTCCTCATATGGAGCCCGGTTGATCGGTTCGCTTGACGTGTCATTCCCGGCAGGCCGAAGGCCTGACCGGGAATCCAGATCAACATCAAAAATGCGTGTTGCGATTTCTGGATTCCCGATCGCTTCGCCGATGCGAAGCGCCGGGAATGATGGGGTGGACGGCCCCGCCTCAACGGCATCTAAAGTGCCAAGACGTGGTCGCCGGAGCGCCACAGAGAGGGAGGCCGTCCATGAAGAAGTTTATCAGAATCGGGATTGATTTGGGCAAGCGGTATTTTCAAGTTCACGCGCTGGTGAGCGAGGATGGGCGGGCCGTCACGCGCAAGCTGCGGCGGGATGGTTTTCTTGCTTTTTTCGCCGAGGCGGGGCCCTGCCTGATCGGCATGGAAGCCTGCGGCTCGGCGCATTATTGGGGACGCGAACTGCGCGCCATGGGCCATGACGTGCGCCTGATCCCGCCGATTTACGTCAAGCCCTATGTCAAGCGCGGCAAGAACGACGCGGTCGACGCCGCGGCGGTGTGCGAGGCCGTGTCGCGGCCAGACATGCGCTTCGTGCCGATCAAAAGCGCCGAGAACCAGGCGAGCTTGATGCTGCACAAGACGCGCGAGCTTCTGGTCAAGCAGCGCACCATGAGCGTCAATGCGCTGCGCGGACATCTCGCGGAGTTTGGCGTCGTCGCCGCCAAGGGCGTCGGCCATGCGGGCGAACTGCTGGAAAAAGCCAAGAATGACGCGACGCTTCCAGAAATCGCCAAGGCGACCGTAAAGATTTTCGTCCAGCAGCTGGAGGCGATCAGCGCCGCGATCGTCGCGCTCGATAAAGAGATCGCCAACGTCCATGCGCAAAGCGAGATCAGCAAATTGCTCGCCGGCGTCCCCGGCGTCGGCAAGATCGTCGCCACGGCGATCGTCGCCAGCGTCCCGGACCCCAGCGTCTTCAAATCCGCGCGCGACTTTGCCGCCTGGCTCGGCCTCACGCCCAGGCAAAACTCCAGCGGCGGCAAGGAAAAGCTCGGCGCCATCACCAAGCAGGGCAACCGCTATCTGCGCAAGCTGCTGACGCTCGGCGCGACCTCGCTGTTGCGCGTGGCCGGCAAACGCAACGGCGTTCTGCGCGATTGGCTCGTCGCCCTCCTGGCCAGGAAGCCGGCGCGGCTCGTGAGCCTCGCGCTCGCCAACAAGCTGGCGCGGATCATCTGGGCCATGATGACGACCGGCGAGGCCTTCCGAACCCAGATCATGGCGCGCGCAGGGAAGCCCTCGATGGCGTAACCGTTCGAACCATCCAGTTTGGCGAGGGCGAAACATCGACGTGATGAACGACAGGGTCGGAAACGACGACGAAGGACACTCCGCTACGTGTCACGTGCACAAAGCTCGCGGGAATGATCAGGAGCCTTCGCAGTCGAACTTCATCAGGGCCAGCGGACATACGCGCCGCGCCAAAAGGCCGGACATATGACCGAAACCCGCCACCAGGTTCACCGCGCCGACAAAAAACCGCTTGCCAAGCGGGGCCGTCCACATATGACATCCGAGCTGTTCGGTCGGATGAGATATCAAAGCGCGCTGAAGGCGAGCGCGCCCGCCGATTCGAGCGAAATGTCGAAGGTCACTTCGGCGGCATATTCGCCGCGGTAATCGAGATTGGCGATCTGGAACAGGCCCGAGAGCACGCCGAAGTCGGGAATGACAATCTGCCAAACGCGCAGCAGCCCGTCGAAAAACGTCTGCCGCAGGAGCGCATCCGACGATTGATCCTTGAACACGCCTGTTCCGGAGACGCTCGCGCGCTTCAATCCGGCGCCGTCGAGCAATTCGCGCCAGCGGCCGCTCGACTCGGCGTCGGTCACGTCGACCGTGTCGGCGTTCAATGCGAGGCGTCGCGTGCGCAAGCCAGCGACCGTGACGAAGTTCGCCCCGTCATGAATTTTCAAGAGCAGATCCTTGCCTTTCTGGGCGGCCATCATTGAGCTCCGTTAAAGATATTCGGTCGTGGCGCGAAAGCGCAGATTGACCCGCGCGAAGCGGCCGTTCTGGTCTCGGCGCGTTTCCATGGAGAGAAAGCGCAGGTCGATCAGCCGATGATCCTGAAGATTGAGCGCCGCTTCATTGAGAAGATCGGCGATGCGCTGCGCGAGTTCGAGCGCCTCGCTGAGCCCCCGCATCGTCGACGTGACGCTGATCGTAAAGAGCTGCTCCGCGCCCGGCGAGAGATCGGCGGACCAGTCGCGCAGCTGCGTTTCGCCAAAAAGCGCATAGGGCGGTTCGGCTCCTCGTGGCGCCTCGTCGTAAAGCTTTTGGCCGAACGCGGCGGCGAAGCCTGCATCCGTGAGCAGATAGACGCGGATCGCCTTGCGCAGCGCGACGACGGGTGAAGCGCTCATGTCGAGTCCTTTAGGAAATCTCTTCGCATTGGCAGACCAAGTAACGTCGGCGCTCGTCGAGATCGAGAACCGACTGGATGCGAAGCTTGCGACCGCGATAGGCAAAGCGCATGTCCTTCGTGACGTCGTCGCGCCAGCGGATCGTCACGACATGGTTCGTCGCCTGCTCGGCGCGCTGCTCGACGAAGGCCTCCCGAACGCCGGAAGGCGCGATGCGCGCCCAAAGATTTATGACCGGCGTAAAGCTGCGCGAAAAGCCGCCGGCGCCGTCGGGCGCGTCGACGGGCGCCTCGAGCGTCACGCGATGGCGCAGCGCGCCGATGGGGAGGCCGCTCACAGCAGCCGCTCCCGTCTATACGGCGCCGCGAGCTGCGCGACCGCTTTGGGCAAAGCGTCGTCGCCGCTATCGCCGCGATATTCGCGCCAATGCGCGACGAGCGTCAACATCGCTTGGCGGAGCGGCTGCGGCGCGTCGCTCGCGAGCGCGCCATAGCCGACGTCAACGTCCATTTCGATTCCGTCGCGCGCGCGTGCCGGCGCCGGCGGCGCCGATGCGAAGCTGACGCGGCCGCCCTCCATCGACGGCGGCGCGCGATAGGTCGCTGCGTTGAGCGTCTGCGGCGCGTCGCTTGCGTCGAACACGCGAATCGCCGTCACCGATTGAAATGGCGCGAAGGGAATGCGGAGCGTTGCGCTCGCGCCAACCGAAGGCGGCCAGCAGTCGAAAACCAGGCGCCAGCTTTGCGTGATGAAGAAGCGCCGCGTATAGGCTTCGAGCGTCATCCGGGCGGCGACGATCAGCGCCTGGATCAGCTCGTCCTCGTCGCCGCCGTCTTCGCGCAGCCATGATTTTGCGTCGGCGAGCGAGACGGGCTCGATCGCCGGCGCGCCGATGAGCATCGGTCGCATCGGGCGTCCTAGGTTGGGGGAGCGGAAGACCGCGACGCGTCGCGTCGCGGCCTCAATGGGGCGGGCGAATTACGACGCGGCGAATTTTAGCAGCTTGATCGCTTCGAAATTCTGCACGCCGCCGCCGACCCGCTTCGTCGTATAGAAGAGGACATAGGGCTTGGCCGAGTAGGGATCGCGCAGCACGCGAATGCCGACGCGGTCCACCACCACATAGCCGCGCTCGAAATCGCCGAAGGCGATCGAGAGCGAGCCCGCCGCCGGGTCGGGCATGTCCTCGGCTTCGACGACCGGAAAATTCATCAACGAGGCGGCGGCGTCGGCGGTCGCGGGCGGCGCCCAGATGTAATCGCCGGTCGTCGTCTTGAACTGGCGCACGAGCGACTGCGCGCGCCGGCCCATCACGAACTTGCCGTTCTGGCGGAAGCCGGCGCGCAGCGCATAGACGAGATTGACGAGCGCATCGGAAGGATCGGTCGCGGCGAAGGCGCCGGCGGCGCCCGTCGCCACATAGCCGATGTTGCCCCAACTCCAGCTCGCGTCGGCGACGGTCGTGTACGAGAGAAAGCCCTTCGGCTTATTGACGCCGTCGCCGCTGACGAAGGCCGCGCCTTCCTGTTCGGCGAAGGCGGTCTGCACTTCCTCGGCGATCCATTGTTCGATGTCGACGACGGAATCGTCGAGCAGCGCCTGAGTCGCCGCCGGCATGGCGTAAAGCTCCATCGCCGGGAAGGTCATGTCGGCGAGTAGCTGATTGTTGGTCTGCGGGCGCGGATCGGCCTCGGCGACCCAGCCGGCCGCGGGTCCGGTCGTCGAAAAGGCGCGGCGCAGCGAGGCGCCGGAGATTTCGCGCACGCTGGAGATGGCGCGGATCGGCGAGAGCTTGGCGAGTCTGCGCAGCACTTCGCGCTCGGTCGGCAGCGGCACGAGATAGCCGCCGTCGGGACCGGAGCCGCGCGACAGCGCCTTGGCTTCGAGCGCCTTGAGGCCGCTCGCTTCGCCGGAGCGCATATAGTGATTGAAGGCGCTTTTATGCTCGCGGCCGCTGTGATCGTCGACGTGCTTGCCGCCGATGCGCGGGCGAGACATGTCGAGCGCCAGCCGATCCAGCCGGCTCTTCGTGTCGTCGAGCGCTTGGTCGATGCGCGCGAGCTTCTCTTCGGTCAGGACGTCGGCGCCGAGACGGTTTTCGAGCTGCGTCAGCCGCTCGTCATTCGTTTCCTTGAAGGCGCCGAAGGCGCGATTGAGATCGGCGAGAATGTCGCCGCCGGCGGATTTGGTTTCGATTGTTGACATGTATGGAGCCTCATGCTGATGCGTTAAACGAAAAAGCCCGCGCGGCTTGAGCCGGCGGGTGCGTCCATGTTTGGGAAGGCCGTCTTGAAGTTTGTTTGCGCCCGACGGCGAGAGCGCGGATCGATGCGAAAGTTCAGGAATGTTCCGACAGGCGCCGCAGCGCCCGCGCGAATTCAAGCGCGGCGCGCCGCGCTCTCAGGCGCGCGAGCTTGGCGCCAAGCGCCTCGACGCTTGGCGCGGCGTTGCGACTTTGCTTCACCGCGCCGATGCGCGCCTGCGACAGCATTGGAAAAGTGACGACGGAGATCTCCCAAAGGTCGATCTCATGAAGCCGGCGCACGCCGCTCGATTTTTCGGTCGTCGCGCGCAGTGTGCGAAAGCCGATGGAGAGGCCGTCGATCGCGCCCTTGCGCATCAGCGACAGCGCCTCGCGCGCCCGCGCCACGGAGAGATCGAGCCGGCCTTCGACTTTCAGCCCTCGCGCGTCTTCGACGATCGAGGTCCAAACGCCGATCGGCTCGGCGGCGTTATGCTGCCAAAGCATTTTCACGCCTGGCGCGCCGCGCTTGATCAGCGAACGCGCAAAGGCGCCGGCCAACACCATGTCGCCGCCCGAGTCGACGACGCCAAAGAGGCTGGCGTAGCCCGAGAATGCTCCAGCGTCATTTGCTTGCAGCAGCGGCAGTTCGGCCCGCTTTACTTCCCGAGCGCCAGTTCTTCGAAGCGCCGCCATCAGCGCCGCTCCGCCTGGGCGTTGATCGGCGCTTGGCTTGCCGCACGGGCGTCATTGCGCAATTGCGCCAGCAATTCGACGAAGGTCTTGAAGACCGCGGAAGGGTCTTCGCGCCGGCGCGCAGGGCGCGCGCGCGAACGCTTGAAGAAATGCCGAAGCCAATTGTTCTGACTCATTGATCGCTCCTGCAGCGTCGGTTGAACCGCGCGAGTTCGCGCACGAAAGCGTCAAGGCGGCGCGTCGCCTCGCCGAGTTCGCGCAACGCGAGATAGGCTTGCGCGGTGGCGGCGCAGGCCCACAGGAAGAGCGCGAGATGCGCGAGATCGCCGCGCTCCAAGATGGCGTTCAGAATGTCGGACATGGCTGCGTTCAATTTCTAAGGCGGCAGGGCGACGCGCTTGTCGAGTCATTTCCGACGCGCGCTGTGCGCGCGATCGGGAATCCAGGACTGCAATCGAGTCTCGATGTTTGCTTATGGATTCACGATCGCTTCGCTATTGCGAAGCGTCGGGAACGACATAACGCTAGACGCCCGTCCTTCGAAAGCGTGATCCAGCGAAAACTCTTCTGCACGCGCGCGACGAGCGGCAGAACGGTCTGGCGCCGGAAGGCGCGATTGGCCTCGGCGTAATTGCTGAACGTATTGTCGCCGGGCAGACCCAACAGCAGCGGCGGCACGCCGAAGGCGAGCGCGATCTCGCGCGCCGCGCCCGCTAATCAACTGTTTTGGGAGGCGGGACCACGTCGTAGTTGTTGTCGCGTACAAGGATATTCTCCTTGCCGAACGCCTCATAAAAGATCGCGGGGATGAGTTCGAGCAGTTCCGAGCGTTCTTTGTTCCATTCGATCAGGAAGGTACATTTTGGATCGAAACCGTATTCGGCGTCGTCTTCAATATTAGGAGGCCTCGCTTCTTCGACTTCCGAAAGCCAGAAGTAGCGGAGAATATCTCGATATTTTTCACGAGCTTGGGAGAGCAGCTCCTTGGTCTGGTCGAGCCGTAAGGCGCTATCGAAGAAAAAGCAGGTGGACATTAACGACCTCCAAAGAGGTAGTGGAGTTTGCCATTCTGGTCGATGACCCAAGAGTTCTGCGCACACCGTTTACGATGTCGCCGCGAGCTCCTCACGCATCAGTCCGATCACTTCCTCGAAAGCAGGGGTGAAAATCTCCTTGCGCTCGCGCATCCAGGTCAGCCCAGGATCGAGTTGATCGCGCTGGAAGTCGGCGTAATAGGCCTCCATCGCACGCAACAATTCAATCCGTTCCTCGCGCGGGTAGTCGCTGAATTCAAGAAAGTCCAGACCTTTTCCGTCGGGAAACTCGTGTTTGTCGGGCCAGCCGTCGTGAAGGAAGCCAAGCACTTTTGGCCACAAGACTTTGGCGAAGCGCGGTGCCTTGTTGCGATCGAGATAGAGTTCGTAGGCTCCTCCCAATATGGCTTCGAACTGCCCTCGGGAAATTGGCAGCCATTCCTTGTCGATAGCGTCGAAAGTAACGAGAGACGACATATTTTCACCTCAGAACTCTAATGCGCGCCTGTGTTTCAACGGGCAGTCCCCAAATGTAGCTCAATACTCTTGCAGCATTCTTGCCGCCCAGGCCTGAAAGATCAACGACGTATCGGTCAACCGCACGATTGCTCAGCTTCCTATTGAGGCGGTTCGTAAACTCTTCGTAATTGAAAAACTGATCTGATGCATCGCTTCCTACCGCATCCCATTTTTGACCAAACTCGTCCTGGAAATCTGCGCCAGAGGCGCTTGACCTCTTAAAGGGCCTGCCAGTCTCTTTCTCCAACCGCAATATTGTCGCGACCTCTGGCCAGCGGGGCTGACGGGGCGATGCGGGATCTCGCGCCAGACTATCGATCCGATCCTGTTCCGGGCCTGTAACGCCAGATGGATAAAATTCTTCGATCACCGATTCTCGTGTCCGCAGCCGACGAAGTGAATCGCGCGGCGGCATGTTGTCGCCGAACTTTGCGCGCAGAAGCTCGGCGTAGCGCGCGTCCGCCTCGCGGAAATCGCTTTCATTGCGTTCGATGCGATGTTCGATGTTCTCCGGATCGATGAGAGTTTGCGGCGGTCGCCAGTCGGGATCGAGTTCTTGCACGCGCGTCATCGCTCGTGCGGCGCGCTCCGCCGTGATTGTCTCTCTTGCGAACTGCGCCGGCGTGGCGCCGGCATCGCCCCCGACGCGCCGACTTTGCACGCGCGTGATGGGGTTGTCCGCATCGCTCGCGACATTCGGATTGGCGTTCAGCGCCGTCCGGACTCGGTCCTCCACATCCCGCCGCCGCGTGCGATCATCTCGCCCGCCGCTAGAGTCGCCTCCCGAATCTCCGCCGCCCCCGTCGCTCGTCCATTGCCCGCCGCCGGAACTTCCCGCCGGGACGCGCGGCTGATCCGGGCTATAGCGGCGCTCCAGACCGACATCGCGTTTGGCGAAGAGCGCCTCTTTCGGCGCCGGTCCATAGCCCAGCGCCTCGCGCTGTTCGTCGAGCGTGAGGAAAGCCGCTTTGCCGACGCGCTCCCATTCGGCGGCGCGCTCGCTCGCCAATGCTTCGAGACGGTCGGCGTTATAGTCGAGACGAAAGTGACCGAAGCCCGGTTGCAGCCAGGCCTGGAAGCTCTTCTGCACGCGCGCGACGAGCGGCAGCACGGTCTGGCGCCAGAAGGCGCGATTGGCTTCAGTGTAATTGCTGAAGGTGTTGTCGCCGGGAAGACCCAGCAGCAGCGGCGGCACGCCGAAGGCGAGCGCGATCTCGCGCGCCGCGCCCGCCTTCGACTCGGTAAAATCCATGTCCTTCGGCGAAAGCGACAGCGCCTTCCAGTCGAGCCCGCCTTCGAGCAGCAGCGGCCTTCCGGCGTTGGTCGCGCCGGAGAAATTTTCCTCCAGCTCTTCCTTCAGCCGCGAGAATTGCTCGTCGGTGAGATGCGCGCCTTCGGGCCCCGCATAGACGAGGGCGCCCGATGGACGCGCGGAATTGTCGAGCAGCGCCTTGTTCCAGAAACTCGCGGCGTTATGCGTGTCGAGCGCCACCTGCGCGGCGGCGAGCGGCGGAAAGCCGTAGTAATCGTCGAGCGGATTGAAGAATTTGATGTGAAGGATCGGCTCGATCCCTTCGCCGCGCATCTCGTAGCGCGCTTCCTGTCCGAGCGCGCGATAGATGAAGGCCGCGGGCCAGCCGTTGCGTCCCGCCTCGATGCTCATGCGGTCGGGCCGCAGCGCACAGAGTTCGCGCAGCTCCTCGTCGATCAGGACGGATTCGACATAGGCGTTTCCATAAAGCAGCAGATTGGCGCAGATCGTCTCGATGAAGGAGGCGCTGGTGTCGAGCGGATTGGGGCGCTCGATGAGAGAGAGGAGCGGATGGTCGACCGCCTCCTCGCGGCCCTCATAGACGAGCCAGGGGACGGACGCGGCGGCCTCAGCCACCATGCGCACGCAGCGATGACAGACGGCGTTGCGCTCATAGCCTTCGCGCGTCAGCGTCGTCGAATTGCGCGCGCTCCAGTACGGCTGTCCGAGCGCATGCATGGCGAGGAGCTTCGCCGCGCGCGAATATTTGGTTTCGCGCGTCGGCGCGACCGCGCCGATGAGACGCGAGAGCAGTGAGGGCATCGAATGTCCTTTGAAAGGAAAGCGTGTAGCGGCGCGCGCTCACCCTCCCCTTGATGGGGAGGTCGAACCGCGAAGCGGTTCGGGGTGGGGTGACCAATGGAAACAATAAGGAACCCACCCCACCCCGCGACTTCGTCGCGACCCTCCCCGGCGAGGGGAGGGTAGGGAGGCGTCCCTTTAGACCCGCCGCATGCGGGGCTCCGGCGCCTTTGGCGTCAAGGCGAGCGCGGTAATCGCCCAGACCAGCGCGTCGAGCCGGTCGGGACTTCGCCCGGACGAAAGTCCGTCGGCGGCGAAATCGCACATCTCGTCTTCGAGCGCCGGAAAGGCGCCGACATGTTTGACGCGGCCCTGTTCATAGAGCTGCGCGACCGGCGCGGCGCGCAAATATTTGCCGCGCGTCGCGCGCGCCATGGTCACGGGCGCCGATGGGTCGGCTTCGTTCAGCACGGCGCGCACCATCTCGCCGCCCTGATTGACTTCGGCGACAAGCGCGTCGGCCGAGAGCTTGTGATAGAGCGCGATCGCCGCGCGCGCCCATTGCGCCGGACGCGCCGCGGATAGAGTCGCGTCGGCGAGAACGTAAAGCATGCCTGCTTCTTCGATCCCCGCGGCGACGAGGCCGCAATTGTCGGCGCGTTTTCCCGAACTCGCCGGCGGGTCGACCGCGACGACGATGCGCTTCAAGGGGGGCGCCTCATGCACACGGGCGCGCTCCAGCATGTCGCGAGTCCACAGCGCATCCTTGCGCTCGTCGAGTATTTCGCCGTCGAGCTCCTGGCGGCCCAATCGCGTGCCGGCATATTGCGCGACGACGCTTTCGAGAAATGACGGCGCAAGATTGGCGGCGTTCTCGCGCGTCAAGGCGCGCGTCACGACGCTCGTCGGATTGGCGATCAGCTCTTTCAAGAGCGGCAGCGGCCGCGGCGTCGTCGTCACGAGCTGACGCGGCCAGTCGCCGAGACGCAGGCCGAATTGCAGCATGTCCCATGTCTCCCTGGCATAACGCCATTTCGCGAGTTCATCGCACCAGGCGGCGTGAAACTGCGGGCCGCGCAGGCTTTCCGGATCTTCCGCGGAAAAGGCCTGCGCGACGGCGCCGGACTCCCAGACGAGCCGCCGGCGCGTCGTCTCCCAGCGCGGCCGTTCGCGCCGCCCATGCACCGCGAGGAGGCCGGAGACGCCTTCGACCATCACTTCGCGCACATCGGCGGCCGTCTCGCCGACGAGCGCGATGCGGCCGAGCGGCGCCAGCGAAAATTGCGCGCGGCCGAGCGCCAGCGCCTTCACCCATTCGGCGCCGGCGCGCGTCTTGCCGGCGCCGCGTCCGCCGAGGATCAGCCATGTGCGCCAGGGCGCGCCGCTCGCGGCGAGGGGCGGCGGCCATTGATCGCGCCGCGCGACGAATTCCCAATCGTCGAGCAGCCGCGCCAGCTCTCTTGCGCTCAGACCTTCGAGCGTCTCATTCAGCCGGCCCCGCGCCGCGCAATCGTTCAAGCCGTCGAGCAAGCTCCGCGCGGAGTTCGGCCAATTCGCGTGGCGGCGCGTCGCTGTCTCGCTCGCTCCCGGCGTGGTCGCTGTCATCGTTGGCGTCGTTCTCGCGATCGTTGTTCTCGCGCCGCATGCGCTTCAATTCGGCGAGCGTCTTGACGAGGCTGGCGAGCGTGCGGGCGCTCGCCTCGATGGTCTTGGGCGCGGGTTTGGCGAGCGCCGCTTCGGCGCGCGCGAATTCCTGTTGGACCGCGTCTTCGAGTCGGGCGATCAGCCGATTCGCGTCGCGCGGCTTCCTTGCCGGCGGCGGCGCGGCGTCCTGCGCTTTCTTGCGCGGCGCGCAGGCGGAGGCGCGCAGCGGCCAGTTGTTGTTGACTCGGTATGTGTGGAACTGCGCCTGCGTCATGCCGAGCAGTTCGAGAATTTCGCTGATCGGCGTGACGCCAGAGTCGTAGAGAAGCTTCGCCTGCGCGATCTTTTCATCGCATGGCGGGACGGATTTGGCCGCCATCAGCCAGTCTCCAGAAGTTACGCTCGGCTTGTTTTGCTATAGTGACCAGGGGTGTCATTCCCGACAGGCCGAAGGCCTGATCGGGAATCCAGAGTCACACCAATCGTGGTTGATCTTGCCCCTGGATTCCCGATCGCGCTCCGCGCGTCGGGAATGACAAGCCGGAAGCCCCGAAGATGGAGCGACGTTACTTTGTCTACATGCTCGCGAGTGCGCGAAACAGCACGCTCTATGTCGGCGTGACCAATGATTTGGCACGGCGCATTTATGAGCACAAGGCCAAACAGGCCCGAGGTTTCACATCGCGATATAATGTTCACATGCTCGTTTGGTATGAAACCTACGGCGACGTGAGCGAAGCCATCGCGCGAGAAAAGCAGTTGAAGAAGTGGGAGCGGCGTTGGAAGCTTGAATTGATCGAGACGATCAATCCCGCTTGGAAAGACCTCTATTTCGACCTCAACAACTGATCGTTTGGCGTGTCATTCCCGACAGGCCGTAGGCCTGATCGGGAATAGAGCGACATGTTCACTTTTTGAAAAGCTCTATATTGCTCTTCAATGGTAGCCGCTGCGCAGTGTCATATGTGGACGGCCCCGCTTGGCAAGCGGTTTTTTGTCGGCGCGGTGAACCTGGTGGCGGGTTTCGGTCATATGTCCGGCCTTTTGGCGCGGCGCGTATGTCCGCTGGCCCTGATGAAGTTCGACTGCGAAGGCTCCTGATCATTCCCGCGAGCTTTGTGCACGTGACACGTAGCGGAGTGTCCTTCGTCGTCGTTTCCGACCCTGTCGTTCATCACGTCGATGTTTCGCCCTCGCCAAACTGGATGGTTCGAACGGTTACGCCATCGAGGGCTTCCCTGCGCGCGCCATGATCTGGGTTCGGAAGGCCTCGCCGGTCGTCATCATGGCCCAGATGATCCGCGCCAGCTTGTTGGCGAGCGCGAGGCTCACGAGCCGCGCCGGCTTCCTGGCCAGGAGGGCGACGAGCCAATCGCGCAGAACGCCGTTGCGTTTGCCGGCCACGCGCAACAGCGAGGTCGCGCCGAGCGTCAGCAGCTTGCGCAGATAGCGGTTGCCCTGCTTGGTGATGGCGCCGAGCTTTTCCTTGCCGCCGCTGGAGTTTTGCCTGGGCGTGAGGCCGAGCCAGGCGGCAAAGTCGCGCGCGGATTTGAAGACGCTGGGGTCCGGGACGCTGGCGACGATCGCCGTGGCGACGATCTTGCCGACGCCGGGGACGCCGGCGAGCAATTTGCTGATCTCGCTTTGCGCATGGACGTTGGCGATCTCTTTATCGAGCGCGACGATCGCGGCGCTGATCGCCTCCAGCTGCTGGACGAAAATCTTTACGGTCGCCTTGGCGATTTCTGGAAGCGTCGCGTCATTCTTGGCTTTTTCCAGCAGTTCGCCCGCATGGCCGACGCCCTTGGCGGCGACGACGCCAAACTCCGCGAGATGTCCGCGCAGCGCATTGACGCTCATGGTGCGCTGCTTGACCAGAAGCTCGCGCGTCTTGTGCAGCATCAAGCTCGCCTGGTTCTCGGCGCTTTTGATCGGCACGAAGCGCATGTCTGGCCGCGACACGGCCTCGCACACCGCCGCGGCGTCGACCGCGTCGTTCTTGCCGCGCTTGACATAGGGCTTGACGTAAATCGGCGGGATCAGGCGCACGTCATGGCCCATGGCGCGCAGTTCGCGTCCCCAATAATGCGCCGAGCCGCAGGCTTCCATGCCGATCAGGCAGGGCCCCGCCTCGGCGAAAAAAGCAAGAAAACCATCCCGCCGCAGCTTGCGCGTGACGGCCCGCCCATCCTCGCTCACCAGCGCGTGAACTTGAAAATACCGCTTGCCCAAATCAATCCCGATTCTGATAAACTTCTTCATGGACGGCCTCCCTCTCTGTGGCGCTCCGGCGACCACGTCTTGGCACTTTAGATGCCGTTGAGGCGGGGCCGTCCACCCCATCATTCCCGGCGAACCGCAGGTCCGACCGGGAATCCAGAGTCACAACAAGCGTATTTGGCGTCGCCCCTGGATTCCCGATCGCGCTCCGCGCGTCGGGAATGACGGCTGTTGAGCGTTCAAGTCGGGTGTCATTCCTGAGGGGCTGAAGGCCTGATCGGGCAATCCAGAGCCACGCTTTGCGTGTCGGGAAGGACAACCCGGCCAAACGGTTCTTTCCCGCGCTCCAAAAAAATCCCCTCGGCTCAAGACGCAAGGCGTCCCGACGCGCGAGGGGACCAGAAGGCGCGGGGAGACAGGGGAGGAGGGGACGCCGCGCCGGTAAACTTATTCGCGCCGCTCAAGCGCAATTTTGGAGCATGGCGCTTTTCTATAGGACCATCGTCCGGGTGTCAAGGAATAAAAACCTACATAGAGAAAATCTCAGGCGCCCGTCACCACCGCGCCTTCTTCGGCCAGCGCTTCGGCCACAGCCGGATAAAATCCGGCAGATCGTCGATCTCGACCTCATCCTCGCTGGCCTCGATCCGGCCCCGCGCCGAGACGCCGGCGCGAGAGACGCTTTCCGGATCGCCGGAGATCAGCGGATGCCAGGGCGGCAGCGGCTTGCCCCGAAAGCGCAGCACATAGGCGCAGGTCGGCGGCAGCCAGGGAATATCTGCAAGCTTCTCGAGCGTGAGCCGCACGCAGTCCGGCACGTAGCGCCGTCGCCGCGGATAGTCGCCGCAGCGGCAGCTCTGCTGGTCCAGCAGTTTGCAGGCGACGCTCGTGTGATAGATCGCGCCGGTGTCCTCGTCCTCGAGCTTCACCAGACAGCAGCGGCCGCAGCCGTCGCACAGCTGTTCCCATTCGGCGCGGGTGAGGTCCGACAGCGGCTGTTCCCAGAATGGCGCCTCGGTCCGCGCGGCCTCGCCCGGGAGGGCGCGCCGCGGAAGACTCGACCCCGGTTTTTCGGCGCGCTCGACGCTTCTGGACCCGGTCTCATGATTCGGATTTTTAGGTTTCCCACCGCCTACAGCGTGATCTGGGGCATTTTTGCCTTTTTTTAACGCCATCCTTCTCTTTCGACTTGCGCTTTGCGCGACAGAAACCATAACGCAGTGTGGGTCGCGCGGACTGTCGTCAAGATGGTTAAAAAAGTGTTAGTGTCCACAAAGCGCCGATAAGTCTTATCGGCGCGGGGAGCATTTGAGCTGTGTTGGAGCGTTTCCAGGCTTCTGCTTTCGCCAAGCGCTTGCGGCGCATCCTGCTCGCGGTCGATGCGCTGATCGATTCCGCCATGTTCCAGAGCGGGCGGCGCGCCCGCGAGCTCTATGAGGATTTTTCGACCTTCATGGAGCGGTTCCATGTCTCGGGCCTTGCCCGGGTCGGCGTGGAGCTCTCCTGCGAAGCGCTGACGCTCGGCCTCGGCGCGGGCATCGTCGCCATGGCGCTCGCTTCCTCGGCCTTCCAGATGACCAGCGACGAGAATTGGCTCAAGCAGACCGATCTCGCCGTCACCTTCCTCGATCGCTACGGCGCGGAAGTCGGCCAGCGCGGCATCAAGCATGACGACGCCGTGCCGCTCGAGCAATATCCCGATCATCTTATCAAGGCGGTGCTGGCGACGGAAGACCGCCGCTTCTACGAGCATTTCGGCATCGACGTGATCGGCACGCTGCGGGCGCTCACGGTCAATGCGCGCTCATCGGGCGTGGTGCAGGGCGGCTCCTCCATCAGCCAGCAGCTCGCCAAGAATCTTTTCCTTTCAAATGAGCGCACCATCACCCGCAAGATCAACGAGGCCTTTCTGGCGCTGTGGCTCGAGCATCATCTGACCAAGCGCGAAATCCTCAAGCTCTATCTCGATCGCGTCTATATGGGCGGCGGCGCCTTCGGCATTCAGGCGGCGGCCGAGTTCTATTTCGGCAAGTCGGTCAAGGACGTCACGCTCGCCGAGGCGGCGATGCTCGCCGGCCTCTTCAAGGCGCCGACGAAATATGCGCCGCACGTCAATCTGCCGGCGGCGCGCGCGCGGGCCAACGACGTCTTGAACAATCTCGTCGACGCGGGCTTCATGACCGATAGCCAGATCATCGCGGCGCAGCGCAGTCCGGCGACGCCGATCGACCGCGCCCGCGAGACGAGCCCCGACTGGTATCTTGATTACGCCTATGGCGAAATCCGCAAATTGGCGCAGGACGGCAAGCTTGGCGACAATCGCGTGCTCAGCGTGCGCACCACGCTCGATTCCAACGTCCAGAAGCGCGCCGAAGACGTCATCGAAACCAATCTGCGCGAGCAGGGCCGCAGCTTCCATGTCAAGCAGAGCGCCGCGGTCGTCATGGAGCCGGACGGCGCCGTGCGCGCCATCGTCGGCGGCAGGGATTATGGCGCAAGCCAGTTCAACCGCGCGACCGACGCCGCGCGCCAGCCGGGCTCCTCCTTCAAGCCCTATGTCTATCTCACCGCGCTGATGACCGGCCGTTTCAAGCCGACGACCATCGTCACCGACCGGCCGACCTGCATCGGCAATTATTGCGTCCATAATTACAGCGGCGGCTATGCCGGCTCCATGCCGCTCGCCATGGCGCTGGCGAAATCCTTGAACACCGTCGCCATCCAACTGTCGCAGGCGATCGGCAAGGGCGATTCGCGCATCGGCCGCGCCAAGATCATCGAAACCTGCCGGCGGCTCGGCATCACCACGCCGCTCGAAGACACGCCTTCGCTTCCCGTCGGACAGAGCGACGTCATTCCGCTCGAACATTCCGCCGCCTATGGCGCCTTCGTCAACGGCGGCAAAAAGGTCACGCCTTACGCCGCCGTCGAAATCCGCAACCGCCAAGGCGATCTGCTCTATCGCCACGACCGCGACGCGCCGCCGCAAACGCAGGCGGTGCCGCTCGACAAGGTCGTCGAACTCGCCGGCATGATGAAGAAGGTCGTCGAGGAAGGCACCGGCAAACGCGCGCAGCTCGGCGAGGGCATCGACGTGATCGGCAAGACCGGCACCACCAATGGCTATAAGGACGCCTGGTTCTGCGGCTATTCCGGAACGATGGGCGGCTGCGTCTGGTACGGCAATGACGACAACGCCCCGATGAACAACATGACCGGCGGCACGCTGCCGGCGGGCACCTGGCACGACATCATGGCCTACGCGCATCAGGGCGCGATCCTCAAGCCGATCGTCGGCTTGCGGCCCGATCCCAAGGGCGCGACCGCCGCCGTCAACGCCAATGTCGTCAAGCCGCTCGAACTTGGCGCGCCGCAGCGTCCCGCGACTCTGTCCAGGGGCGCGATGCAGGCGCTGGAATCGCTTCAAATGAAGATCAAGGCTGTCGGCGGCGACAAGCAGAGCGGGCTCGAAGCGCCCGACCCCGCCGCATCCGACGTCGATCGGCGCGAGGCGCAGCGCGCGAGCGGCGCCGCCGTCGGCGTCATCCGTTAGCGGCGGGAGCGCACCCTTGGACCTCAAGCCTTACGCAAATTATCTGCGCGCCGCCTCGGCGATGATCGCCGGCGTCGGCATCGGCCTGTTTGCGACCGTCCTGTCGCTCAACGCCGGCTATGGCTTCAATTCCCTGCGCGCCGGGCCATGGACCGCCTGGCCGCATATCGGCGGCGCCGACATCGACCCTTATGCGCGGGCGGTCATTTCGCGTTCCGGAGAAGCGCCGCTCGGCCGCGATCAGGGACTGGCCTTCATCGCCCGCGCCGACTCCAATGGTGCGCCGCTCAGCGCCGAATGCGACTATCGCATCATCGATCCCTTGCCCGCCGCGCGCTTCTGGACGATCGCGCTGGCGAGCCCCGACGGCCGGCTGCTCGGCAATCCCACCGAGCGCTATGGCTATTCCTCGGTCGACGTTCTGCGCAAGGAGGGCGGCGCCTTTGAGATCGACGTCGCCCGCGAGGCGCGGCCCGGCAATTGGCTGTCGCCGGGCGGCGCGAAGGACTTCGTCGTCATGCTGCGGCTCTATGATACGCCGCTCGACATTGAGTCGGCTCCAGATCCAAATGGCTTTCCAAAAATCGTGAAGCTCGGATGCGCCTGAATATTCCCGATCGCTATCTCGACCTCTTGCCGTGGCTGTTCGCGACGCTGCTCGTCGCGGGAATCGTGCATATCGTTTCGGTGCTGCTGATGCCCACCGTGGCCCCGAACGACGCGCTCGCGCGACTGGCGACCTATGTGAAGAGCGCCGCGCCGGCGGAAGGCCTGGTGATGCTGCCGCAGATGGCGCCCGGCGCCGAGACGCTGCCCTTCGAGGATCCGGCCTTCGCCGAGGCGGTCTGCGTCTATGATCTCGCCAAGGGTCCGCTGCGGGTCAAGACGAGCGTCGACGGCGAGGATTTTCTCGGGCTCTCATTTCACGCCAACGCCGGCCGCATCTATCATTCGATGACCGACCGTTCGGCGATCAAAGGCAAGATCGACATCGTCGTCGGCGACGCGCGCCAGATCGACGCGCTGACGAGCGCCGATGAGGGCGACGCCCCGCCGCCGCAGGAAGTGCGGCTCACGGCGCCGGCGAAGCGCGGCTTCATTCTGATCCGCTCCCTAGCCAAGCGCGCCTCCGATCAGGAGCGGGCGCGAGGCCGCCTGAGCGCGATCAGCTGCCAGCGATTCGATCTGCCGCAGGGGTGAGCGCGGTTTCCCGCCAAAGCGGCTTATTGGCGACCGGCTTTCGGTCGCCAACCCCAATAACGCGCCGTCAGGCGGGCATCCGCCTGTCGTATTCCTTCTGCAGTTGGCTCCAGCCTTCCCAGAATGGCGCAGGCTTCCTGCCTGTCGCTCGGGCGACCAGGATGTCGAGGTGCATGTGCCAGCCGGCGCCGACCTTCAACAGGGTTGCGCGGTCGGGCAGACGTCGATGGATCACGGTCAGCAACACGTGATCGCCCCTTGGCTCGAGCTCGAAGGAAACGTCGCCGCTGCCTTGCCATGCGAAGGCAAGCTTGCGGGGCGGATCGACCTCGGTGATGCGGCTTTGCATCCGGTGCTCGTCGCCAAAGTCGGGCGGCCGCTGACCAGGCGGATCAGTCAGTTCGTCGTTGCGCCAGACGAACTCGAAGGGCGCGCCGACCTTCATCTCCATCGGCCCCGCCGCCAGCCATTTGCGGCGCAGTTCGCTCTCCGTGAGATAGGCCCATACGCGCTCTATGGGGCCGGGGAGAAGGCGCTCGATCGTCAAGGTGGCGGGTTCGGTGAGCGCGCCATAAGCATTTGGCGTTGCAAGATCGGTCATGAGTCGTCTCCTTTGCAGGCGTCGGAACGGCGTGCGTCCTCCGTCAGGAGGAGCCCTTCGAGCGCATCCAGACGGTCTGTCCAAAAGCGCGCGTAGAAATTCAGCCACGCGTGGGCGCTGGCGAGCGGACCAGGAGCGAGGCGGCAGATATGGGCGCGGCCGCGCACTTCGCGCCGGATCAGCCCTGCATTCTCAAGCGCCTTGACGTGCTTCGAGGCGGCAGCGAGCGAGATCGCGAAAGGCGCCGCAAGCTGGCCGACGGTTCGTTCGCTCTTGGCGAGATCGCGAAGCATCCGCCGGCGCGTGGCGTCGCGAGCGCGTGAAAGACGGCGTCAAGTTGAGGCGCTTCTAATTCAACCATAGGGTTGAATATATCGGCTCAGCCGCGAGTGTTTGGTTGAATGACTGGTTATGGGTGCTTTTTCAATTTCTTTGGTTTTCGATGATTTGCGGGCGCCATATTGCGAGGAGCGCGGCGACGAAGCACTCCAGAGCAACGGCGCGACGATGGATTGCTTCGCCTGCGGCGCGCAATGACGACTCGCATTATCGTGTCATTCTCGACAGGCCGAAGGCCTGAGCGGGAACGAGCGGCTAGGATTTCAGAGGAAGGGCGGCGCATGATGCAGGCGGCGGCTGAAACTGCGGCGGAGAGTCGGCGCATGCGCGGACGAAAGCCGAAGGCGCCTCAATATTACGAATTCGACGCAGCGCTCAATGTGCGCACACTTTCTTCAGGATTGTAAGCGAGGGCCGCTTGAAAGCGCATGCTGGTTCGCTCCTGGCTGGTCGAGTCAAAAACTGGAGGACAATACGTGGGCATCTATACCTCACATACGAAGTTGGCCGGGACATGTATCTGGGGATCTGCGGCCGGCTTCGTTGTGTTGCTTTATATATTAGATTATCTATTTCATGTGGGGAGGATTGACTATCAATCCTTTTATTATGCGGTTGTCTTGTATTTTTCTGCGGCTCTCGTTTTGATGCTCTATGCAATATTTTCTCGCGTTGACGCTCTGTACTTATACTTCTTAAGGGCTGGTAGAAGGCTTTCGTGCGTGCAATTTACGCTGATGTTGGTGTCAATATACATGGGTTCACTAATTCTGTTTGGGATTGTTTTTTACTTTGTGGTTCCTGATTTCCATGAACATGTTCGTCAATTTCTGGCTCATGGGTCGATAAGAAGGCTAGTGGGGGAATTTTGTATGATTCCTCTGCTGGTGTCCCTGGTGGCCTTGCTTGTGTCAAACGTCTTAGCGATCCACAGAGGCGTACGAATATGTAGGAGAACCGATGGTGGTTCTAGCTGAAGCTGGAACGGCTTTTGGACACATTCGAAATTGGCGAACTGAATGAAGGACAATTGTGATGACGGCGCTCGATCGTACGGACGTCGTCATGCTCGACGCCTGTCGGCTGGCCATTCATCGACACGAAGCCCGTCTCATTCGGGCGCCGGTTCTTGCACGAATGGGCGCGATGGTTTTTTGCGTGTTGCAATGACGTGTCATTCCCGGCAGGCCGCAGGCCTGATCGGGAATCCAGGAGCAAACGCGGTGCATGATCGGTTTTTTTCTGGATTCCCGATCGCGCTTCGCGCGTCGGGAATGACGGCGTGAAAGCGCCATGTTGAAATTCTTATTGAGCGTCGTATGGGGCGTGGCGAAAATAATATTGATA
Organism: Methylocystis sp. SC2; assembly: GCF_000304315.1. Classification (NCBI taxonomy): domain Bacteria; kingdom Pseudomonadati; phylum Pseudomonadota; class Alphaproteobacteria; order Hyphomicrobiales; family Methylocystaceae; genus Methylocystis; species Methylocystis hydrogenophila. The sequence continues at coordinate 1,538,185 of NC_018485.1, read as the reverse complement.
ACAGTGGTCGTGTTCGTGCTTCTGTTTCTTATTCACGCGGTGGCTAGCCATTTCTTGAGATATTCTGTCTTCGAGTGCGTGGATAAGAATTTGACTTTTACTGACTCTGAGGCTATATCTCATATTAAGAAACAAATAGAAATAGAATCGTTAGATGATTATTCATACATAGACGCCTCTATATCTTCTGACTACAATAAAATATCTCGTAATGTGGGAGCAGATCGTGAATTTGGAGACTACGGCTGGGGCGTTTCGAGGAAAGATGCGACATATCCATTTCAAGCTGAGGGGATAAGCGTGGAGTTTGTTGGCAGCAATTCTTCTTACGTTCAGTGTTACATGTTAGCGTGTGGTCCGATACTACGTTGTGAAGCGCATTGACAACGGCTGCACCATTTCGCCGGAGCAAGCCATGAGCGGCATCGTTCGGCCGCGCGGGCTTCACATGAGCCTATCCGCCTTTGCCAGCTTTTTCGCGGGGAGTCGCATCTGCTCCGCTGCGTTCACATCCCTACTTTCCGGCGTTTCCATTTATCGGTTTGCGTCGTGGCTTGTTGGCCCTCTCGCAATCGTCGCCGCGCTTTTTTGGGTGGCGAACCATATCGGCGGCAATGTCTTCGCGGTGAAAACCAAGAAGACCGACTGCGTCCCTAACGAACGCTTCGTCAATGATCCGGACGGGCGTCGTGTTCTCGAACTGCGCTGGTTGATGGACCCGCCGGGCTGGCGCGTCCGCCTGCGCGTGCCGGCCGAATATGTGACATGGGCCGATGTCGGGTGCGAGTCCGCGACAATGCCCGGCTATCCAGATCCGAACTATCGGGACGTCTATGTGCATGGATTCAGCATCGGAGTCGATCTGCCGGATTTCACGGTCCTGCAACCGACCGATCGACACATCCGACGTCGAGGGCTCGATACAATAAAGATGGTTGTGAGCGTGAGATCCCAAGCAAAAGTTCAGGGTAAGGAGGCTGAAAAGGTTCGAGTAATTGAAAAAAATTTCTATGACACACAACGGATTTTTCTTGATCCAGAGAGCGTGTCTTTGAAATCAAGCCACCTGACTGTTGGCCCAAAGCCGGACAAGTTCAATTTGAAGCGCGTCGGCGTCATCGGAGATATGAGCCGCTACAAGACCGAACTGGGGGGGGGCTGAGGCCATCGATTTCTACTATGTCGACAGAAAACCGATCGACCTATGGTTCAAGTGTCAGGCGGATGAAATCAAGGATCACACGGAAGACTCAGGATGGGATCGTCGCCCCGAATGCCAGATGTTTTTCCGCTATGCGCGTCTGGACGCCCGGATTGAGGCCGACTTCCCGCGAATATTCATGCCGATGTGGCCGGAGATCAAGCGGAAGCTGGAACGGCTTTTGGACACGTTCGAAATTGGCGAACTGAACGAAGGACAATTGTGATGACGGCGCGGGGGTCAGATTGCCGTGTCATTCTCGACAGGCTGAAGGCCTGAGCGGGAACGAGCGGCCCAGGATATTGAGGGCAGGCTTCACCGAAGCGCCTTTTTGAGCGGAAATAAGATGAAAGACAACATATGGCGTCGCGGGGGGCTCATTGATTTTACGAGCCTTGAACTCCACTCGAAGGTCGGGCTGATCTTCGTTTTACTCCTATTTCAGTTTTTTGTCCTGCCTTATATTGGTATGATCATTGTATTCGCGTTCATAACGCTAATAATTTTCCCCTTTTTTGGAGTGATACCTCCTTCGTTCATGGAGGAAGCGCCACCGCTTTTCGGTTGGGCTTTAATTGCGCTCATGGCCTTCGTCGCATTTGTTGTTTCTTCTCTTCCAGTTGCATTATATGTTAAACTACCGTTAAAAATAATATTGCTTCTATCAATTTTGTGTATTCCTGAAGTATTATTGTCTCTTGCTCTCCTCGTCCATTTGCCGGGCTAATCAGGCATTCAATTGGAGGATCCAAGTATTTTATGGATCGAAAGCCCAATTATTTTATTCTCTCTTATTTTTTTTGAATCCCTTCATCTATCAGCTCTCCCATCAGCTGTTCTGATTGCGCCGACTTGGCCGGAGATCAAGTCGAAGCTGGAGGGGCTTTTGGACACGTTCGAAATTGGCGAACTGAATGAAGGACAATTGTGATGACGGCGCAGGACATGCGCCTCACCGCGCGCGCATTCTGTGGAAAAATACGACGCTTGCGGCTGCGCGCATGGCGGAAGAGCGCAGCAGCAGATTGAACGCGGCGTCGCTTTGAAAATTGTCATAGCTCCAGCGCAGAGTCCGCTTTAAGCGAAAACGTGGATAGGAATCGGGCAGCCATTGCGCTGGATCAGCCTTGCGTCCCTTAAGAAAGTCCGCAATGGCGACGCCAGCGGCGCGTCCATGACGCAACGCCGTATGAATGCCGCCGGCTGTGACCGGCGAAACCATGCCGGCGGCGTCGCCGACTAGCAGCGCGCGCGGGGCCGCCAGCGGCGAAACGAGACCGCCGCAAGGAATGAGCCCTGCGCGCACATTGGTCGGCGCGCGATCACGAAAATCGGCGATGGGCGCGAGTTTTTTCAAAAATGCGGTCATCGCGGTCTTCGCTTCGGCGATCCCGCCGACGCCACTCCTTCGCGCGAGACCGACTTGCGTCACGCCGACGCCGGCGATGATCCAGCCGATGTAGCCCGGCGCCAGGCGCTTATCGATGAAGCAATGCAGCCGATCGCTCGCGTTGAAATCGACGCCTGCATACTCATGTTCCATGCCGAAGATGAAATGGCGGTTCTCGCCAAGCGAGAGCGTCTTCGCGACATGCGACTTCGGGCCGTCGGCGCCGACGAGATAGCAGGCTTCCGCGCCGTCCGGCAGCGCATAGCCCTTCGCGTGCGCCGTCGCTTTGGTGAACGGCGCGCCATACTGAATGCGCACGCCGGCCGTTTGGCAACGCTGCGCGAGCAAGCGCATCAGCTCCGGCGTGTCGGTTGCAAGAAAGTAATAGCCCGGCGCGGAAAGATCGATGCAGCGCATATCGGGCGCATAGAGCCGCACGCCCTCGACGCGTCGCGTGATGTGCTTCGGCAGCGGCCCGAGCCAATCGATCTCGTCCACCGCCTCGCGTACGAGAATGCCCGTCGTATGCGGCTTTTCGCCGGGCTCGGTTTTGCGTTCGATGATGGTTGTGGCGACGCCGCGTTCCGCGAGCGCATGAGCGCAGGCCAGTCCAGAAAAACTGGCGCCGACAATGACGACCGGAGCGGGCAAGTTCAGTTGCTGTCGCTGGGCAGGCCCGGGATCGGCAGAATTTCGATTCCCTCTTCGAGCAGCGCCTTCGCTTCTTCGAATGTGGCGCGGCCGCGGATGGCGCGGCGCTCGGTCTCGCCGTCCTCCATGGCGCGCGCCTCCTCGGGGAAGCGGTCGCCGACATCTTCGGTATGCGCGACCACCGTGTCGTGCAGCTCGCGCAGCTTCATGCGCAGATCCTGCGCCGCGTCGTCGCGCGGCTTGGCGATATGGGGCGCCATGACGTCGCGCGTAATCTTCGTCGAGTCGCAGAAGGGGCAGGCGATCTGTCCTTCGGCCGCCTGCTTTTCAAAGCTTGCGCTGTCGCGAAACCAGCTGTCGAAGCTGTGGCCGGCGTCGCAGATGAGCGAGTAGCGGATCATGACGTCGCTCCGCCGGCGAGGAGCGCGTCGAGCTTTCCCTCGCCTTCGAGCGCGTGAAGCTCGTCGCAGCCGCCGATGTGCTTGTCGTCGATGAAGATCTGCGGCACCGTCGAGCGGCCGTTGGCGCGCTGGCTCATGCGGCGGCGTCCGAGCGGGTCCCAGGCCACCGAGATTTCTTCGAATTCAGCGCCCTTTTGCGTCAGCAGCCGCTTCGCGGCGAGGCAATAGGGGCAGGTCGGCGTGGTGTAGATTTCGATGCGGGGGGCCATTCGCGCTTATACGCCGGCCTTCATGCGCTTGTCACGGCCCGTGCGAACACGAGGAGATCGACGCGCGCCGCGCCCGCCTTGAGCAAGGCGCGCGTCGCCGCGTTGGCGGTCGCCCCGGTGGTCAGCACGTCGTCGACGAGCACGACATTGCGCCCGTGGATGGCGTCCGCCCGCTCCGGTTCGACGCGAAAGGCGCCGGAGAGATTGGCGGCGCGCTGCGCTCGCGTCAGCCCCACCTGCGGCGCCGTCGGCTTGACGCGCTGCAGCGCCATGGTCTCCACCGGCACGGCGCTCGCGCGCGCGATCGCCTGCGCCAGGGCTGCCGACTGGTTGAACCGCCGCGCCAAAATCCGCAGTCGGTGCAAGGGGATGGGCACGATCACGTCGGCGTCGGCGAGGATTTCGGCGCCGGCCCGCGCCATCCAGCGGCCCATCGGTTCGGCGAGCTCCAGCCGGTCGTAATATTTCAGCCGGTGCGTCAGGGCGCGGGCCTTGTCGCTGTCATAGCGGGCGACGGCCCTGGCGCGGCCGAAGGCCGGCGGGTTCGCGGCCGCTTCCAGCGAGATCAACCCCGGCTGCGCCAGGTCGCGTTCGAACGGCGTGCCGAGCCGCTCGCAATAGGGGCGTTCGATGAAGGCGATGTCGCGCCAGCACTCGGGGCAGATCGCGCCGTGAAACGCGACAGCCCTCCGGCAGACGAGGCAGGAGGGCGGATAGACGAGGTCGAGAAGCGCATGTCCCGCCCGCGCGAGGGCTCGAAGCAGGCCAGTCGCTCGGCTGCGCGTCATCGGCGACCCACTCAATAAGCCGTGCAAGAAGCTTTGCAGGCCGCTCTTTGCGGCCTGCTGCGCGCAACGCCTGGCGCGACGAACCCTTGGTCGCAAATCAGGACTTGAGCACAGGCGGGACCCTAACGCATCGTAAGGGTCAGCAAAAGAATCATTGTCCGGCCGGGCGGCGAGGGCGCCGTCTGCGCCAAGCGGACCCCAAGGAGATTGGCGCCCCCATGAGCGAATTCCACACGATCTTCGTCATCTCCTGCATCGCCGTGCTCGCGCCGCTGCTCAACAGAATTCCGGCTTTTGCGCGCGCGCCGATCGTCGCCGTCGAACTGTTGCTGGGCATGCTCGTGGGCCCAAGCGGGGCCGGGCTGGTGACGGCGGACGGCGCCGTCACTTTTTTAATGGAGTTTGGGCTGGTCTATTTGTTTTTTCAGGCGGGATTCGAGTTCAATCAGAAGGAAATAACGGGAAAGCCGCTACGACTGGGATTTTTCGCATGGCTCGTTTCCTTGAGCCTATCGGCGCTTATTTCCGGACTGCTTTATCTTGTTGGGCTCGTGCAGGCGCCGCTTCTCGTCGCGCTGATCCTGCCGACCACGGCGTTCGGCATATTGATCCCGATTTTGCGGCAGGCCGGCGATCTCGATAATGATTTCGGACGCTATGTCCTTGGCGTCGCGGCGGTCAGCGAACTTGGACCGCTCATTCTCGCCTCGATCGTTCTGGCGCAACACAACCATCATCTCCATCAGACGCTGTTAAGCGGGCTTTTCATCGCGCTCGGACTCGCCGCGATCTTTTTTCTCAAGACCGCGCGTTCGGACCGGCTGGCCGAAAGCATCGTATATTGGCTTGGCGACGGCGAGCTTCTGCCAATTCGAATCGCGCTCGTCGTTTTGCTTGGCTTCGTCTCATTCGCCGACAGGCTGGGGATGGAGCTTGTGGTCGGCTCCTATATGGCGGGCATGGCCGTCGCGGTCCTGGTGCGAGGCACCAAGGCCGAAATCCTCAACGATCGCCTGACCGCCATCGGCTCCGGCTTTTTAATTCCGCTGTTTTTTATTGAAAGCGGCGCGTCATTCGACTTTGTGGCGCTCGTCAGGAGTCCCGCGACCGTCGCGCTCTTCGCGTTTTTTTGCGTCGCCTTCCTGCTCATTCGTCTCGCGCCGCTGAATCTTTTTCGCGGCACGCTGCCGGAGCGGGACATGCCGGCGCTGGCGCTGTTGTCGTCGACCACCCTGCCGCTTGTCGTCGCGCTCACCTATCTCGGCGTCGGAAGAGGACAGCTGGCGCCGGAGACGGCGTCCGCGCTTGTCGGCGCCGCGATGGTGACCGTCACGGCGTTCCCGACGCTGGCCCTCTGGCTGCGTGGAACGCATCGGCCGTCGCGCCTCGAGAGCGGCATATCGTCGATCGCTCACGCCGTCGCCGATTGGTTCTCATCGCAAGCGGCCGGCGCATTCGCCAAACTGCCGCCTCGATGGATCGAGACGCTCCAGGACGCCGAGCGCCGCGTCGCCGATCTGTTCAACCGGCCGTAGAGCAGGTTCCGAAAAAGTTGACAGGCTTTTTCGATGAGAACCTGCTCCAACGTTTTGATTTGGAGCGATTCCTTATCGATCACATGATTCCCTGTGATCGGGAAGCGCTCTAGCCGAGCAGGCCGCCCGCTTTCGGCGCAAGCGGATTCGCGGTGAGCGCCTGCGCGTCGGGACGGTCGGGCGCGGGGTGATTGACGAGCGCGCCGTAGAGTCCATGGACGAAGCCCTCGTCGAGATCCTTGACGATGAAGACGATGCGCGTGCGCCTGTCCGCGTCCGGCCACGCCTCGAGGCGGTGCGGCGGGTGAAAGACATGCTGCACGCCATGGAACGCCACGGGGCGCGACGGATCGTCGGCGAGCGCCACGATGCCCTTCACGCGCAGCATCCGCGGCCCATGCGTGTGGCGCAAAAGGTCGATGAAAATGTCGAAGGAGGCCGGCGTCAGCGGCGTCTCGGAGGAAAAGCAGAAGGCGCGGATATGGGCGTCATGCCGGTTCACGTCGTGGCGATGGCCCTGCGCTTCGTGGCGATGCTCATGGTCGTGATCGTGGCCATGACCATGACCATGACCATGGTCATGCTCATGCTCATGCTCATGCTCATGCTCATGGTGATCATGCGCCTGCGCGGTTTCCACCGCTTCGGCGTTGAGCCACTCTTTCACGCGCGGCGTCTTGGTCGCGGGATCATAGAGGCCGCAGTTGAGGAGCGCCTCGGGCGTCGCTTCGCCCTTGACGGCGTCAAGCTGTAGGGCGCCCGGATTCAGCCGCGCCAGCCGCGCCTTTAACGCATCCGCGCGCTCGGCGCCTTGCGGCAGATCCGTCTTGGCGATGACGAGCCGGTCGGCGACGGCGGCCTGTTTGACGGCTTCCTCATGCGCGTCGAGCGTCGCTTCGCCGTTCACCGCATCAATGAGCGTGACGACGCCGTCGAGCCGATAGCGCATCATGAGATAGGCGTGGGACATGATCGTGTGCAGGATCGGCGCGGGATCGGCGAGGCCGGTCGTTTCCAGCACGACGCGCTTGAACGGCTTGATCCGGCCATTGTCGAGCCGCTTCAGCAGATCTTCGAGCGTGTTCACCAGATCGCCGCGGATTGAACAGCACACGCAGCCCGAACTCATCATCACCATGTCGCCGTCGATCTTCTCGATGAAGAGATGATCGAGGCCGATCTCGCCGAACTCATTGATGAGGACGAGCGTCTCCGCGAGCGCCGGCGAGGCGAGCAGGCGGTTGAGCAGCGTGGTCTTGCCGGCGCCCAGGAAGCCGGTGATGACGGTCAGCGGAATTGGCGGCGGCGCCGAGCGCGTCGCGCGACGAGCGGCGGCCATGGTCAGATCGTTCATTCAGCGGAACTCGCGCCGGAGCAGAAGAAATTTCCTGTTCGCGGAAGGCGCGCATCTTCGCCGAAAACGCCGCGCGTTTCCAGAACGAACGATCCTAGGGCGATTCTCAGCTCTTGCCCGGTTCGGCGGCGGGGTGCGCCTTCGCGGCCGCGGGCTTTTGCGCCGCGGCGTGCGGCGCGGCCACTTTCGGCTTCGTCGCGCTTCTCGCCGCCTTGGGCTTCGCGGCTGGTTCGTCGGCGACGATGTCGTCGACCTTTACAGCGTCCGGCTTCGCCGCCCTGGCGGCGCGCGCCGCTTTCACGGCCTTGGCGTGTTTGGCGCGTCGCAGCGATACGGCGTCGGGCGCCGGCTTGCTGATCGGCGAGGCGCTGGCGTCGCCCGCCTCCGGCTGCGACGCATAGGCGGCGAGATCAGGCTGCTCGCCGACCGGCGCGCCCGGTGCGCGGGCTCGCGCCACCGGCCCGACATAGCCCGGCGCGCGTCCCACATAGACGGACACCGGCTCGAAACGCGGGCGCGGCAGATGCGCGATTTCCTTGGCGTTCATCTGCTGCTGCGGAGCGCCCAGCGTGTCGAGCAGCGGAACGCCGGATCCGACTGGGACCGAGGCGTCCTCGATCTCCGCCATGAACTCCGCCGCCGCCGGGCCGCGGTGGTGGCACACGGACTCGCGCAAGTCAGGCGCCGCCGTTGGTCCGGAGCTGGGCAGGGACGCCAAGGAGGCGACGGCCGCGCCGCTCTGGAAGCCGCGATCGAGCAGCGCCGCCGTCTTCGCCGTGCGCAGGATCGGATTGGGCGCGCCGAGGACGACGGCGATCAAGCGTCGGCCGCCGCGCGTGGCCGAGGCGACAAGATTGAAGCCGGCCGAACATGTGAACCCGGTCTTCATGCCGTCGGCGCCGGCGTAGCGGCCGAGAAGATGGTTATGCGTGGGGATGATCTGCTTGCCGAGCTGCATCGCGCCGATGTTGAACAGATTGGCGTGCTCGGGAAACTGCAGGTAGAGCGCGCGGCCGAGAATGGCGAGATCGCGCGCCGACGTGACCTGCCGTTCGTCGGGGAGGCCGTTGGGATTGTACCAAACCGATTGCGTCATGCCGAGCGACGCGGAGGCGCGGTTCATCTCGTCGGCGAAGGCTTCGACCGAGCCGGACACGCCTTCCGCGATGGCGACGGCGATGTCGTTGGCGGACTTCACCATCAGCATGACGAGCGCGTTGTGCAGGGTGACTTCCGAGCCGGCGCGAAAGCCCATCTTGGAAGGCGCCGCGCGGCAGGCGCGCGGCGACATCATCACCGGCGTGTCGAGCGTGATGCGTCCCTGGCGCACCGCGTCGAGCGCGACATAGGCCGTCATCAGCTTCGTCACCGAGGCGGGAAACCAGGAGGCGGTCGCCTGATCATGCGAGAGGACGGCCCCCGACGCCACATCGACGACGATCGACGGAGTCGCGCGGGCGGGCGCGGCGGCGCCAAACACGATCAGCAATACGCTCGTCGCCGCAACCAATGTGGATTTCGAGAAGATCATCCGCCTAGCCCCGTCACCCGGCGCTGAAACGCGCGGGATCGCATGAAAACGCCGCCTATATATAATAGCGCCTAAGGCGCACAGCCGGAAATAGGCTCGGAATTGGGCGATTCGGGGGCGGTTGTTGATAAGCTGTTAACCATGACTTCAGGAAAGCGCGGGCCGCCGTCACGGCTGAGGCGGATGGCGCCGACGCGCGAGTTCCGGCTCGACAAGATGATATCTCATCAGGAATTTCAGCGCCCGGGTCCATGACTGGTCGGTCTCCCCGCGCAGATCCGTCTGCGAGATATGCGCCAGTTCTCCCGTGCGCGCGTCGCGAATGCGCATTTCGAGATATTGCTCCATAACGCTGACTTTTCGAAAGAAGCAGACGAAGGACAGGTCCGCGCCAAGCGTGCGCGCAATGTCGGCGTCGCAGCCGTTGCACTTGCGCAGCCAATGGTCCTTTACCCTCTGATCCGTCGCCGCGCTTCCGTCGACGATGTCGAACAGGCCCGATTGGGCCAACAGCTCCCGCGCCAGCGCGGTCATCCGCTGGAGGCGCGCCGTTTCTTCCGCGCTTTCCCCGGCGATCGGACCCCCGGCGGTGAAGTCGTCGAGTTCGATGTCAAAGACCGCGAGTTTCATCGGCGGCGAGGATTGCGCGCACGCGCCGGCCGCGAAGGCTTCGGCCGCGAGTGTGATGAGCGCCGATAACAAAAGGTGAGTGAGCGTCTTCTTGACCATCGCCAGGCTCCGCTGTTGCAGTTGAAGGCGTAGCTGCGCGAAGCGCTGGAAGCTTCGGCCTTTCGCCTGCGGCGGTCTGGGCAAATTTCCTGGGGAAGCCGATCAGGTCGCCGACGCGTCGCCGACAAGTCCTGCGCCGATGGCGAGCCACACGAGATGGGCGTCGGTGCGCGCGCCGATCTTGGATTTGATCTGATAATGGTAGTTCTGAACGGTTTTCGGACTGAGATTTAAGATGCCGGCGATGTCCTCGGTCGTTCGGCCCGACGCGACGAGCCGCAAGATCTCCGTCTCTCTGGGGCCAAGCTCATCGACGAGCGCGCGGCCTTCGCCCAGTCGCTCGGCGGCGATCTCGCGCGCGACGTCGTCGCTGAGCGCCCGGCCGCCTTTGGCGATGATCGCGACGGCGCGGAGCAGCTCGGCGGCGTCGCTGCTTTTGGTGACATAGCCGGATGCGCCGGCTTCAAACGCTTTCAGCGCGAAAGCCGCGCCGCTGTGCATGGTGAAGATGAGAATGCGCGCGCTTCTGTCCCACTGCCTGATGTGGCGGACCGCTTCGACGCCGCTCGCGCCCGGGAGAGAAAGATCCATGATGACGATGTCGGGCGAAACCTTCCGATAGGCCTGATAAGCCTGCGCGGCGTTGGCGGCTTCGGCGACGATTCTGTAATCGGGCTGGCGCTCCAGGAGCCGCCGATATCCCTCCCGAACGATCGGGTGGTCGTCGACAAGAAGAATTGTGGTCATGCGAGCGCGAGACTTTTCATCGGCGCGGGCGCGACGGCGATGAGCGGAATGCGCGCGACGACGCGCACGCCTTTCGTGGCGTCGCTGATCGACAGACTGCCGCCAAAAGCCGCGATGCGCTCACGAATGCCGAGAATGCCGTGGCCGGAGGCGGCGGCGAGGCGGGAGGCGTCGCCGCCGCCGTCATCCTCGACCGTCAGCGCGACGAGCCCGTCGGCCGCCGCCGCGCGCTCGACGCGCAGATAGACGTTTTTCGAGTCGCCGTGCCGCATGGCGTTGGTCAGACATTCCTGCGCGATGCGATAGAGGCTCGTCGATATGGTCTGAGGAAGGTCGGCGAGGTCGCCCGTGAGCCTCAGGTGGATGACCGCTTTTCGTCCCGCTTTGGCGTTCCAGCTCGCCGCGAGCTGGACGAGACAGGCTTCGAGCCCGAGTTCATCGAGGTCTTGCGAGCGCAGCCGGGCAAGCGCGTCGCGCAGCGTCGTCATCATGCGCTTGGCGACGCGCCCGATCGAGCGGGCGTCCTCGGCGACGCCCGGATCACTCTCGGCCGCCGCCGTTTCGATCGAGCCGGCGAAGGCGAGGGTCGCCGTCAGGCACTGGCCGAATTCGTCGTGCAGGTCGCGGGCCAGCGCGCGGCGTTCCTCCTCCTGGACTTCGAACAGCCGCTTCGTGAGCGCGGCCCGTTCCGCCGTCGTTCGCGCCAGCCGCTCGGCGAGGTCGTTGACGGCGCGCGCGATCAGGCCGAACTCGCCTTTCGTGATGGCGTTGAGCCGGCTGGCGTAATTCCCTTGCTCCAGCTGGCGCAGTCCGCGGACGATGGCCCGGGTCGGCGCCAGAGCATGGACGATGGCGACCGCGGCCAAGAGGCAAATGCAGACCGCCATCGAGGCCGCAACGCCGACGATGATCGAGATCTGCCGCCAGGCTTGTCGGATCGCCGCGCCGGCGTCCGCCCTGACGAGGATCGCGCCGGTTTCCGGTTGCCGCACGGTCAAGGGCCGACTGATCGGCGCATGTGCGCCGAAGACGCGCTCATAGGCCGAAGCAAACCATGCCGGCGCGTCGGAGCCGACGCCCTCGAGCTGGCTGCAAAGGGTTTGCGGCTCGTCTTCCCCCGGCGCATAGCTGACGCAGACGCCCGGCGAAACGAGCTTCAAGGTCGAAAGCGACTCCCAGTCGGGAACGGGCAAAATCTTGTCGCGCCGCATGCTGCCCCGCCAGAGGATGGCCTGCCAGTAGAGATTTTCGAGCTGGTGCGCGACGCGATCGGCGGACGTCGCCGCCTCCGTTTCGATCGCGCGATGCGCGTCGACCATCACCCAGCCCGCGGTCAGCGTAAGGCAGATGAGGGTGATGCCGACAAGCTGCAAGACGAGCCCAACGATCAACCGCATTGGCGCATTCTCCGACAAGAACCCGTCGCTCAGTAGAGCAGGAATCGAAACGAGGTCCAACGCGCATCGCGCGCCTAGGCGCGGATCGGGCAAATTGCCTGATCCGCGTGAGGGATTTGGATTCGTTTGAAAATTTCGGCGCGGCCTGGGCGGATATGCTAATGTGACGCCCATGCGGGTTGACGAAAGCGCCGGTGACGCCCTGGCTGCTGCCTCTTGGCGACCCGATTGTGGACTCGGTCGTGATCGACAAGCTTGAATTCCTCATCGCCGTCGCAAAGGAGAAGAGCTTTTCGCGCGCGGCGGAGATCTGCGGCGTCACCCAGCCCACGCTCTCGGCCGGCGTCAAGCAGCTCGAAGATTCGCTCGGCGTGTTGCTCGTCAACCGTTCCTCGCGCTTCCACGGCCTGACCGCCGAGGGCGAGCGGGTGCTCGAATGGGCGAAGCGCATCGTCGGCGACGCGCGGGCGATGCGTCAGGAAGTCCGCACGCTCAAGGAAGGCCTGACCGGCCAGCTGAAGATCGCCGTGATCCCGACCGCGCTCGGCATCGTCTCGGCGCTGACGACGCCCTATCGCGAGAAACATCCGGGGGTGCGCTTTTCGGTGATCTCCGCGTCGTCGAGCGAGGTGCTGACCATGCTCGATAATCTTGAGATCGACGCCGGCATTACTTATCTCGACAATGAGCCGCTGGGGCGCGTGCGCGCGGTGCCGCTCTGCTCCGAACGCTACCGGCTGCTGACCTTCGCCGACAATCCGCTCGGGAACCGCGACCGGGTGACGTGGGGAGAGGTTGGTCGCATCGATCTCTGCCTTCTCACGCCGGACATGCAGAACCGTCGCATCGTCGAACAGCTCATTCGCAAGGGCGGCTCCGAGCCGATGCCGATCCTCGAATCGAATGACGTCATCTTGCTCTTCGACCATGTGAGAGCCGGCCACTGGGCCACGGTGCTGCCGGAGAAGCTCGCCAGGACCCTGAACGTGGCGGCGCCGCTGCGCTCCATTCCCATCGTCGAGCCGGAGGCTGTGCATGAAATCGGCCTTGTGGCGCCGCAGCGCGAACCGGTGATTCCGCTGGTCGCCGCCTTGGTCTCGGAGGCCAAGAAGCTGGCGGAAAGCCACACGCTCGACGGTTGATAGGATCGCCCTATCGCGCAACGGATGGTCGCTATTGATCGGGCCTTGGATTTCCGGCACTGTTCTCGGAATTAGTCTAAATAGGACGACCGCATATGCGCAACGTCCGGACTGAAAGGGAAGAAATGTCTGGCGCTGCTCAGTATAGCGACGAGCGCGCGCGGGAAATCATCGCCGACCATATGGGTCTTGAGGGACCCGCGATGCCCATTCTGCACGCGCTCCAAAAAGAGTTCGGCTATGTGCCCGACGCCGCCGTCAAGCAGATGGCCGAGGCGCTGAATATTTCGCGCGCCGAAATGCATGGCGTCGTCACCTTTTATCATGATTTTCACCGCGCGCCGCATGGCCGCCACACGCTGAAGATCTGCCGGGCGGAATCCTGCCAGTCGATGGGCGCGGAGCGACAGGCGCGGGCGTTTCTCGACAAGTTGAAGCTCGACTGGGGCGGAACGACTCCGGACGGCGCCCTTTCGGTCGAGCCGGTCTATTGTCTGGGGCTGTGCGCCCACAGCCCTTCGGCGCTTTACGACGGCGAGCCGATCGGCCGCGTCGACGCTGAAATGCTTGACGAAATCGCCGCGGAGGCGCGCGACTGATGGTGAAAGTATATATCCCGCTGGACATGGCCGCCGTTGCGATGGGCGCCGACAGACTGGCCGCCGCCGTCGCGCAAGAGGCCGCAGCCCGCGGCGAAACAATCGAGATCGTCAGAAACGGCTCGCGTGGAATGCTCTGGCTCGAGCCCCTGATCGAGGTGGAGACTCCCGCGGGCCGTGTCGGTTACGGCCCGGCCAAGGTCAAGGACGTCGCGTCGCTGTTCGACGCCGGCTTTCTGACCGGCGGCGCGCATCTGCTGAACATCGGGGTCGTCGACGAACATCCCTGGATGAAGAAGCAGAACCGGGTCACCTTCGTTCGTTGCGGCGTCATCGATCCGCTGTCGGTCGCCGAATATGAGGCGCATGAGGGATTCAAGGGCCTCACGCGCGCCTTCGAGATCGGGCCCGCGGCCGTCGTCGAAGAGGTCACCAAGTCAGGCCTGCGCGGCCGCGGCGGCGCGGGCTTTCCGACGGGCATCAAATGGAAGACGGTGGCGGACTGTCCGCCGGGCCAGAAATATGTGGTGGTCAACGCCGACGAGGGCGATTCTGGCACTTTCGCCGACCGCATGATCATGGAGGGCGATCCGCTCTCGCTGATCGAAGGCATGCTCATTTGCGGATACGCCGTCGGCGCCTCCAAGGGCTATGTCTATCTGCGCTCCGAATATCCGATCGTCGCCAAGGTCTTTCAGGCGGCGATCGAGAAGGCGCTTGCGGCGGGCTGGCTCGGCAAGAACGTCAAGGGCTCGGGGTTCGACTTCGACGTCGAGCTGCGCATCGGCGCCGGCGCCTATGTCTGCGGCGAGGAGACCTCGCTGCTCGAATCGCTCGAGGGCAAGCGCGGCATCGTGCGCGCCAAGCCGCCGCTGCCGGCCCATGTCGGTCTCTTCGGCAAGCCGACGGTCATCAACAATGTGCTGTCCATGGCCACCATACCGATGATCATGGAGAAGGGCGCGAAGCATTACGCCGATCTCGGCGTCGGCCGCTCGCGCGGCACCATGCCGCTGCAGATCGCCGGCAACGTCAAATATGGCGGCCTCTTTGAGACGGACTTCGGGATTCCGCTCGGCGTCGTCGTCAACGAGATCGGCGGCGGCACCCGCTCGGGCCGGCCCGTCCGGGCGGTGCAGGTCGGCGGCCCGCTCGGCGCCTATGTGCCCGTGTCGCTTTTCGACCTTCCGATCGACTATGAAGCCTTCGCGGCCAAGGACAGTCTCATCGGCCATGGCGGCCTCGTCGTATTCGACGACACCGTCGACATGTCCTGGATGGCGCGCTTCGGCATGGAGTTCTGCGCCATCGAGAGCTGCGGCAAATGCACGCCGTGCCGACTGGGATCGACGCGCGGCGTCGAGACGATCGACAAGATTCGCAATGGGCTGGACGTCGATGCGAATATCGCGCTCCTCAAGGATCTCTGCCACACGATGAAGTTTGGCTCGCTCTGTGCATTGGGCGGCTTTGCGCCGTATCCGGTGGAGAGCGCGCTTCGACATTTTCCCGAGGACTTCCGCAAGCCGGCCCTTGAAGCCGCTGAGTGAGGTAGCCGCCATGACGCTTATCAAGGAAATCGATTACGGCACGCCCGAATCGCCATCCGTAAAATCGGTCACGCTGACCATCGACGGGAAGAGCGTCACCGTGCCCGAGGGCACGTCGATCATGCGCGCGGCGATGGAGGTTGGCACCGAAATCCCCAAGCTCTGCGCCACCGACAGCATCAAGGCGTTCGGCTCCTGCCGGCTCTGCGTCATCGAGGTCGAGGGCCGCAACGGCACGCCGGCCTCCTGCACGACGCCGGTCGCGCCGGGCATCTCGGTCAAGACGCAGACGCCGCGCCTCGCCGCCATCCGCCGCGGCGTGATGGAGCTCTATATTTCCGACCATCCGCTCGACTGTCTGACCTGCGCCGCAAATGGCGACTGCGAACTCCAGGACATGGCCGGCGCCGTGGGCCTGCGCGACGTGCGCTACGGCTATGACGGCGCCAATCACGTCTTCGCGCGCAACAGCGGCGACGCCAATTTCAACTGGAAGCCGAAGGACGAGTCGAACCCCTATTTCAGCTATGATCCGTCCAAGTGCATCGTCTGTAACCGCTGCGTGCGCGCCTGCGAGGAAGTGCAGGGCACCTTCGCGCTGACGATCTCGGGCCGCGGTTTCGACTCGCGGGTTTCGCCCGGCATGGACGAAGCCTTCATGGAATCGGAATGCGTGTCCTGCGGCGCCTGCGTTCAGGCCTGTCCGACAGCGACGCTGATCGAGAAGTCGGTCGTGGCCGTCGGGCAGCCCGAGCATTCCGAGGTCACGACCTGCGCCTATTGCGGCGTCGGCTGCACCTTCAAGGCGGAGATGCGCGGCGAGGAAGTCGTCCGCATGGTCCCCTGGAAGGACGGCAAGGCCAACCATGGCCATAGCTGCGTCAAGGGCCGCTTCGCCTATGGCTACGCCCATCACGGCGATCGAATTCTCAATCCGATGATCCGCGAATCGATCGACCAGCCCTGGCGCGTGGTCTCGTGGGACGAAGCGGTCGGCTTCGCCGCCGACCGGCTGAGGGCGGCGCAGGAGAAATACGGCAAGAATTCCGTCGGCGTGATCACCTCGTCGCGCTGCACGAATGAGGAGAGCTACCTCGTTCAGAAGCTGGCGCGTCAAGGGTTCCGCAACAACAACACCGACACCTGCGCGCGCGTCTGCCATTCGCCGACGGGTTACGGCTTGGCGCAGGCCTTCGGCACCTCCGCCGGCACGCAGGATTTCGATTCGGTCGACGACGCCGACGTCATTCTCGTCATGGGCGCCAATCCGACCGACGCGCATCCGGTGTTCGGCTCGCGCATGAAGAAGCGCCTGCGCGAGGGCGCGAAGCTGATCGTCATCGATCCGCGCCGCATCGACCTCGTGAAATCGCCCCACATCGAGGCGGATTATCATCTGCCGCTCAAGCCCGGCACCAATGTCGCGATGATCGCGGCGCTGGCGCATGTGATCGTGACGGAGAATCTCGTCAATCTCGATTTCGTGAAGTCGCGCTGCGACTGGGACGAATATCAGGACTGGGCCGAGTTCGTGTCGCTGCCGAAGAACAGCCCCGAGGCGCTGGAGAGCGTGCTGGGCGTGCCGGCCGCCGACATCCGCGGCGCCGCGCGCCTTTACGCCACCGGCGGCAATGGAGCGATCTACTACGGCCTTGGCGTGACGGAGCATAGCCAGGGCTCCACCACCGTCATGGGCATCGCCAATCTCGCCATGGCGACCGGCAATCTCGGCCGCCGCGGCGTCGGCGTGAATCCGCTGCGCGGACAGAACAATGTGCAGGGCTCCTGCGACATGGGCTCGTTCCCGCACGAGCTGCCGGGCTATCGCCACATCTCCAACGAAGCGGCGCGCCAGGCGTTCGAAAAGGATTGGGGCGTCTCCCTCGATCCGGAGCCGGGCCTGCGCATTCCCAACATGTTCGACGCGGCGATCGAAGGCACGTTCAAGGGACTTTATGTTCAGGGCGAGGACATTCTGCAGTCCGACCCCGATACGCGCCATGTCTCGCGTGCGCTGGCGAATATGGACATCGTCATCGTGCAGGATCTCTTCCTGGTCGAGACCGCGAACTACGCGCATGTCTTCCTGCCGGGCGCGACCTTCCTCGAGAAGGACGGCACCTTCACCAACGCCGAGCGCCGCATTCAGCGCGTCACCAAGGTGATGTCGCCGAAGAACGGCTACGCCGACTGGGAAGTCACCCAGTTGCTCGCCAACAAGCTGGGCCTCAACTGGAACTATGCGCACGCCAGCGAGATCATGGACGAGATCGCGCGTCTCACGCCGTCCTTCGCCGGCGTGTCGTTCAAGCGCCTAGAGGAAGACGGCTCCGTGCAGTGGCCGTGCAATGAGAATTCGCCGCATGGCATGCCGATCATGCACATCGACGGCTTTGCGCGCGGCAAGGGCAAATTCGTCATCACCGAATATGTCCCGACCGAGGAGAAGGTGGGGCCGCGGTTCCCGTTGCTGCTCACGACCGGCCGCATCCTGTCGCAATATAATGTCGGCGCGCAGACGCGGCGCACCGAGAATTCGCAGTGGCATCCCGAGGACGTCCTCGAAATCCATCCGCATGACGCGGAGGATCGCGGCGTGCGCGACGGCGATTGGGTGAAGGTGGCGAGCCGCGCCGGCGAGACGACGCTGCGCGCCAAGATCACGGATCGCGTCGCGCCGGGCGTCGTCTATACGACGTTCCACCATCCGACCACTCAGGCCAATGTGGTCACGACCGACAATTCGGATTGGGCGACCAATTGTCCTGAATACAAGGTTACGGCGGTGCAGGTCTCGACCACCAACGGACCGACCGACTGGCAGCATCAATATCGCGAGCTGACGGAGCAGAGCCGTCGCATCGCGAGCGCGATCGACGCGGCGGAATGACGGAGAGGCCGCCGCCGACACTACGGGTGGAATGCCTGGCGCGCCGTCACGATGTGACGGCGCGTTCTTCTCGCGTGATCCCCGAAGAGACGCCGGTCGCCTTCACCTTTGGCGGCTCCACCCATGCGGTGATGATGGCGACGCCGGCGGACCTCGAGGATTTCGCGATCGGCTTCGCGCTGACCGAGGGGCTGATCGATTCGCCGGAGCAGGCGGGCGACGTCGAGATCGTCGTCTCCGACGCCGGCATCGAACTGCGCGCCTGGCTGAAGGGCGGACGGCAGGAAGCCTATGTCGAGCGGCGCCGTTCGATGGCGGGGCCGACGGGCTGCGGCCTCTGCGGCATCGAGAGCCTGGAGGCGGCGACGCGCTCTCTGCCGACGCTGGACAATGCGCTGTCGGTGCGCGCCGACGCCCTGATCGAGGCGATGGAGCGTCTGCCCGCGGCGCAGAAATATAATCAGGAGACGCGCGCCATTCACGCCGCCGCCTTCTGGAATCCCGTCTCCGGGACCCTGATCGCGCGCGAGGACGTCGGCCGCCATAACGCTCTCGACAAGCTCGCCGGCGCCTTGACGCGCCAAGCCATCGCCGCCGGCCAAGGCGTGGTGCTGATGACGAGCCGCGTTTCCGTCGAACTCGTGCAGAAGGCCGCGCGCATGGGCGCGCCGATCATCGCCGCCGTCTCCGCGCCGACCGCGCTCGCGGTGCGCAACGCGCAGCACTGCGGCATGACTCTCGTCGCGGTCATGCGCGGCCGCGACTTCGAAATCTTCACCCATCCAGGACGCATTCTCGAACAGGTTTCCGCACATGTCGCATGATTCGGTCGAAAAGCTCGTCAAAATGGCTAACCAGATCGGCACGTTCTTCGTGGCGCAGAAGCATCCCGACGGCGTTGTGAGCATGACGGAACATTTGAGGAAGTTCTGGGAGCCGCGCATGCGCGACGCGATCATCGCTCATGTCGATCACGGCGGCGCCGGCCTCGATCCGATCGCAATAGAGGCCGTGAAGCGCCTCAAACATTGAGCCGGCGCGCCGCGTCGGGGATTGCGTCCCGGCGTCGCCGACGCTGAACAGATCATTCCTACGCGAACAAAGCGGATGACCGACCAGACTCGCTCCGACCAGACTTGCCCTTGCCGCGCGATGGACGCGCAAAAGCTCTCCTACTTGGCGTGCTGCGCGCCCTACATCGAACAAGGAGCGTCCGCGCCCACAGCCGAAGCGTTGATGCGTTCGCGCTATACGGCGTTTGCGCTCGGCGACATCGATTACCTTGTGGATTCTTTGGCGCCGGAGTCGCGTTACGATTTCGACCGAAAGGCGATTACGCATTGGTCGCGCAACTCGCAATGGCTCGGACTTGAAATCCTGTCGACGGAGCAGGGGCTGCAGGGCGATGAAACCGGCTACGTCGAATTCGTCGCGCATTTCTCCAGCGAAGGCGAACGCTATGCGCATCGGGAGCGCTCGCTGTTCCGACACGACGCGCAGGAGGACCGCTGGTATTTCCTCGAAGAGGCCAATCGCAAGAATGCGCCCATCGTGAAGGGCAAGCAGGCGGGCCGAAACGATCCTTGTCCCTGCGGCTCCGGCAAAAAATTCAAGAAGTGCTGCGGCCTCGCCGCGTGAACGGCGATGAGCGTTACGAATCGATTCCCCTGCCGCCAGAATCCTGGAACAAAGCGGTTGCGCCCGCGTTCCGTCGGCGTGGAACGCTCCTTAGCCTTGGGAGGACGGCGATGGACTGGAATCGTGTCGAAGGCAATTGGAAACAGTTCAAGGGCAAGGTGAGAGAGAAGTGGGCGGAACTGACCGACGACGATCTCGCGCGCATGGACGGCAAGCGCGAGCAGTTTGAAGGCGTTCTCCAAGAACGTTACGGCGAAGGGCGGGACCGCATTCGCGAAGACGTGGACGCTTGGCTCAAGACTTTGAAGTCTTAGAGCAGGTTCCGAAAAAGTTGACAGACTTTTTCGATGAGAACCTGCTCCAACGTTTTGATTTGGAGCGATTCCTTATCGATCACATGATTCCATGTGATCGGGAAGCGCTCTGCGCGTCGCAAGCTTGGCGCGCCGCCCTCTTCGATCGGCCCGAACCTTAGGTTCGGAGCTTTTCATCGGCGCGCGTCCGCCATTCCTCGTCCAGGCGCGCCCGCCGAGCTTTGCCGGCGTCTTGGAACATTCTTAAAAAGGGAGAGTTGTTTTCTTATCCTTCTCCGATGCAAGGAGAGCTGAAATGAGTTCGAAGCCGAAACTTGGAGTAGACTGGCGGCGCATAGTTGAAGCGCTCGCGAGGATGCTGCTTTTGCCGCAAAGCGAAGCGCCGCGGGAGCGTCTCATCCCCGTTCGTGAACCGCGACAGGCGGAGATCGAGCATTGGCTGCGCAATCGAAAATGACCCGCTCGACGATTGATCCGCGATGATTGCCTGTTGAACGACAGGCAATCATTTTTTTGGCCATTGTTTTCTAGTCGCTTCGTCAACTCAAGGCGCCGGTCGCGCGTTTTGGAGCGCACGCCCCTGTCAGCTATTTGGAGACCGGCGTCGACAGTCGCACGAGTAAGTCGAGAAACTTGTCCGGCAGGGGTTCTAAGAGGCTCGTCGCGTACATGTCGCGCAGCCCAGAGGTCAATTCCCCATCGATCCCAAGCAAAGAGAGGTGATGGGCGGCGTCGCATCGCTGCGCCCTTGGCGCGCCGCGGCGGCCCTGCGTCGTTTGCCTTTCGGCCTTCTTTTCCATGTCGAAGAGCCCTTGGGCGGCGCTTCCGATGCGGGAGCCGTCGACTCCAGTGACAACGGGCAGATGAAGAGTCATGCTTGAATTCAACAATATTCGAAGGCCAAATGTTCCCAAAACGCGCGGGAAGAGGGCGGAAGCGGAACGATGCTTTGGAACGAACGTTATTGAAGAGTTCCCTGCCCTCGGAGGGGTGTAGAATGGCGCCGCGGTCATTCTGGAAAGGCTATTTGAAGCTTTCGCTTGTGACCTGTCCGGTCGCGATGACGCCGGCCACGACGGAAGGCGAGAAAGTTCGCTTCCACATCCTTAATCGACACACCGGCAACCGCGTCGTCAGCCAATATGTCGACGCGGTCTCCGGCGCGCCGATCGGCGAGGACGATGCGGCGAAGGGATATCCGCGCAGCGAAGACGATTACGTGCTGCTTGAAGACGAAGAGCTTGACGCCCTAAGCCTCGAAAGCACGCGAACGATCGATATCGAGACCTTCGCGCCGGCGGCGAGCGTCGACTGGATCTGGTTCGATAAGCCACACTATCTTGCGCCCGACGATCCGATCGGCGTCGAAGCCTTCTCCGTCATTCGCGACGCGATGAAGGCGACGAAGACGGTCGGCCTGTCGCGGCTCGTGATGTATCGGCGCGAACGCGCCGTGATGGTCGAGCCGCGCGACAAGGGGCTTGTGTTATGGACGTTGCGCTTCGCCGACCAGGTGCGCGATCCGAAGGACTATCTCGACAAGATCGGCGCCGAAGCGCCGAACGCGAAAGCTCTCACCCTGATTTCCAAATTGATCGAGGAGCGCAAGAGTCACTGGGATCCGGCGATGCTCCATGATCCCGTGCAAGCGCAATTGCTGGACATCATTTCT
The DNA here is from genome assembly GCF_000304315.1 of Methylocystis sp. SC2. NCBI lineage: Bacteria > Pseudomonadati > Pseudomonadota > Alphaproteobacteria > Hyphomicrobiales > Methylocystaceae > Methylocystis > Methylocystis hydrogenophila. The sequence continues at coordinate 1,516,387 of NC_018485.1, read as the reverse complement.
GGAAAGAAGAAGGAGCGCGCGCCCGCGCGCAAAAAACCGGCGTCGGCGGCTCCGAGCAACGTCGTCAATATCATGGATGCGCTCCGCAAGAGCATCGATACGGAAAAGCGCGGCGCCAAACGTCGCTAGGTTTTTCTCCTTTTGCGCGCCTTCGGCGTTTCGATCGGCGCCGCCGCTTGACGAAAGTCTCCCCAGGGATCGTTCTGCAGCGACTCGAGGCGGGCGAGGGTTTTCGCGATCGTGAAATAGTCAGGTCCGATCGCCGGACTAAGTTCGTCCCAGGCGAGCGGCATCGACACGGCGGCGCCGGGACGGGCGCGGGTGGAGTAGGGCGCGACGGCCGTGGCGCCGCGCTGATTGCGCAGATAGTCGACGAGTATCTTGCCGCGGCGCTTCGATTTCGTGATCGTCGCAACATATTTGCTCGGGCTGTCACGCGTCATCGCATCGGCGATGCTTTTGGTGAAAGCCTTCACCTCTGGCCACGCCGCTTTAGGCTTCACGGGCGCCACCACATGAAGCCCCTTTCCGCCTGACGTTTTCACGAAGGCGGCGAGCCCAAGGTCTTGGAGCCGCTCCCGCGTTTCTTCCGCGGCCGCAATGACCGACTCCCACGCGACCTGTTCGCCGGGATCGAGATCCATGATGATGACGTCGGGGCGCTCCCAGTCAGACGCCGTCGAGCCCCAGGGATGAATTTCCAAGGCGCCGGATTGAACGAGCGCGGTCAGGCCGTTGAGGTCCTTGATGCTGAGCAGGGGCTCTTCTTCTCCTTTCGGATCGTCGATGAGCACGATGTTCGGATCGATGCCTTTCCAAGCGTGTTTCTGGAAGAACTTCTCTCCCTCGACGCCGTTGGGGCAGCGCAGCAGCGCCAGCGGGCGATTGACGATGAAGGGCGCGATAAAGCGCCAGATGTCGGCGTAGTAATCCGCCAGGCCCTGTTTGGTGACGCCTTGATCCGGCCAATAGAGCCGATCGGGATGGGTGAGCCTCACGACGCTTTGCTCCGCTCTCGCCGCTGTCACCCGCTCAACCTGCGGCGCGCTTTCGCGGACGACGTCGCGCGCGTCCTTATCTTCGCGCAGCCCGCGAAAGGAGGCGTGCCGAAGATTTTGATCGCCCGTCCAGCCGCGAAATTCGACCTCGGCCACCAGTTCGGGCCGCACGTAGCGCACATGGCGCGCCGCATCCGCGCTGAGCCGCGCGCCAAAAGGATTCGAGGAGGCGCGCAGGGGATCGAGCTTCGCGAAAAGCTCATGCGCCATGTCGGCCGTAAATCCCGTGCCGACGCGGCCAACATGGCAAAGGACGCCATTCTGGTAGACGCCAAGCACCAGGGCGCCGATCGCCCGGCGCGACACCGTCGAGGGCGTATAGCCCGCGACGACGAATTCCTGCCGCGCGAAGCATTTGGCCTTTATCCAGCTCTTCACGCGGCCGGAACGATAGGGCGACTCCCGCAGCTTCGACACCACGCCTTCGAGGCCGAGCCGGCAGGCATGCGCCAGCACGACGGCGCCGCTGTCCTCAAAGTGAAGACTTAAGCGAACCTTATCGTCGCTTTCGGCGCCCAAGAGTCGTTGCAGCAGCCGTTTGCGTTCCAGCAAGGTCGCGCCGCGCAGATCATAGCCGTCGAGGTAAAGAAGATCGAAGACCCAATAGACGAAGCGATCGGTCCGCCCGGCGCTCAGATCGGCCTGCAGCGCGGAGAAATCCGACGCGCCTGAGCTCGTCTCGACGACGATCTCGCCGTCGATGAGCCCGGCGCCGAGAGGCAGGGCGCGCAGCGCCGACGCGACCTCATCGCCAAATTTCTTCGTCCAGTCGAGGCCGCTGCGCGAGAGCAGCCGCACGCGTCCCGCCTCGATGCGCGCCTGCACGCGATAGCCGTCGAATTTGATTTCGTGAATCCATTCCTTGCTCGCCGGCGCGGTGCCGGAACTGGCCTGCATCGGTGCAATAAAATTCGGCGGCGGCGCCTTCTTTGCGCCCTTGAGACGAGACGGGTCGGTGTCCACCGCAGGCGCTTGCGGCGTCGCTGGGGAAGTCGTTTTATCCAAGCGCGACGCGGCGCTCTGCTTCGGCAGGGCGCTTTTCTTCGGGCGCGGCGCCCGCTTGCCATCCGCGACATCGCCGATCGTGCGTCCGGTGTCGACCGAGCGCGGCAACTCCTCAAGTATGTCCGCATCTTCGGGCGCACGCGCAAATTCGTCATCGCCCTTGATGAGCAGCCAATTGTCATGCTTCTCCCGCGGCTTTCGGGCCATGCGCACGAGATGCCAACGTCCGCCGAGCTTCTTGCCGCGCAGCTCGAAATCGAGGTGGCCCTTGGCGTAACCCTTATGCGGGTCGCCTTCCGGAATCCAGACGCCCTTGTCCCACACGATCACTTCGCCGGCGCCATATTGGCCTTCCGGAATGACGCCTTCGAAATTGCGATAGTCGAGAGGGTGGTCCTCGACGTGAACGGCAAGCCGCTTCTCGCCGGGCACGAGACTTGGGCCTCTGGTCACAGCCCAACTTTTCAAAACGCCGTCCATCTCCAGGCGAAGATCGTAGTGCAGCCGCCTTGCGGCATGTTTCTGGACGACGAAGCTGCTGCCGGTCTTTCGAACGCCTCGCCCCTTCGGCTCGCGCGTCGCCGCAAAGTCGCGCTTCTTGCGGTAATCGGCAAGCGACATGCGAGGTCAGCTCGCTTTCCGCCGTGTCGCGGCCGTCCTGGTCTTGCGAGGCTGCGCCGCTTGCTTCTTGGCCGGAGCCTTGTCGCTCTGCTCGGAAAGCGCCGCGCTTTCGCGCAACGCCTCGAGCAGATTGACGACCTTGGTTTCCCGAGCCTTGCGCGGCGGCGCGATCGGCTTGCCCTCCAGTTTCGCTTTCACGAATTCGGCGAGGGCGGCCTCATAGCGGTCTTCGAAGGTGGATGGGTCGAAAGCGCCCCGCTTCGTATCGATAATGTGCTTGGCGAGCTGAAGCATTTCGCTCTGAATTTTAACCTCGGGCACGTCGTCGAACGCCTGCTGCGCGGAGCGCACTTCATAATCGAAGTTCAGCGTCGTCGCGAGAAGCCCGTCGCCATAGGCGCTGATCAGAACGGTGCGCGCGCGCCTGAACAGCACGGTCTTCGCGAGCGCCGCGACTTTGTTCTTACGCATGCCCTCGCGTATCAGAACGAAAAGTTCGTTCGCGTCGCTTTGCGACGGGGATAGATAGTAGGGCTTGTCGAAATAGACGGCGTCGATGTCGCCGCAATCCACGAATGTCTCGATCGTCAGGGTTTTATCGCTCTTTGGCGTCGCCTGAGCGATCTCCTCGGGTTCGAGAACGACATATTCGTTCTTGCCGACTTCATAGCCTTTGACTTGATCGCCGGAGTCGACAGGTTCCCCCGTGTCGCTATCGACAAAGGTCCGCCGCACGCGGTGGCCGGTCGACCGGTTGATCGTGTGGAATGCGATCCTGTCCGATGTCGACGTCGCGGAGTAAAGCGCCACCGGACAGGTGAGCTCCGCAATCTTCAGAGAGCCCTTCCAGTTCGCTCTCGGCGACAACGCAAACCTCGTACGCTCGCGGGCGGCTGAACGCGCGCCCGCTGATTACGCTTCCGGAGACCTCGTACTGTCAAGCTTTTCCGAGATTTTTGACGCAAGCATCAGTCCCACGGCGGCGCCGATGATCAGATGGAGGTTTGGCGCTACGCGTTCGGCCACCGCTTTCGCCGCGACGGGCGCCATCGAGCCGATCGAGGAGCCGATCGACCGCACCAGGCTTCCATCCGGCTTGAACAGCTGATCAACGAAGGGGAGTTGCGGAAAGCCGCTCTGTTCGAGTTCGGCTGCCGGCGCTTGAGTTTCCGTCGCGACGGACTCCTTTGTCGCGAGATAAACGATAAGCGCCGCGAAGAGAAAGGCTCCGGCGATGACGAGGTTGCCGACGATCTCTCCCCAGGTTCTCATGGCGTAGGCGTGGGCGGCCGCCGTTGCGAAGCCGAGCGCGAGCAGCGCGAGGACCGCAACGATGGCGAGACGCGACGCTCCTCGCGTCGCGTTCGCAATACTCTCGTCAACCCGTTGGAATAGCGGATCCAGCATCATGATCTTGCCCGCCCGAGATTAGCTGCGGCCCTTCCACATGGCCCCGACGAGGAATCCTCCGGCGATGGCGAGCAACAGCGCCGTCACCGGCTGTTCGCGCACGGCGCCCTCGACCGTCGTCTTCAGCCCTTCGCCCGCCGAACGCGCCTTCTCCGCGACTTGCCGAGATTGCTCGCCGACCGTCGCCAATGCGGCGTCGGCGCTCTCCATGGTTTCATCGACCTTAGCGCTGACGTCGTCGGCCATGGACGCGGCCTTCGCGGCGGCGTTCGCCGACGCCTTGGTCATGGCCTCCTGCGCCTCCTGGACCTTGTTCGTGACTTGCGATGTTATGCTCATGCCCGCTTCTCCGCTGTTATCGCCCCGCTGGGCGAATACTGAACTTCCAGATCGGTTGATTGTTCCTCGCAGCGGTCCCGTGCGGCGCCCGCTAATCTCGCGCCGAGGACCACATGGCTGAAGGTCACTGCGCCGGCGCAGAGGCTTCGGGAGAAGCGCGCCGATCGGCCAATAGAGTCCTGTCCAGAACACGAGATCAGCAACACAGGTCCGGAATTGAGAGTCAGTCGGCCGCCGATCACGCTCGGCGCTACGGCGACCGTCGTCACAGTTCCGGAAAGATATCCTTGCCGTCTTCGGCAAGCTTCGCCTCGCCGATGGATTTTTGAAATTCACCAACGACGATCTGCGCCAGTCCGGTGAGCGTGAGATGAGTCGACTGCGTGGCGAGCCCGAGGGTCAACTTGGTCTTGCCCATGGCTTCGTTGGCATAGCCGCGCATTTGATCGGTCGCGCCTGACTGCACGATATTGTCGATCGCCTCCCTCATCGAATCCTTCACTTGGGCGACCGTGTAGCGCGCCCGTGTTGGCGGCTCCAGTTCGACGGAATTTGCATCTGGCCGCGCCGGTGGAGTCGATGCATCGCCGAAACCGCATTCTTCGTCGGCGCAGATAATGGGGTCCCCGCCATTTTCGGTTAACGCAACCATTGATTCCGTGCTCCTAAATCTCAATCCCTAGGTTCGGCCAAGGCCGCCCGCCAGGATGAAAACTGATTTGAAGGGCGCTATGTTCCGAGAGGGCTCCCTGCGGTCGCGTATCGCGCTCGAGGCTCCGAGCGGCTGCTAAACGCCGCGCGTAATAAATGGGCGATGCGCGATGGCCTGTGCCTGGGCGACGGGGCTCGCTTCACGGCGCCCGAGCTGCTTGAACAGGACCTGCGGCGCCGGGCGCGCGGAAGCGCCGAGAGTCAGATTTCATCCAGGGAAGAACGGACTGAAGTAGAGGAAGCTCGCATGCCGACTGATGTCGCCCCGTCAAGGCAAGCCGAGGAATTGGCGACGGCCTTTCTGTCGCGTGTATGGAATGGGACCGCCAATGATCTCGGCGCGATCGATGAACTCATGACCGATGACTATCAGGTCCACTCGGCCATGAAGACCGTCAGCGGACGCGACGCCTTCCGGCGATGGGTAGCGGATTTTCAATCCGGGCTCACAAGCGCGCGCAACGAAACCCTGGAGGTTTTCGCCAATGCGGCGGGTGATCGCGTCGTCTCGCGGTGGATGTGCACGGGTTTCAACAATGGGATATTTGGTCTTCCCGCCGACGGTCGCCCCATCAAGTTTTCGGGGATCGCAATCTGGCGTGTCGAAAACGGACGGCTCGCGGAATGCTGGATCGAGCGCGCGGCGCTCGAGGCCTACAAGGATCTGGCGAGCGCTTGACGGTTCGCACCCTTCCGGAACTTCCCGAAGCGACCGCGCGGCTGCAACGCATGACCGAACTGGCGAAGCACAGTCGCGCGTCATCGCGCTGAGCGATGGAATTTTCGAAACGCGGCGTTGCGGCTCAACCGAATGACGGCGTGAAAAGGTCAGGATTTGCGGCGAGCCCTCGGCCCAATCGCGCGCCTTCGATTTCAAGCAGGCGCGCCTTCGCGCTCGTGCCGCCATGAGCGGAAAATCCGCCGATTTTTCCGCCGGCGGCCAGAATGCGATGACAGGGGATGATGATCGCGATCGGATTTCTCGACAGAGCATGTCCGACCGCGCGCGCGGCGCCTGGCGATCCGACGCCACGGGCGATCTCGCCATAGGTCGCGACGGCGCCCCAGCCAATGGCGCGGGTCGCATCATAGACGGCCTTGTGAAACGGGCTGCTGGCGCGAAGGTCCAGCCGCAGGGTCGAGAAATCGACCTGCTCGCCGCGGAAATAGCGCTCGAGGTCCGCGATGGCTCGCGCGATCGGCGAAGGCAGGGCGCCTGACCACCGATCCGCCTTCGCCATGCGTCGCGCCAAAGCTGCATCGTCCCGCTCCGGCAGCTGGAATCGCGTCACGCCCTCTTCGCTCCACGCAAGGGCGCAGGGACCGACCGCGGTTTGAAAAATATGAAAGCGCTGCATGGCCGGTTCGCGGCTCTATGCCGGGCCGCGCGCGGCGGCGCGAGCCTCGGCGATCGCCGCCGGCGCGCCCGGGCGCTCGGGGTTGAACCGATGGGCTTGGAGATACGCGGTCACAAGCAGGACGAGTTCCCTTTCGAGGCGCGTTCTGAAATGGGCCGGCGCATGTTCTTTGAGCAAGGTTTGGACCGGCTCGACCAAGGCGCCAAGCGCGATCTTTGCAACCATGGCGGGATCGTCGAAGTGGGCGTCCGGCGCGCTCGCCAGCATGGCCGCGACGGCCGCGACGATGCGCGCGCGCATCCGGGCGGCCAGCGTCGCGCCGCCCCGTTCTTCCGCAATGGCGTAGAGCGCCTTCGCTTCTTCTGGCTCACGCAGCTTCGCAGCCAGGAAGGCGACGACGAAGGCCGAACCCATCTGCGACAGTTGCTGGCCCCGATGTTCGTGGCAGGCGCGCTCGACCGCGCCGGCGACGCCCTCGAGATGATTTTCGAGGACGCCGGCGAGCAGGGCGTCGCGGTTGGGATAATATTGGTAGAGGCTTCCGACCGACACGCCCGCGCGCTCGGCGATACGGGTCGTCGTACAGCGGCTCAGGCCCTCCCGGAGCAAAACCTGAATGGCCGCCATGCGCAGCGTGTCGACGGTCGCGGCGGAACGGGCCTGCGCCGGGGTTTTTCTGGGAATTAAGGTCTTTGCGACGGCGTTCATGGAATGCGAATTCAGAAAGCGAAGGTTTCTTCATATATTTGCGTGAGCGGCGCGCAACAAGGACCGACGCCATGACCACCTTCACCTTCGGCGACCGCACCGTGAAACGAATAGGTTACGGCGCGATGCAGCTCGCGGGACCCGGCGCGTTCGGTCCCCCCAAGGATCGTGATGCGGCGCTGACCGTGTTGCGCGAAGCGGTCGCATCCGGGGTGAACCATATCGACACCAGCGATTTCTATGGCCCGCATGTCACCAACCAGTTGATCCGCGAGGCGCTGCATCCCTATCCGGATGACCTCGTCATCGCGACCAAGATCGGCGCGCGGCGCGGCGCAGACGGTTCATGGCGGCCAGCCTTCTCACGCGACGAACTCAGACAGGCGGTGCATGACAATCTGCGCAATCTCGGTCTGGATGCGCTCGATGTGGTCAATCTACGCGTCATGTTCAGTGCTCACGGCCCGGCGGAAGGCTCCATAGAAGCCCCGCTCGCCGCGCTCGCGGAGCTACAGCGGCAAGGGCTTATACGTCACATCGGCCTCAGCAACGTCACGCCCACACAGATCGCGGAAGGTCGCGAGATCTGCAAAATCGTCTGCGTGCAGAATCATTATAATCTTGCGCACCGGGTCGACGACGCGCTCATCGACGAACTCGCCGTCGGCGGCGTCGCCTATGTGCCCTTCTTTCCGCTCGGCGGGTTCACTCCGCTGCAATCCTCGACCCTGTCGGATGTCGCGCGGCGCCTTGACGCCACGCCGATGCAGGTCGCTCTCGCCTGGCTGCTTCGTCGCGCGCCCAATATTCTGCCGATTCCCGGCACGACGTCGCTCGCTCATCTGCGGGAGAATCTCTTAGCGACCAAACTCGATCTGCCGGATGAGGCGACTGCTTTGCTCAACGGCGTCGCAGCGAACATCGGTTCGTCTGACTGAGCGATCCTGCCTGGCGGTCGGGCGCAAAGGACGTAGAGAAGGCCACATTTTCTGCGCCGCCTCGCGCAGCGTCGCCGGCGTATTCAGGCTCGCGCGACGCCGCGCGGCGCGGGTCGGCGCCCGCCATTCTCGCGACGAGCCTTCGAGCGCATCTCGGGCAAATTTCCTGAGTGAGACGAGGCATTTATCTGCTTGCCACAATCCGGCGGCTCCTGGACCATTGACGCCGCGCTGGTCTGCGGCATGGCGTCCCTGCGCTGAAAAATTACTTCGCGTTCGGCAGACGGTTGGAGAGAGATCGATGTCAAAATTATACGGCGCCGAGCACCGCAAGCTTCAAGACGAATTCGATACGCGCCGCCTCGCCGATTTGATGGAGGGCGGCGTCATGCACGCCGAATTTGCTCCCCATGAGGTCGAATTCATCCAGTCTCGCGACATGTTCTTTCTTTCGACGCTCGATCCCGCCGGCCGTCCGACGGTCTCCTATAAGGGCGGCGCTCCGGGCTTCGTTCGCGTCGTCGGTCAAAGCTCGCTCATTTTCCCGTGGTTCGACGGCAACGGTATGTTTTACTCCGCCGGAAATCTGGCGGAAACGAGCAAGGTTGGCCTGCTGTTCATCGATTTCGTCACGCCCAATCGGCTTCGCGTGCAGGGCGAGGCAAGACTCTTGCGCGAAGCGTCGCTGCTCGCTTCTTATCCCGGCGCGCTATTCGTCGTCGGCGTCGACGTCGAGAGCGTGTGGGTGAATTGTCCGCGCTACATTCATCCCCACCAGAAAATCGCCCAGTCCAAATATGTCGCCGCAGAGGGAGATGAAGCGCCGCTGCCGGGATGGAAGCGGATCGACATCGTTCAAGATGCGCTTTCATCTCTTGATCGAGAGCGTGTGGCGGCCGCCGGCGGCGTCATCGACCAAGCCGCGTATGGGGATCTGCTCGCGAAGGGCGAGGCCTAGAGCGCTTCCCGATCACATGGAATCATGTGATCGAAAAGGAATCACTCAAAATCAAAACGTTGGAGCAGGTTCTCATCGAAAAAGTCCGTCAACTTTTTTGGAACCTGCTCTAAGGGCGCATCGCCGCGCGCCGGAAAATGCGTGTGCGACAAGCGCGTCGACTGCGGGGGGCGGTCGCAAGCAAATCGGCGACGCTTGGCGCGAATTGTTATTTGATGATCCCGTCCTCGAGATTAACAATGCGATCCGCAATATCGAGTATTCTATAATCATGGGTGACGATCAGGATCGTCGTTCCATTCTGCTTGGCGAGACTTCTTAATATCTCGACCGCCTCATGGCCGCTATTCTTATCGAGAGACGCGGTCGGCTCATCCGCGAGCACGATCTTCGGTCGGGAAACCAAGGCGCGCGCGATCGAGACGCGCTGGCGCTGTCCGCCGGAAAGCTGCTGGGGTCGATACTCCAGACGCTCCTCTAGTCCGACCTGAGTCAGAATTTGATGCGCGAGCCCGACCCGTTCCTTTTCAGAAAAGCAATCGTGCAGCTCAAGCGCCATGCAGACGTTCTCTGTGGCGGTCAGCGAGAGGAAGAGATTGTGCTGCTGAAAAATATATCCAGTCTGCCGCCGCACGGCGATGCGTGTGCGGGTTTCGCTGCGCACCAGTTGTTCGCCGAGCACCACGACGCTTCCGGAGGTCGCGAGCCTCAGTCCTCCCAGGATGGTCAACAGCGTCGTCTTTCCGGAGCCAGAGGGCCCGGTGAGAATAACGATTTCGCCGGTTTCGATGGAAAGATGAATGTTTGTCAGGACCTGACGACGCAACTCGCCTTGTCCAAAAGCGAAATTCAAACCTTTCACGTCGATCATGCTCATGAGAACATGTCGGCCGGATCCGTCGATTTCAATTTGCGTATCGCCAGCAAGCCAGCCAGCGCGCACATTGTCAGGATAAAGAAGAAGACGCTGGCGATACGCTCGAGGGTCATAGGGAACGGGATGAAAATAGAGCGCTCCGCCACCTGATAGAGCAACGTGGACAGCGCCATGCCTGGCAGAAATCCGAATACCGCCAGATAAATGGAGGAAGCAAAGACAATGTTACGGAGATAGGATTGGCTGTATCCCATCGCCACCAGAGTGGCGTATTGGGGAATGTTGTTGCCGATATCCGTGAACAAAATTTGATAGACGATCACCATGCCGACGATCAGGCCCATGAGCGTGCCGAAACCAAAAATGAAGCCAAGCGGCGCCGAATTCTCCCAGTAGGCCTGCTCGAAGCGGACGAGCTCTTCATAGGTCAAGACTTGCACCTCCTGCCCGACGAGTCGCAAGAGTGCGGCTTGCGTCGCGGCGATGTCGGCGCCCGGCGCCGACAGGACGAAGCCGATATCGATCTGATCAAGGGATCGCATTGGAAAAACGCGATGAAAGTTGAGATCGCTCATCACGACATTGCCGTCGGCGGCGAAAGTGGTGCCCATATGGAAGGTGCCGACGAGCTTTACCTTGCGACCGTTTATTTCGGTGATGTCGCGCCCGGAGGCGATCAGCTCTTTTATCGGACCAAACTCCGGGCGGGAGGTCACGTCGAATAGCGCCGTGTCCTGACGCTGCAGCTCGGACCTGAAAGCCGCAAAGTCGTCGATATGAATGAGCTCGGCGGTGGGATCATACCCGTAAATCATCAGCGTCCGCTGGATATGGGTATCCATATTCTTGAATTGTCCGAGCGACATGTAGAGGGGCACGACTCGCCGAACCGCCGGAAGGCCCAAGGCGCGCATCAGGATGCTTCGATCGAAGGAGACGGGCCGCCAGAGGGCTTCGGTCTGCTTGTGGAGCAGAAACAGCTGGCCCTGCATTTTCAGCGGCGCGGAAGACGCGCTGGTGTAAAGCGAATCTCGAAAGCCAAGCTGCATGAACACGAGCACGCAGGCGAACAGCACGCCCAAGGTGGCGGCGAGCAGTTTGGGCCTGTCGTATATGAGCTGGCGCCACGCCAGTCGAGCGGCGAACAGCGCCGGAGACAAACCGCTCACCGTTCTATTTGCACCTGAACCTGACGGAAGAGCTGGTGCCAAAGCTGTTCGATCCCTGGACGCTCCAACGTCAATCGCACCTCAACGATCCTATTGTCGCGGTCCGCGAGCGGATCGGCGTCGTTGACGCGGTTTTTGCGAACGAGAAAAGCGATCTCACGCACCTTTGCCGGATAAGGCGCGCTCCGCTCCGGAAGTTTCACGATCGCCTTCTGACCGACTTTCACGCGTGGAATGTCGGTCTCGTAAACCTCAGCCACAACGTCAAGCTCATTGAGATTCGCAATATCGGCCACACCATTGGGACCGATGCGCTCGCCGGGGCGCGCATTGATCTTGATGATGACGCCGTCGATCGGCGCGGTCGACACCGCCTGGGACAGCTGCGCCTGTTTGAGCTCCAGATTGGCCTCGCTCTGCTGAATGCTCGCCGTCGCAACGTCGACATCCGCCTTGGCCTTTTTCAGGCGCAACTCGACGCCATCCACCACGGAAAGCGTGGCGGAGCCGGATTTGTACAGGCTTTTCTTGCGCTCGGCGTCCCGCTGGGCGCTCTCGAGTTCGGCCTCAGCTGCAAGGTGACGCGCCTTAGCGGCGCTGATTTCCGCCGCGGCGAGCGCCACTTCCGCTTGGCGGCGGCGCCAGTCGGAGAGCACCGCGATCCGGGTCCCCGCCTTGACGGACTGGCCTTCCCGCACCAGTATTTCGCCGACGACGCCGCCGGTCGCGGCCGCCTCGTTCGAGACTCGGATGAGTCGCGAGCGCGGTTCGATCCAGCCCAGCGCGCCGACGCCGAGGGCTGCGGGAGCCCACGCCGTCTCCTTTATCTGTTTGGCGGGCGCTTCGTCGGCGCCCACGAAATATCTTGCCCAGACGAAAAGCGGCACGCCGATGGTTAACGCTGCGACGAGAATGATTTGAAGGATCAACCGCAGGGAAATGCGATTCCGCAGCAGACGTTCCGCCCGGGGCAGGGCCGCGCCATCCGACACTCCGAAACGAAATTCGTGGTTCATTTTACACGCCGCCATGCCGTTATCGGGATTTAGACATTGCCGCCGCAATCCTCAGACGCGCTCTGTTCCAGGCTCACCTTCGACAACGCAACCGCTTATTCCTGGTCCTGGACGCCTGAGCCTTTGGGATATTAACGCCGCGGCGGACTCCGCGCCATCGTTTAATGCAATTTCATCAGCGACCGCCCGCGCACAGTCAGTATAACTAGCCGATGACAATAGCCGTTCAATGTTCTGCGCCAATCGATCAGCGGAGACGTCTTTCGCCTTGAGCGTACGCGCAACGCCAAGTCGCCTCAGGCGCTCAGCGATATCGAATTGGTCGTTACAAAACGGGGTTACAAGTTGTGGCTTGCCGGCGCGAAGCGCCTGACCCGTAGATCCCATTCCGCCGTGATGAACCACAGCGCAACATCTGGGAAACAGCAGCGAATGCGGGACGTAGCCGTGCACGGAAATCTCGGAAGACATCTCTTGGCGCAATTTGTCCACATCGGCGCTATCCGCCAAAAGAACAGCACGCCTTTTGAGCGACCGAGCCGCGATCGAACAGGCTCGGAAATAGTCTATCCGATCGATCGCGACGAGGCTCCCAAGCGTGAAGACGATAGGTTCGGACCCTGAGTCCAAAAAGTCTGTTAAATCAGACGGAAGCCCCTCCGGGTCGGATGCGCCCGCCGGCGTGTGGCGCCCATCGTGGAAACTATGTCCAACAATAATTTCCGACCTTGTCCGCTGGGAAACCGGGGGCATCAGGAGCGAGCTGAATAGTCCGATCGTCGCGGCTGCGCGCGGAGCGCCCACCAAAAGCTCAAAACCACGTACGCCGGGCAGACCCACTTCATTTCTGAATCGCGCGAGCGGCGACGCCAGGAGAGTCAACGCCGCTTCGAGCGTTTTGATCAGGAGCCAGTTATATCCGACGGCGAGCGGCGACCGCGACGTCATGAACGGCGCCGGGGTCCCTAACGGAGGATTGTCCGCAGAAAACAGCAGCATGGGCGAAAGAAACACGTTGAAGAGAGGAAGGCCCCGCTGTTCCGCAGCAGCCTTGGCGCCGAACGCTAAACAATGCGTCACGATTCCATCAACATCCTTTGTCAGTCCCATGACGTCGTTGTAGGCGTCGCGCAGATGCGGAAACATGACTTGATCAAATAGAAATCTTTTATTCCGCGACATTTTGGTCGCGATCTCGCCCTTCTGCATATTGAGCCGAGATGAGATTTCTCCCAGATCCGGTCGCATAGGCCGGAAGTCCAGCCCTTCTCGCGCGACGAGATCCCGATATTCTTCTGACGTGGCGATGACCGGGACGCAGCCTTGCCGCTGCAGGGCGCGCGCCAATCCAATAAACGGATTCACATCGCCCAGCGTGCCAAAGGTCGCGATAAGGATCTTAGGGCGGTCTAGGGCCATTGGATCACTTCTTTTTTGGCGGCGCGGCTCGAGACCAGCGTTCGCCGAACTTGATCGAAACCGAAATAGCGGGCCATCAGCCAGTCCATGAGGCGCGGCGGTATGAGGAGCTGGGCGTAGTAGTGGAAGGCGCTGCCGCCGAGCACGAGGATGCGCAGCGGCGGCCGCGACCCGACCAGCGCGCGATGGACCGCTTCGGCCACACGCTCCGGCCCGACGGCGGTGCGCCCCTGGTCCACCGCCCATTTCTGCACACGGCGCGCGGCTGGGCCGTAGATTGTCCGGTCGAAGGCGTCGAAGGCGGCCGATTCGGCCTTGTCCCAGATCGGCGTGGCGATGATGCCGGGCTCGATCACAACGACCGCGATCCCATAGACCGCCAATTCGCGGCGGAGCGCGTCGGACATGGCTTCGAGCGCGAATTTCGAGGCGCTGTAGGGGCCCATCAACGGCCCGACCATCCGGCCCGCCACCGAACTCATATTGACGATGCGGCCCGGCGGCGCTCCCTGAGAGGCGCGGGCGCCGAGCAGCGGCGCGAAGGCCTGCGTCACCCGCATCTGGCCAATGACATTGACCTCAAGCTGGCGGCGGAGCTCCTCGATCGGCACATGCAGCAGCGGTCCCGCCACGGCCATTCCGGCGTTGTTGACGAGCCCCACCAGCGTCGCGCCTTGAAGCTGCTCCTCGACCGCAACGGCTGCACGCGCGACCTCATCGCCGTCGGTCACATCGAAGCGGAGGGGCGCGTAATTTTCGCCGAATTGCGCCTTCAGACGCTCGGCGTCGGCGGCCGTGCGCACCGAGCCGAAAACCAGGAAGTCCTTTTCGACAAGCAGCCTGACGCAGGCTTCGCCGATGCCCGTCGACGCGCCGGTAATGACGACGGCCCGTTTCGCGCCCTCGCTCATGCGGACATCCCCAGGGCGTCGCTCATTGAGTCGCGCTCTCGCTTCCGCCGCCCGGCGATTGGCGCGGTGGGGCCTCGCTGAGTCGCGCAAGCCTTAATCCTCGCGCTTCCAGCATGTCCGGTAGACGCGGCGAGAGCAGGAAGGCGAGCTCCTGCTCGCGGGTGACGGTCACCCAGTCCTGGGCCCTGAGCTCGTCATCGACATGGCCGGGATGGCACATGACGAGATGGCGGCGCCCCGGCGCGCGAAGATAGGTCTCGAAGGCGCGTGCGTAGTCCTTCCCCGGATCGAAAACCGAGTGGCCGGAGAAGCCCTGATTGGTCGCGAAGCCCTGACGCAGCGCGGCGCGGCGAAAACCCGAGGACAGGCCTTTAACAGCGAGCGCCAGGGCGAGCGTTTTGGGCGCATGGGCGCCGCGCAGGATGATGCGATGCAGCTCGTCTCCGGCGTCGCGCAGCCAAACCCGACCGGCGAGCCCTCGGGCCGCCAAGGCCTCGATCAACGCGTCGCGGACGCCTGGCAGCCCATGCACATGTTGATGGCCGTCGACGTAATCCGGCTCGCGGCCCATCACCGTTTCGAAACGGTCCAGCTGGCGATCGATCTCCGCACGTATCTCGGCCAAGGGAAGCTTGCGGCGCATGGCGCGGCGGACGACGGTCGAGACCGGCGGAAAGCTCCCCTCCGAAGCGAAGGTCGGCATCGGTCCCAGCGGTTGGCCCAGCGTGAGGTTGAAATGGAGGCCGACGTCCGCGTTCCGGCATCGCCGGCGCAATTCGACCCCCATGGCGGGCCAGCGTGGGCCATTCACCAGCGCCGAGACGGCCGTCAATCGGCCGGCGTCCAGCGCCTCGAGAATGCCCATGCTCACCCCGTAGGACAGGCCGTAATCGTCGGCGCAGATCGCGACGATGCGGTCGTCCTTCATCTCACCCGCCTCTTTTTAAGTAACGGTCGCCGGAACGAAGCACCGGGACCCATGCGAATGACGATGGCGGGCGGCGTCGTGAGCATCCTCATGAACTCCTTCAGTAGACGAAGGAATATGCCGAGAACGACATGCCTGCGCTGGCGACGACCGCGGCGAGCAGGTCTCCGCGCGCGACGCGCTGTTCTTCGACCGCGAAGGCCATCGCCGCTGGCACCGAGCAGGAAACGAGGTTGCCGCAGCGCGGATAAACATTGGACAACAAATGCCGCAGGCTGAACATGTCGGCGAGGTCGTCGCCCGCCTTCTTCGACGCGGCGTGCGGGAAAATCGCCCGAAGCTTGTCAAGCGGCGGATTGAGTTCCTGGAACACCTGGATGAGTTCGGGGCCCGCCGCCTCGAACAATTCATAGCCGTAGGACGTGAACCGGTTGCCGTTCTTGCCGATGCGCTCCGTCTGATTGCAATAGCCCTGGAAGCCGTTGACAGGGATGGTGCACAGATCCGCGAGATCTGGCCGCGAGCGGAATCGGAACTTCCACTCATTGCCCGGATCGGCTGAAAAGATCGTCGCCGTGGCCGCTTCGCCGATCGTGTATGTCGGGAACGTCCAGTTCAACTCTCCCTCATGCCGCAGGGCGAAATTGCCGAGCCGATTGCCGGTGACGCTGAACTCGGCGTTGACGATCATCGCGCGCTTGCAGCTTCCCGTTTGCATGAAGTGATAGATGATCTGCGCGCCCCGCGACCAGCTGTTGCACGCGTCCAGCACGTCGAAGCAATGCGCGTTCTTGAAGCCCAGCGCATGCGCCACGAGATAAGCGCCGGCCGGCTCGATGAATCCGCGTCCGACGCCAACATAGACGAGCGTGTCAATTTCCTCTTTGGTGCATTTCGCTTCTTCCAGCGCGGCGTTGATGGCGCCGGTCAAGACGCTCAACGGCGTTTCGCTTTCCTCAAGCAGGTAACGCGTCTCGGCTCCGCTATACGCGAGCCAGCTCTCGATCCTCTTTATCGCCGCGTCGAGATCTCCGTCATACGTCGCTTCGCTGCTTTCCCGGACAATCTGAAGGACGTCTTCATTCGACAGCTTGCGCGACGGCAAGGCCGCCTTCACGGCATCAATGCGCATTTCTTATGTTCCTCGAGCTCAGTAGGTGCAGATCTGATAACCGGACCGGTCAGTCGCTTTCAGCTTAGACGCTTGAGCAAATCTCGACCGAGCGACGCGACGGTTCGTCCCTTCATGAGCTCCATGAGAGAAACTTCGACGCCCAGCGTCGCCTTGACAGCGACCTGCAGTTCCACGGCCATCAGCGAGTCGATGCCCATGTCCGACAGTTGAGCGTCTATGTCGATGCGATCGCCGGGAATGCGAAGAGTCTCCCCGACGACGCGACGAACGATGCCGACAATGTGCTCACCACGCTGTTCCGGTTCGATCTGCGCCAGTTCAGCGCGCACCCGGTCGATGACGCTGTCGGACTCGTCGCGGGCCTCGCTGACCAGCGGCGCGAAGCGGGGAGTCGAACTCGCCGGATGGGTGGACGCCCACTTGGCCCAGTCGACGTCGACATAGGCGAATTGCGCCGTTCCCTGAAGCAGAGTCGCTTCCATGTCCTCGAGCGCTTCCGTGGAGGAAATTGGCTGGATGCCTGCCCGTGCGAGATGCTGCGCGACCATCTTGTCGCGCGTGAGCATTCCGACGTCGCCAATCGCGCCCCAGTTGACGCTTTGACCGGGAAGGCCGAGCCTCTGGCGGTAGTGCGCGAGCATGTCAAGGAAGACGTTGGCCGCGACGTAGTTCCCTTGCCCAGGGTTGCCGATCAGCGCCGAAATGGACGAAAAACACAGGAAGAAGTCCAGCGGCGCGTTACGGGTCATCCGGTGCAGGTTCCAAGCGCCGACCGCCTTGGGGCGATAGACCGCGTCGAACCGTTCGTCGGTGAGGCCGGAAAGCACGGTGTCGTCCAATACGGCCGCCGAATGCACCACGCCGCGCAGCGGCGGAAGCTCCCGGTCGATCCGCGCCATCATGGCTTCCACGTCGGCTTCGATGCTGACGTCGGCGGCGATGCTGACGACGTTGACGCCTTGCGCTTGGAGCGCCATCACCGCGCGTTGCGCCTCGCTGGAGGCGGCGCCGCTGCGGCTCACGAGGACCAGAGTCTCCGCGCCTTGCTGCGCCAGCCAGCGCGCGGCGTTGAGGCCGAAGCCGCTGAAGCCGCCGGTGACCATATAAGTGGCGCTGGGTTGGATCAGCTTTTTCTCGACTTCCGCCGGCACGACTTCGACGCGCGCAGTGTCGGCGAAGGACAGGACGATTTTACCCGTTTGCTTCGATTGCGCCATGAACCGGAACGCGTCCGAAGCCTCGTGCAACGGGAAGACAGTGAGGGGCGTGGGCCGGAAATCGCCCTGCTCGAACCGATCCCAGATTTGAGCGAGAAGCTCTCGGATCGCATTGGGCTGTTCGGCCATGAGTCGATCGAGATCGACCGCCGCGAACAGGAGGTTCTTGTTGAAAGGCAGGAGCGGCAGCCGCGCGTTCTCGACGATGTCGCGCTTGCCGATCTCCACGAATCTTCCAAAAGGAGCCGTCACTTCCAAGCTTTTGACGAAGGTCTCTCCCGCGATGGAGTTGAGGACGACGTCGACGCCTCGGCCCCCCGTCGATTTCAGGACGCCGTCGGCGAATTCGAGGCTGCGCGAGTCGAAGGCTTGCTCCACGCCCAGCGTGCGCAGATAGTCGCGTTTCGCCTCGCTTCCCGCCGTGACGAAGATGCGCGCGCCGATCCATTTCGCAACCTGGATCGCCGCGAGCCCCACGCCCCCGGCTGCGGCGTGAATGAGCACGGTTTCGCCGGCGCGCAGCCGTGCGATGTCGTGCAGGGCGTAATAGGCCGTCATGAAGATGACGGGCAGGCTGGCCGCCTCTTCGAACGTCAGCGACGACGGCTTGGGCATGGCGAGCACGTGATCGGCGGGAACGCGCACGTGGGAGCTGAACGAGCCTTTGAACGAACCCACCAGCTCGTCGCCGACCTTATAGGCCGTCACCCCTTCGCCGACGGCGGTGACGACGCCCGCCGCCTCCATGCCGAGCGCTGGGCCGTGATAGGAGCCCTCAAGAGCCTTGGCGGGCAACATGCCCAAGACTTTCAGCACATCCTTGAAGTTCAGCGCGGCGGCCTTGATCTCGATTTCGATCTCGCCGGCGGCGGGGGCGGTCCGGGCGGCCTCCTCGAAGCGCAGGCTCTCGAGGCGGTTCTCGGTTCCTCGCGTCAAGCGAAAGGCGTCCACGGTGGCGGCGGAGACGGTGGGCGTCTCGACCTCGCCGTCCTCCTGGCGGAGGGCGGCGGCCGGAACGAGCCGCTGCAC
Source organism: Methylocystis sp. SC2 (assembly GCF_000304315.1). Classification (NCBI taxonomy): domain Bacteria; kingdom Pseudomonadati; phylum Pseudomonadota; class Alphaproteobacteria; order Hyphomicrobiales; family Methylocystaceae; genus Methylocystis; species Methylocystis hydrogenophila. Next base: position 1,497,580 of record NC_018485.1, on the reverse strand, counting down.
GCGCCGCTCGTCGCCCCGCAACGCGACCTCGGTTTCAGGATCGTCGCTGAGGATTTGCCGAGCGAGGAGACCGCGATGTTCATCGAGGGGATCGATGTCGACGGCCGTGCATTTCAAAGTGGGATTTTCGCCGGCGATGGTGCGCGCCAGACCGATGAGCGCGGCCTGAGCCATATTCACCGTCTGCGAACCAGGCAAGGGCTGCGCGAGCGACGTCACGACGAAGAGTCTGGGGCAATCGTCGCCCGCGTCCTGGCCTTCGAGCGCTTGCGCGAGGCGGAGGAGGCGCTTCGCTTCGCCAAGATCGCTCACGGCATCGTCCGCGCTCGGCTTCGAGTCTCCCATGAAGACGATGGCGCGAAGCCGCGGGCTTTCCTCGATAAGCTTGCGCGCGGCGACGACGTCGGTAAGCGACCGCGCGTCCAAGGTCCGGACTTTGGCTCCATTCTCCTCAAGCGCGGCCGCGAGTTCTTTCGAGGCGTCCGGATTTGCTGCGAAGAGCAGGCAGTCTCCGACACGCTGATCGGTTTCGCTGAGCGGCTTGACCTCCCATGCGAGCCCGTAGGATCGGCTTTCAAGCCGCTCCTCTGGCGTGAGTTTCTTCGTGTGGAGCGCCTTGCATCTGACGCCGAGAACTTCCGCCGCGACGCTGCCGTCGGCGCGATAGAGAATGAGGTCGCCTTCGAACCCGTCCGAGGACTGATCGATCACGCGTCCGTGCGCCCAAAGCGGAGCGCCGCTTCCGGCGTGAAAAACCACTCGACCCACGCCAGCCGGCAGATAGGTCGATTCCTGAAGCTTGCCCTGGCTGATCGCGCCCACAAGCGTTTGAATGGCGCCGTCAAGAAGGGCGGGATGAAGCCGATAGGCCTCAAGCTCCTCAGACGGCCCTTGAATGACCTCCAGCTCCGCCAATATCTCGGCGCCGTTCCGCATCAGATTGCGCACCGTGCGGAAATGCGGGCCATAGGCCAGTCCGTAGGCAGCCAACCGATCATAAAGTTCGCCGACGTCGACCGACTCCCGCATTCTCTCCTTCACCTCAGCCAATGACTCGGCTCCGGTCCGCGCCGGCGGCAAGGCGAGCACCCGGCCCATCGCGTGCAGGGTCCAAGAGTCGGTCTCGTCGTCCGTCTGGCCGTAGATGTGGAATTCCCTCGAGCTCCGATCGAAGGTCGCGCGAACGATCGGATCCTTGAGCGTCGGGAAGACGAGCGGTCTGAGGAATGACAGATCCTCGAGCGTGTAGCTGGCCTGTCCGTCGTCAAGAAGCGACGCCATCGCCAGACCCTGCTCGATATAGCCCGCGGCCGGAAAGACGATCGCTCCCTCGATGACATGATCGGCGAGATAGGAGATCGATGGCCTGCCGAGATCATGCTCCCAGCTCGGCGTGGGCGACGACACCCGACTTCCCAACAGGGGGTGCTCCGTGCGGCCAAGTCGGTCGAGCGCGCCCGCGCTCGTCTCGTTCCAATAATATTCTCGCTGCCAGGGATACAAAGGCAGCTTCACGAAGCGCGCGCCGGCGGGAGAAAGCGCGCGCCAGTTCACGTCATAACCGTTTACGTAAAGCGCGCCGAGCGCGGCGAGCGCCGTCGCGCGCTCGGGATGCTCACGGCGTAACGTGGCGATCGAAACGCCGCCCGCTTCGCTGGCGCGCAGAACTTCCTTGATTGACGTCGAGAGCACAGGATGCGGGCCGACTTCGAGGAAGCCGCTCAGCCCGTCGGCCACCATGGCGGCCATCGCGTCGGCGAACAGCACAGGCTTCCGCATGTTGGAGCACCAATATTCCGCGTCCAAGTCGGGGCCTTCGACGCGCCGACCGGTTACGGTGGAATAGAGCGGCGTATGAGGCGTTTGCGGGCGAAGCCCGTGCAGGGACTTCCGCAGCTCCGGCTTCAGCTCCTCCATCTGGGGGCTGTGATAGGCGACCTCGACATCGAGGAATCGATTGAAGATCTCATCCTTGGCGAGCTGCTCCGCGATCGACGCCAGCGCTTCGCCGTCGCCGGCCAGCGTGACCGTTGAAACGCTGTTGATCGCGGCGATCGAAACCGTATCCGGACAGGACGCGAGAATGCTTTCGGCCTGCTCCCGATTGAGGCCGGTGGCCAGCATGCGCCCCTTGCCGGCGGCCAGCTGCTGAAGTCGGCTGCGATGATAAGAGACGGCCACGGCGTCTTCGAGGCTGAGCGCCCCCGAGACATAGGCGGCGCTCACCTCGCCGACGCTGTGTCCGACCACCGCCGCCGGATAGACGCCCCAGGAACGGAGAAGTTCGGCCAAGGCGACCTGCACGACGAAATTCGCTGGTTGCGCGATACGCGTCTCTTTGACCCGTGAGCGGCTCTTGTCCTCGCGCATTTCGTCCAAAATGGAGAAGCCGGCGAGGGGGCGGAAGATCTCGTCGATCTCCTCCGCCGCCTTGCGGAAGACCGGTTCGCTCTCCAGCAATTGCCGGCCCATGCCCCACCACTGGGGCCCCATGCCGGTAAACACGAAAACGGGTCGCGATTCCGCGCGTCGGAGCGCCTTGCCCTGAATGACGTGGTCGCTGTAGCCATGTGCGGCGAACTGTTCGAGCTCAGTCGCCATTTCCGCCGCCGAAGCGGCGACGACGCTCAATCGGCATTCGTGAGCCGAGCGTCGAACGCGCGCCGAATGGCAAATGTCCTCAAGCGCCGCACGCCTGCCGCGCGAGAGCATCTGCGCATAGGAGCGGGCGAGAGCGGTCAGAACTTTGGGATCGCGGCCGGAAAGGGTGAGGATCTGCTCTCCCGCCGATCCATCCTTTTTCTCCTCCAACGGCGGCTTCTCCGCGCGCTGAAGGACCACATGCGCATTGGTGCCGCCGAAGCCGAAGGAGTTGACCCCGCAATAAACGTCGCGATCGTTCTGTGAAAGCGGCTCGAGGCTTGTCGGCAAGCGAATGCCCAGCTCCCGGAAGGGAATCTTCGGGTTGGGATTTTGCAGATTGGCTTGCGGAGGCACGGCCCCTCGGTCGAGACAGAGCGCCGCCTTGATCAGTCCGGCGACGCCCGCCGCCGCTTCAAGGTGACCGATCGTCGATTTCGCCGAACCGATCAGACAGGCGTCGTCAGCGGCGCGTCCGGCGCCAATGGTGCGTCCAAGAACGCCGGCTTCGATGGGATCGCCCACCGGCGTCCCCGTGCCATGCGCCTCAACGTAGCGAACCTCGCTAAACGGCACGCCGCTTTGCGCGTAGACGCGCCGGATCAGCGCCTCCTGCGCCACCGCGCTGGGCATCGTGATGCCGTCGGTGCGCCCGTCCTGGTTGACGCCCGTGCCGCGGATCGTCGCGTAGACATGATCGCCGTCGCGCAGGGCGGCGGCGTAGGGCTTTAGCAGAACCACCCCGGCGCCTTCGCCGCGCGCATAGCCATTGGCGCGTTCGTCGAAACTCTTGCAGTAGCCGTCCGGCGCCAGGAAGTGGCCCTTGCCCATGATCATCGGATATTCGGGCCGCAGCATGACGTTGACGCCGCCCGCCAGCGCCATGGAGACGTGGCCACGCCAAATATCCTGGCAGGCGAGATGCACGGCCACGAGCGAAGAGGAGCAGGCCGTGTCCACCGAAAGGCTAGGGCCGCGGAGGTCGAAAAAATAGGAAAGCCGATTCGACAGCAGCGTCATCAGCGCGCCGGTGCCCGAATGGATGCTGATGTTTTCCCGATTATGCGGGCTCAGCTGATCGAGCATGCTGTCGAGCGTGAAGCCGCCGATATAGACGCCTGTTTCGGAGCCCGCGAGCGTTTCCGGAACGACGCCAGCGTCCTCCAGAGATTCCCAGGCCACCTCCATGAGCAGGCGCTGCTGCGGGTCGACATGGACCGCCTCCCGCGGCGATATGTTGAAGAACGCGGCGTCAAAGCGATGGACCGCCTCGTCGAGAAAGCCGCCCTTGCGGGTGTAGATCTTGTTGGGCTTATCGGGATTTTCGTTGAAGAATCGATCCATGCTCCAGCGGTCTTCCGGAACGTCGCGAATAGCGGGGCGGCCGGAGACGAGGAGGTTCCAATAGGCGTCCGGGCTGTCGGCTCCTCCAGGGAAACGGCACCCCACTCCGATGATCGCGATCGGCTCCAACTCTCCGACTTCATCGCTGCGTAATCCCGATGCCTGAAGATTCAGATTGCGTTCGTCCATGGCATGACTCTTGCTGAATATATATCGTTGCGGATCATGCGTTACTCAACGCACAAGCGAGGCGCTATCTCAAACCCAAATATTATTCTTTGTTAGGCACATCAAATACTTAGGGCCTCACCAGATGTCCTTGAGCGGAATGCGGTTGACACGTAATTGTAACAATTGGCGTCAGGTGGCATCCTTGCCTCTCCGATTGAACTCAAAAAAGGCTGCTTCGACCGTAATTTTCTTGGCCCAAGTTGCACTGCAGCATATTCGCTATTCGATACCACAGCACAAGTCAACATGTATTTACTTAGGTCCTTACGCCAGCCGCCCGACGAATGTTAAGACTGTAATAAACACAGCCCCTTGCCAAATTTTGGGCAATTATCACGTTAACATAGTCGACACAGATAAATTGAAGGCGCCGGTGCGGCGCTCGATGATTCAGAGATGCGGAAATGCGTCAGAATTTTTGGCTTGGGGCGAGGGGCGAGCGATTTGAGAGGATTGCCCCCTTTCGGGGCGTCGCGTCGGTCGACGCGTCGCTTCATTTCAGCGCGTCGTCCGGCGACCCGAGATTAAATGGCGTTACTCAAGCTTATTCGACGAAACGAACAATATATATGATGTATCGTTGATTTATTTTGCGCCGATCACCCTGTGCTGGAAGGGAATAAGGCCGCTGAGCCTGCGTCTAATTCTTAACAAAATGTATACAATGTTGTTACCACGGCTGGAATGCCAGACGAGCGGTTTTATGTCTCGATTAGCATATAAACGCTGCGTTTATCGCGGCGCTCTCAAATAGATAATTTTTGCTTCTTTACCGATTTGTGCGGCTATGATTCGGATCATATAAAGATTTGTGATCTATACTCATTCAAGCTGCCCCGGCCGAACATGAGCTAAAACCACGTTCACGGGGCTTAGCAAACGCGGAATTTGAAAAGTTGTCGCTCGACAGCGCTGGCGGTTACCATCATCGCGCCAACCGCATGCAGGATATCTCACCGCGGCTGGCGTTGGCTGCTCATCAGGATCGCCGGCCATGACAAGGATCACCAAATCGCTTGGCCGAGATGCGGCGGATGAATCTGCATGGTCTCGGTTCGAGCGCGCCGTAGACGCGGCTGTCAAAGGCGGACCGAAACACAAGATTGCGCCGCCGCCGTCCGGCAACAAAGCGCGCCCCGCGAGCAAGGGGCGCGTCCATAAGGGGAAGACGAAGGCGTGAGGCTCTCGACAAATTGCTGGGTCCGACCCTTTGGGGTCAGAGAGCTCTGATTGCAAGTTGAGCAATGAAAGACCCCTCGACGCCGATATTGGCGTGGCGCCGAGGACGCGATGTCTTTCGCTTCCCGTAGCATGTTGCGCAACGCCAAGCCGGCTCTGGGCCTGCCTTCGGCTTATGCATTCAGCCGACGCATCCGTTTCCGATTTACCCAACGCTTCGCAATATCGTGTCCCGATCGATCGGCGAGCGAAGCGCCTTCTTAGAGCGCTTCCCGATCACATGGAATCATGTGATCGATAGGAATCGCTCAAAATCAACCCGTTGGAGCAGGTTCTCCTCGAAAAGTCTGTCAACTTTTTCGGAACCTGCTCTAGGCGCAGGCGCTTTGAGAGGCGTGGTCCTTCGCCGTCCCGCCGACGAAGCTTTCGTCCGCTTCAACAGGCGAGTTCGGGCCGCCGAAGGGCGGAGCGGCGTGATCGCGGACGCTCTCGCGAATGCGATGGCAGAGAAACCAGACCGTCTTATACGGGCGGCCGATCATCCGGCTGATTTGAAGGGCGGACATGCCCTTCCTGGACGACATCATAAGGAACGTGACGGCAAGCCAAGTATGCAGCGGCACTTTCGAGCGCTCATAGAGCGTCCCGACTGTGACCGTGAACGGCCGGCGGCAAGCGTTGCACTGATAGAGGCCGGCGCGGGTCGTCTTGCCGTGCATCAGCGTCGCGCGATTCTCTTCCTTGCAATGCGGACAAACCGGGCCGTTCGGCCAAACCCGCGCCTCCACCCATCTGCGCGCGGCGGGTTCGTCATGAAAGATCGGGTCGGAAAGATCGGCGGCCATGTCGACGACTGCTCCTTATGCGCGAGCAATACAACATGCGTCATTGCTGCGTCAAAGTGATAGCCGCATTTGGCGCGGAGCCTGTTTATCGGGACGCTGCGCCCTGCCTTCTCCCGGTCAGAAAAAAGGCTTCCATGGCGCCCTTGCCCTTGATTTCGAGGCCGTCGCGCGGCGTCAAAACGAAGTCCGTGCACAGATGCTCATAGGTCGATCGTGAAACCTGGATGCGGCCCGGCAGGCTGTTCGACTCCAGCCGGCTCGCGACGTTCACCGCGTCGCCCCAGATATCGTAAATGAATTTATGCGCGCCGATCACGCCTGCGACGACGTCGCCGGAATTCATGCCCATCCTGATCTCAAGCGGCGCAGGCAATGCGTCGTTGAGAATGTCCAGGGTTTCGGCCATGGCCAGCGCCATGTCCGCGACGGCGTGAGCGTGATCGTCGCGATCGTCGAAGAGCCCGCAGGCGACCATGTACGCATCGCCAATCGTCTTGATCTTCTCGACGCCAAATTTGAGCGCGAGCCCGTCGAACGCCGAGAAAACGCGGCCCAATACGCCAACGAGTTCGGGCGCCGGCAGTCTGGAGGAGAGTTCGGTGAAGCCGACGAAATCCGCAAACAGAATCGTGACGTCGTTGACATGATCCGCGATGACCGTTTCGCCGCTCTTCAGGCGCGCGACGATCGGCGCCGGAAGAATATTGAGAAGAAGCTGCTCGGAGCGCTCTTTTTCGATGCACAAGGCTTCGAGCGCCTCGCGCTCTCGATCCCGTAGACGCTTTTTCTCCAGTGACGATCCGATGCGCGCGCGAAGAAGCACCGGATCGAAAGGCTTCGCGAGATAATCTTCGGCGCCCGCTTGGATGCATCTGACGATGGAGTCGATCTCGTTCAAGGCCGATATCACAATGACGGGGATGTCTCTCAAGTCAGGTTCCGACTTGAGGATCGAAAGAACATCCAAGCCGCTGATATCGGGCATCAGCAGATCAAGGAGAATGAGATCGAAGGGCTCCTTCCTCAACATCTCCAGCGAGCAGGACCCATTTTCCGCCAGCGCGACCGAGTGGCCCTGTCGTTCGAGACGGCGCTTCAGAAGCTCGCGATTAGACGCGTTGTCGTCGACCACGAGGATGCGGCTCGGCAATACAGCGACGCTGTCGGCTTCGCCTTCCAAGATCGGCTGAACAGAGGCGACGAAGCGATGCGCGACCATGGCGGAGACGTGTCCCGCGCCGACTTCGGCGTCCGTCGCCGCCGCCTCGGTTTCGGGGAGTGAAAAACTGACCAGGCCGTCGATGCGATCAAGCAGGCGGGACGCTTCCTCCAGAAGTCGATTGAGATCCGAGACCAGCGCCCGCGCGTCGTCGACGCCCGCTGCGTCTTCGCGCAGCATCTCGCCATAACCCTTTATCGCGTTGATGGGCGTGCGCAGATTGTGCCGCAAGTCGCGACGATAGTCCTCGGAATCCTCGCTTGGCCCGCGCGTCGGCGCGCGGGACCGACTCACGAGCGACGCGATGAAGTCAATCAGCGAACGGCTGGCGGCGTGGATTTTCTCGAGGTCGTCGCGAAATTCCCGGTGACCGTTCCTCTCGGCCTCATCCAGCAAAATTTCGGCATAGCCGGCAATCGCCTCGGCGGGCGCGCTCAGCTCCTGCTGCACATAAGCAAGCAGCGCGCGATCGCTCCTGTCGGCGGACGGCTGAAAGTCATGCGATACCATCATATTTTCCCAGAAAGCCAACGCCCGCCGTCATATGCGTCAGTCGTTTCTCATAAACTTTTCAACCGTGGGATCGCCAGAGTTCGACGGCTACCGGGCCGCGCATGGCCGAAGAGAGCTTCGAGACGACAATTGATCAGATGATGCTAAGCGCCCGATTCAATCAGCGCCGTGATCTTGCCCAGAAGACGCGTGATCTCGACGGGCTTCGTGTCATAGTCGTCGCAGCCCGCTTCGATCGCCTTTTCCCGATCCCCCGCCATCGCATGGGCCGTAAGGGCGATCACCGGAATCTTGCGAGTCGCTTCGTTTTCTCTGACCCGGCGGGCCGCCTCCCAGCCATCGATGACCGGCAGGCTCATGTCCATCAGGATGAGATCGGGCGCTTCGGCGGCGGCCATCTCGACGCCCTGCTGGCCGTCTATGGCGATCACGACTTCATAGCCATTGCGCCTGAGGCGCCGCGACAGCATATCCCGGTTCATCTCATTATCTTCGACAAGCAAAATCTTCACCACCGACCCCGTCTCCGATGTCAATGCGCTTGGACGGCGTCCGCCGCGCTGGGATTGAGGCACTGACGCATAATCGTCACCAGCTCCTCGAGATAGTCATGGTCCTTTGTGATGATGTCAGCCCTGAATTCTTTCAGCTTGCAAATATCCTCTTCGCTGAGATCTTTCGCCGTGACGATGATGACCGGCAAATGGTCATAGGCGCGGCGCTTGCGCAATTCCCTCAAGAAACCGAAGCCGTCGAGCTTTGGCATCATCAGGTCGAGAAGGATAAGGTCCGGCGATGCATTTTCAGCGATCCAGTCGAGCCCATCCCGCCCGTTGATCGCGGCTTCGGCCTTGTAGCCGGCGCCCGAAACGCTGCGGCAAAGAAGCTCGCGCGTCGCGGAGTCGTCCTCTATGATGAGCACCGTCGTTTCGCTCGAAGCCCCGCAATATTGCGTCATCAGGGCCGTCAGGCGCTGACGGTCGATGGGCTTTGTCAAAAGCTCCGCCGCCCCGAGCGGAATCGCCAGCGCGCGTTCGTTGAGAATCGTCACCATGATGACCGGGATGTTCCGCAGCTCGTCATCCTCCTTGAGCTGCCTGAGCACGCTCCAGCCGTCGAGCTGGGGCATCATCACATCGAGCGTGATCGCATGCGGCCTGTGCTGTCTCGCCAGGGCCAGCGCTTCCAGCCCGTTACGGGCGGCGATGACGTGATAGCCCTTGTTCTCCAAAGTTCGTGTGAGCAGGTCGCGCGCCGTCGCGTCGTCGTCGACGACCAGTATCGTCGGGAGCGACCGGGACGACGTCGGCTCGGCCGCTTTTTTCGTCGCGAGGGGCTCCTGTCGATCGGGAAGCCTGATCGTGAAGGTCGAACCCGCGCCCAGCGTGCTCGCAACGGAGATATCGCCGCCGAGCGCCGCGCAAAAATGCCTGGTGATCGCGAGCCCCAGCCCCGTTCCGCCGAAGCGCTTCGTGGTCGAGGCGTCCGCCTGGGTGAAGGCCTGGAAGAGGCGGGCAAGCTGCTCCTGCGTCATGCCGAGCCCCGTGTCCGACACATGGAAAACCACGGAAGCGTCGGCGTCCCGCTCAACGGTTAGCGTGACTTTTCCGTGGCTCGTGAACTTGTTTGCGTTGCTCATGAGATTGAGCAGGCACTGCTTGACCTTCGTTTCGTCGGACAGAAAGCCGCGCACGTCGTCCGGGCAACAGAGCTCAAGCGTATTGCCGTTCTTGTCGGCGAGGGGCTGAACGATCGACAGGACCTCATTCACGAGAGGTCTGATCTCCACCCTCTCGATGAAGACCTCCATCTTTCCGGCCTCGATCTTGGAAAGATCGAGAATATCGTTGATCAGGCCAAGCAGGTGTCGGCCCGCGCTCTCGATCCGCTTCAGGTCCTCGATCGGCTCTGGGTCGCCGTTGTCGAGCGCGTTCTCCTGAAGCATTTCGCTATAGCCGATGATGGCGTTGAGCGGCGTGCGCAGCTCATGGCTCATATTCGCAAGAAAGGCGCTTTTTGTCTTGCTGGCTTCCTCGGCCGCCACGCGCGCGACTGACAATTCTTCGTTCGCGAGCTGAAGCTCGCGTGTGCGCGCCCGGATCTTGTCTTCCATGGAGTCGTAAAGTCCGCGGAGCTCCACGGTCATGGAGCGGATCGCCGTCAGCAGGAGCCCCGTTTCGTCACGGCTGCCGATCTCGAAATTTGCATCGAGGTCTCCCGCGGCGACCCTTTCGGCGACGCCGACAGCGGTCTTGATGGGCTTGGTGATCGTGCGCGCGACGCCCATGGCCAGAGCGATGATCGGCGGAATCATAAAGAACAGCAGCCAGAGCGTCGCCTCCTTTTGCGCACTGGTGAGCGCGAAGGCCTCCTGCGTGCTCTGCTGTACGACCATGCCCCAGCGAAATGAGGGAACGTAGGTCCACGAGGCGACAACGGGCCTGTTCTCGAGGTCATCGAAAAGGCCCGAGCCGTGCACGCCGGCGAGTGCCCTGGCGAGCGCGGGAAAAGCGCCGCCATCGAGCGGCGTCTTGATGCTGAACGCCTTGGACGCGTCGTGCCGCAGCGGGTTGACAACGACCATTTGGCCCTGATCCAAGCGGGCGGCGACCAACACCTCTCCCGTCTCGCCGAGACCCGTATAGTCATTGATGAGGCTGTAAAGCTCCTGGTTATCGAGCTGGAAGACGACGACGCCGATCACGACGCCGTTTTCCAGAACCGGCCCCGCAATAAAGGCGGCAGGCTCTTTCAGCCCCGGATAGATCTGAAACGCCGAGATTTCGGCCTGCAGCAATGTGCGCGCCCGATTGATCGTGTGCGAAAGCTCCGTTCCCTTGAGCGGTTCGCCGGGCGAATTTGGATTGAAAAGGACAGCGCCCGATTGCTCGAACAGCGTAAAGCCTTCGGGCGAGACAATCGCGCAGTCGACATAGTTGAACGTGTCGGAAAGGCGCTTGAGAGTCGGCCCATGTTTCGCGACCGCCTGGCGATAGGATTCCGAGTCTCTCCCGCTCGCCCGTATGGCTTCGGAAAATTCCCGGGTGGCCTCGGCGATCGAGGCGCTGTGCATCAGAGACTCGACGCTTCGGATTTTTTCAAGCGTCAGAGTCTCCAGCTGCTCCACTTTCTTCTTGGCGACGACCTGCAACGACGTCTGAATCGCCTGCTCGAGAGACTCTCGCGAAATGTCATAGGTTCGCCAGGCGAGGAGGCCGCAGGAGACGATATTGATCGCAAGGAACCAGAAGATGATCTTCGCGCCGATGGAGCGCCGGAGGAAATCGAGCCTGGGAAGCTTCATGGATCAGTCCGCCTCTGTCGGATTCGCCCATCTGCCGCCCCATCTGTTGTACAAGGCGGTCAGAAATTCCTCCCACTCGGCTTTCGTGCGAGTCGGCGGATAGGGCACGGGACGGATTGGACGATCGATCGTCCAGACAAGCTCGATCCGGCCGTCAGTTTGAATTTTACCGACAGAGAAAGACCGCCACGTATGCTGCGTGTAAGGATCAACCGACACCAGACCTTCGGGCGCATCGAGGGTCTCCGTCAGCATGGTGCGTTTGACCCTCCGAACGTCGAAGGACTGCGCCTCCTCGACCGCCTTCGCCCATAAAATGACGCTGAAGTATGAGGTCGCAATAACGTCGCCCGTCACACGGTTGGGGCCATATCGTTCACGAAAGGCGCGAACGAACCGCTCGTTCTCCGGCGTCTTGATCGCCTCGAAATAGCTCCAGGCGCTGTAATGGCCTTGGAGGCTGGCGATCGGTAGGCTGCGAAGCTCCTCCTCGCCGATGCTGACCGAGACGACCGGCAATTTATCCGCGGAAAGCCCAGCGTCGGTCAGCGCCTGATAGAACGCCTTGTTCGAATCGCCCACGACCGAACTGATAATAACATCCGGCTGCGCCAGCTTGATTTTTTGGACCGCCCGAGAGACGTTGGCGCTGCCAAAGAAAATATAGTCTTCGCCCACGAGCTCGGCGCCAAGCGCGCGAATAGTGTCCTTCATGATTTCGTTGATGCTGTGCGGCCAAACATAATCTGAGCCGATCAAGTAGAATCTCTTCCCAATGTGGTCGAGGCTCCATTTGATCGCGGGAATGACCTGCTGATTGGGCGCCGCGCCCGTGTAGATGATGTTGGGAGACTGTTCGAGTCCCTCATAGGCCATAGGATAGACTAAGAGCTGGCCATATTTTTCGATGATGGGCGCGACCGTCTTGCGGCTGGCGGAGGTCCAGCATCCGAAGATCACGGAAACGTTTTCCTGTGTGATCAGGCGCTCGGCCTCTTTCGCGAAGGTCGGCCAATCGGATTTGCCGTCGGCGATGATCGGCTGAATCTTGCGTCCCAGTAAGCCGCCCTTGGCGTTGATCTCCTCGATCGCGAGCAGCTCCGCGTCGACCATTGAATTTTCGCTGATCGCCATCGGCCCAGAGCGCGAGTGCAGGATGCCGACCCTGATCGGCGCGCTTTCCGCCCTGAAAAGGAACATCGTCGCGGCGAATAGCGTCGCGGCGGCGACAGCGACCGCGATAAAGCCTTTCCACGCGCCGCGAGGACTCTCCAGGGCCATTGGCCGTATCCTGCTTCCGAGTTGGTCAAAATCGACAGGACGTCGTTTTACTCGATCGCCGCCGCGCCTTCCAGGCGGGCGCCGTCAAGTTGCAGCTGACTGTACGAATGCGCTGACTCGGCCAACGAGCGCAAGCGCCTCGCCGCCGTCGGCGCGCGTTAACATGCGGCTCGGCGCGCCTCCGCCTCGCTCCGCCGCGGATCGCGCCGCGCCTGAAACCTGCTGCGGCGTTCCCTGCGCTAACGTAATCGGCGTCTCCGGTCCGCTGCGCGGGCGATGCTCAAGATTCGCTTTTCAGCGCGATCAGCCTACGAACATACGCCGCGGCGTTGGCGGGGTTGTGAGGGCTCAAACGATCCATCTCGGCGCGCGCGCGCGCGCGATAGCGCTCGAGATTCTCATCGTGAGTCAGGCAGGCGCGCCGCAGTTGATTTACTCCCTCCGTGATATCGCAATCTTCAAAATAATATCCGACATGCGCAAAGAGCGGAGAATTATGAACGAGCGGATAATCGCCGTATAGCGCATCAAGGTACAGATAGTTTTGTTCGCATTGCAACTGATGACTGATGACAACGTTGCAAGATCTAGACATCGCCCTAACGAAATATTCCCGCCCATGGACAGCGATCTTGTTCTCATCGTGCAACGATAAGGAATGACGGAAAAAATCAAAGGTGGTTTGCCCCTGCATGTGGGCGCCATTATATAGATTCACGCTCTCCACGACAGGGCCCGCTTCACGATTGAGCGCATCGCAAATCATCGCGCTGATGACGCATGTCTTGATCGGCGACAAGTTCGGCTCAAAAATTCCGATGCGCGCGCCGCTTTTCACGCCGCCAGGGCCGGGACGATAACCGAACTCAAGTCCCTCCGAGCGCGCCTTCGTAATCGAATCCTCAAGCACGTTTGGCGCCCAGAGGTAGGGCACGATCTCGACCGGGCAGCGGTGCATGCTCCGCAACATCGGGGCGAAGGCGCGGTCCTTCGGCAGAATCCAAACTTCATCCGCTCGAGTCGGGTCGCCCCAGTATCCCGAACGATCGAAGACTGAAAATTCAACGAGCGCCGCATAGGGCTGACCGCAGATATGGCACACGATCTTTCCGCCGCGCGCACGGAATCGTCTCACCCACTCGATATCGAGCCCGCCAGCGATTTCGATCGCGACGTCGACGACATCTCCGGCGCTGCCGAGCGGAATGAGCGGCAGGGAGCGAAATTCAGCAGGCGCGTCTCCCGGGAGCGCGCCCTGATCTCCGCAATCGAGCAGGCACACGCCCTCGACGAGTGGAGCGTTCTTCAGGAGATCCGCCAAAAACACCACATTTTGGCCGATGCCGTTCTCCCACAGGCTCTGACCTGCGCGCGTCAAGACCGAAAGGCCAACCCGCATTCCATTCCCCCTTTAACGCTTCAATCAAGGACATTGGAGACGCCCGCGGGGAACATCAAGCTTTGGAGTCACCACGCAAATTCTTGAAGGACTCTCTGAAGGCGATGCGCGCAGATCCGTCGGATACGACGCGCGCGCCATTCTCCGCATGTTTCCTCAACAGCTCTCGAAAAAGGAATGGGCGCCTTTGCTCAGAACGACCGAAGGCCTTTTCGTGCGGCGCCCGCGCGCATGCGGAATTTTGAAGATCAGAATTCTCCCATTAGACCGCCGCGGCCGACGAAGTTCGACGTCCCAGGCGACACGCCGACGGCGCCGGTGATCGCGATCGGCATATTCACGTCCAGACGATGCGCGAAACTAAAGCCTATGCCGGCCTGATCCTTGAACCAGGCCACGTTGCCAACCCAGCTTGTCCTGCCCGCCGCCGAGGGCATCGGCGCAGCAGGCATTGCGGCGGTCGCGGCGATGCCGCCACGCTCCTCGCGCCGAACCTTGTTCAAGTCCTGCCCGATTTGCAGGGTGGCGGAATAGAGGCCCGACAGCGCCGCATCCACCGCGGCGAAGGCCGAGCCGGCGTTGTTATAGCTCGTGCCGAGGATCGTGTAGTTCGGCGCCGAGAGCGAACCGGTCTGCGTATTGAACGCCGCGCCTCCGCCGAGCCCCGCCGCCACGCTCGTCCCCAATGCGTTCATCTGGGCGCCGTTGACGGCATTGGTCGAGCCCGCGCCGAGCGAACCCGCCGCGACGTTCACGATCATCCGCTCGGCGCCGACTGCGCCGACCGACACCGTGTCCGCCTGCGACGCGATGCTTCCCGAGCCGATCGCGACCGAATTCGCGCCGGTTGCGCTCGCGCCGGCGCCGAATGCAATGGCATTGTCCGCCGAGGCGCTGGCCGTGTCGCCCATGGCGATGGCGCTGGCGCCTTTCGCCACGCTATTGTTGCCGGCCGCGATCGCGCCCTGTCCGCTGGCGAAATTGCCGTTGCCGGTCGCCAGCGCGCCATCGCCGGTCGCAATGTTATTCGCGCCGATCGCCACCGCGCCCGTGCCTGTGGCCGAGTTCGGATCTCCGATCGCTACAGCGCCGTTGCCGTTGGACACCTGGTTCAACCCGATCGCCACCGCGCCCGTACCATTCGCTTCCGACCCGTCGCCGCCGCCGACCGCGCCCGTGCCTGTCGCCGTCGATTGCGTTTGCGACGTGGAACTACCCACGACCACCGGCCCGAATGTCCCGCTCGCCAGCGCCGACACCGTGGTGCTCAGCGAGGAGACGCTGCTGTTGGTCGTGGAGAGGCCGGTCGACAGCGAGGCGACGCCCGACTGCGCCGTGCTGACGCCCGTCGAAAGCGAAGCGACGCCGGTGGACGCCGAGGTCGACAGCGACGTCACGGTGCTGTTTGTCGTCGAAAGGCCGGTGGACATAGAGCTCGACAGCGTCGCCACATTGCTGTTGGTCGTCGAGACGCCGGTCGAGAGCGAAGCGAGGCCGCTCGAAGCGGATGTCGACAGCGCCGTCACGCTGCTGTTTGTCGTCGAAAGGCCGGTGGACAGTGAAGCGACGCCTGACTGCGCCGTGCTGAGGATCGTCGACGTGGAAGTCGACAGCGCCGTGACATTGCTGTTCGTCGTAGAGAGGCCGGTCGAAAGCGAGGCGACGCCACTGGACGCGGATGTCGAAAGCGCCGTCACATTGCTGTTCGTTGTCGAGAGGCCAGTTGAGAGAGAGGCGACGCCGCTCTGAGCGGTGCTGAGGCCCGAGGATAATGAGGCGACGCCGCTCGACGTAGAGGTCGACAGCGCCGTGACATTGCTGTTCGTCGTAGAGAGGCCGGTCGAAAGCGAGGCGACGCCACTGGACGCGGATGTCGACAGCGCCGTCACATTGCTGTTGGTCGTCGAGAGCCCCGTCGACAGCGAAGCGACGCCGCTGGACGCGGAGGTCGACAGCGCAGAGACATTGCTGTTCGTCGTGGAGAGACCGGTTGACAGCGAGGCGACGCCCGACTGCGCCGTGCTGACGCCCGTCGAGAGTGAGGCGACGCCGCTGGATGCGGAGGTCGACAGCGCCGTGACATTGCTGTTCGTTGTCGAGAGGCCGGTCGACAGTGAGGCGACGCCGCTCTGAGCCGTGCTGAGGCCGGTAGACGTGGAAGTCGAGAGAGTCGCCAGATCGCTGTTGGTCGTCGAGAGACCGGTTGACAGCGAGGCGATGCCGCTGGAGGCGGATGTCGACAGCGACGCTACATTGCTGTTCGTCGTTGACAGCCCAGAAGACAGCGAGGCCACGCCGCTGGACGCGGAGGTAGACAGCGCCGTGACATTGCTGTTGGTCGTAGAGAGGCCGGTGGACAAAGAGGCGACGCCACTCTGAGCCGTGCTGAGGCCGGTAGACGTGGAAGTCGAGAGAGTCGCCAGATCGCTATTGGTCGTCGAGAGACCGGTCGAAAGCGAAGCCACGCCGCTCGAAGCCGAGGTCGACAGCGCTGTCACAGTGCTGTTCGTGGTCGAGAGGCCGGTCGAGAGCGAGGCCATGCCGCTCGACGCGGAGGTCGATAGCGTCGCCACATTGCTGTTCGTCGTCGAGAGACCGGTGGAAAGCGAGGCCACGCCGCTCTGAGCCGTGCTGAGGCCGGTCGACGTGGAATTCGAGAGAGTCGCCAGATCGCTATTGGTCGTCGACAGCCCAGTCGATAGCGAAGCGACGCCGCTGGACGCGGAGGTCGACAGCGACGCTACATTGCTGTTCGTCGTTGACAGCCCAGAAGACAGCGAAGCGACGCCGGACGACGCCGAGCTCGACAGCGCCGTCACACTGCTGTTTGTCGTCGAGAGGCCGGACGAGAGCGAGGCCACGCCACTGGACGCGGAGGTCGACAGCGCCGTCACGCTGCTGTTGGTCGTCGATAGGCCGGTGGACAAAGAGGCGACGCTGCTCTGAGCCGTGCTGAGGCCGGTAGACGTGGAAGTCGAGAGAGTCGCCAGATCGCTATTCGTCGTCGACAGGCCGGTCGACAAAGAGGACATACCGCTGGACGTGGAGGTGGACAGCGACGCTACATTGCTGTTCGTCGTTGACAGCCCAGAAGACAGCGAGGCGACGCCGCTGGAGGCGGATGTCGACAGCGCCGTGACATTGCTATTCGTTGTCGAGAGGCCCGTCGACAGCGAAGCCACGCCGCTGGATGCGGAGGTCGACAGCGCCGTCACATTGCTGTTGGTGGTCGAAAGTCCGGTCGACAGCGAGGCGACGCCGCTCGAAGCCGAGCTCGACAAAGCCGAGACATTGCTGTTGGTCGTCGAAAGTCCGGTCGACGTGGAAGTCGAGAGAGTCGCCAGTTCGCTGTTCGTCGTCGAGAGGCCAGTCGACAGCGAAGCGACGCCGCTGGAGGCGGATGTCGACAACGCCGTCACAGTGCTGTTCGTCGTCGATAGGCCAGTCGAGAGTGAGGCGACGCCGCTCGACGCCGAGGTCGACAGCGCAGAGACGTTGCTGTTCGTGGTCGAGAGACCCGAAGACAGCGAGGCGACGCCGCTCGATGCCGAGCTCGACAAAGCCGAGACATTGCTGTTGGTCGTCGAAAGTCCGGTCGACGTGGAAGTCGAGAGAGTCGCCAGTTCGCTGTTCGTCGTCGAGAGGCCGGTCGACAGTGAGGCGACGCCGCTGGAGGCGGATGTCGACAACGCCGTCACAGTGCTGTTCGTCGTCGATAGGCCAGTCGAGAGTGAGGCGACGCCGCTCGACGCCGAGGTCGACAGCGCAGAGACGTTGCTGTTCGTGGTCGAGAGACCCGAAGACAGCGAGGCGACGCCGCTCGATGCCGAGCTCGACAGCGCCGAGACATTGCTGTTGGTCGTCGACAGGCCAGTCGACAGCGAGGCGACGCCGCTCGAAGCGGAAGTCGACAGCGCAGTCACATTGCTGTTCGTGGTCGAGAGTCCGGTGGACAGGGACGCGACGCCGCTTTGCACCGTGCTGAGTCCAGTCGATGTCGAAGTCGACAGGGTCGCCAGATCGCTGTTTGTCGTCGAGAGACCGGTTGACAGTGAGGCGACGCCGCTCGAAGCGGAGGTCGACAGCGCCGTCACGCTGCTGTTGGTCGTCGATAGGCCAGAAGACAGTGAGGCGACGCCGCTCGACGCCGAGCTCGACAGCGCCGTCACATTGCTGTTCGTTGTCGAAAGGCCAGTCGAGAGTGAGGCGACGCCGCTCTGAGCCGTGCTGAGGCCGCTCGAAGCGGAGGTCGACAGCGCCGTCACACTGCTGTTCGTTGTCGAGAGTCCGGTCGACAGGGACGCGACACCGCTCGAAGCAGACGTCGATAGGGTTGCCACATTGCTGTTCGTGGTCGAGAGACCCGAAGACAGCGAAGCGACGCCGCTCGAAGCGGAACTCGACAGCGCCGTCACATTGCTATTCGTCGTCGAGAGGCCAGTCGATGCGGAGGTCGACAACGCCGTCACATTGCTGTTCGTTGTCGAGAGGCCCGTCGACAGCGAGGCGACGCCGCTAGACGCCGAAGTCGACAGCGCCGTCAAATTGCTGTTCGTCGTCGAGAGGCCGGTCGACAGCGAGGCGACGCCGCTCCTGCGCCGTGCTGAGGCGCTCGATGCCGAAGTCGACAGAGTCGTCACATTGCTGTTTGTCGTCGAGAGGCCGGTTGACAGCGAGGCGACGCCCGACTGCGCCGTGCTGACGCCCGTAGACAGTGAGGCGACGCCGCTTTGCACGGTGCTGAGTCCCGTCGATGTCGAAGTCGACAGGGTCGCCAGATCGCTGTTCGTCGTCGAGAGGCCGGTCGACAGCGAGGCGACGCCGCTCTGAGCCGTGCTGAGTCCCGTCGATGTCGAAGTCGACAGCGACGCTACATTGCTGTTCGTCGTCGAGAGGCCAGTTGACAGCGAGGCGACGCCCGACTGCGCCGTGCTGAGGCCGCTCGATGCCGAAGTCGACAGCGCCGTCACATTGCTGTTGGTGGTCGAAAGTCCGGTCGACAGCGAAGCCACGCCGCTCGACGCGGAGGTCGACAGCGACGCTACGTTGCTGTTGGTCGTCGAGAGACCAGTCGAGAGGGAGGCGACGCCGCTGGACGCGGATGTCGACAGCGAGGCGACATTGCTGTTCGTCGTTGACAGACCGGTCGACAGGGACGCGACGCCGCTCGACGCGGAGGTCGACAACGCCGTCACGCTGCTGTTCGTCGTCGAGAGACCCGAAGACAGCGAGGCGACGCCGCTGGACGCGGAGGTCGACAACGCCGTCACGCTGCTGTTCGTCGTCGAGAGACCCGAAGACAGCGAGGCGACGCCGCTGGATGCGGAGGTCGATAGCGCCGTCACAGTGCTGTTGGTCGTCGAGAGGCCGGTCGATAGACTCGTGGAAACGGAATAGAGCTGACCGCCGTTCACGGCATAGGTGCTCGTCGGCGACAGCGCCTGAGCGGCGACGCCGGAAATCGTCACCCCCGCCGCTGAGGTGATCGAGTCCGTGCCGCCGGCGAGAGTCAGGGCTGACGTCGACGTTCCACCCGGAAAAAGCAAAATCTGAGCGGTCGAATTATTAAATACCGCACCAGTTCCATTGGCGGTCACGCCGGCGGACCCTACCAATGCATAGGTATTGGTGCCCGGAACAAACCCCGGATTATCAAACGTGCACGGGCCCGAGAGGTTATTGGTAAAGCCAGTATTATTTCGGAAATATGTCTGTCGCGTATTGGCGTTGGCGCAAAAAAACGCGCCGGTAAGATCGGTGGCGTCTGCATTCTGTATGTTCAGAACAAGACTCGAACTCGTAAAAACCAGCGAACCGAGGACAGCTTTCGAGAAGGCCGGCGTCGATCGCCAAGATAAGGACGTCGACCAGCGGCGAGCGGAGGCCCGACCGCCCGCGTTCGAACGGATTGCGCGCGAGCCGTGGTCCCCGCCGAGTCCAAGAAACGCCAGCACGTCGCTTATCGCCACGCCGCGGCCGCCGAGCCGGCCGATCGATCGGCGCTTGAAGCCCAAAACACGGAAGGCCTTGCGCAAAATCGCGAGCACACGCCGTCGCGCCCGCGCGCCAGGCGCCGAATCGCCCGTAACCGCCACGCGAATGGCGCGCTCGCCGGTCAAGCGCTCGTATCGTGTCGCGTCGCGCGTGGGAATTCTCCCTCTACTTGGCCAAACGCCAACCCCGGATCGGAGTTCCCCCGGTACGCGTTGCTTTACAAAAGGGAGAGCTGGCGCTGCAATTGTCTACAGGTTCACAATAACGAATTTCAGAATACTGTTACGAAAGTACCACAGTCAATGTTTGTCCAAATGAAATCCTAATAATTACATTGTTTCATGTATTTAGGACCCAGCACATCTCGCTGTGCATGTGCCGCAAGGTTAATGACCTTTATGACCACGCTCAAGCTTCAGAGCGTTTGACGATGATCGAGTCGCGATGGGCGATGAAGACATGACGGCCGCTCCGGGCGTCGTCATTGGATCAATCCTGTCCGCGCGACTATGGTCGCTTTTGATCGTTTCGGTGAAATCTCAGCCGTGAGCTTTGGTCTTTCGCAGCGCCCGTGGCCTCCAGATCTTTCTCCGACAACCGCAACAAACGCTTCCCGCCGGCGGAATTCGGATTTCTCATTAGGGCGAGAGCCGTCCAACGTCGCCAAGGAGTCCAAGGTGCGCCGCCCCTTCGCGCCTTCCGTCGACGCGCGCGCCGCCTTGGGGCTTAGCGCGCCCTTGCCGATCGAATCGCGAATTCGCTACCCTGTCGCGACGCATTAGAGCTGGCTCGGAAAGCTGACCGGGCTTTTTCGTGGACCTGCTCCATGATTTTGATGTCGGGCGATTCCCTATCGATCACATGAGTCCATGGGATCAGGACGCGCTCCAAGGGCACGTTGCAATGATCTTACCCGAACTTACTCTCGACCCGCACAGCGCCAAGCGAAAGCTGCGCGTCGGCGTCACGCTCTACATTCGCGACGACCAGCAATCCATCTGGGAAAACGGCATCTTTCAAAATTGTTACTTCCTGATGCTGCTGCTCAAGCGATCGCCTCTTGTCGCGCAATGCTTCGTCGTGAACGGAGGGCCAGGCGACCCCAAGACGCAGGGGGATTTCGTCGCATCTTCTCCTGCGCCGATCATCGATCTCGGCGAGGCGATGGAGGCTCTCGACGTCGTCATCGAATTGAGCGCGCAGCTAAACCCGGATTGGGGCAGAGAATTTCGTTCCCGCGGCGGAAAAATCGTCGGTATGCACGTCGCCAATGATCACATCATCGACGTCGAGCGCATGATGTACGGGCTGCCCCACGGCGTGCTGATGTCCGGCGCGCCCTATGACGTCATCTGGACTCTTCCCGCCTTCGAAAAGACCTGCGCAGCCTATTACGAATATGGCTTCCGCGCGCGGGTAAGCGTGATGCAACATTTGTGGAGCCCGTTTTTCCTTGAGCAGGCGCTCAACAAGGGCGGCAAGATCGACTCGTTTTTTTATAGCCCTGGCCAACGCAGGTGGCGCCTTGCGATCTTGGAGCCGAACATCTGTTCGGTGAAGACCTGTCATTTGCCGATGCTGCTGTGCGACGCCGCTTACCGACGCGATCGGCAATTCGTCGAATACCTGCGCGTCTACAACGCCATGAAGCTCAAGGAGCATCATGGCTTCATCGGATTTGCGCGCAGTCTCGATCTCGTCAACCATGGCCTCGCGACCTTCGAGCCGCGGCTGCCGATATTCGAAGTCCTTCCCGGCCAAGCAGACGCTATCGTCTCCCATCATTGGCACAACGGCCAAAACTACTTGTATTACGAGGCGTTATTCGGCGGTTACGCGCTCATTCACAATTCGACGTTCCTGGACGACTGCGGCTACAGATATGGCGATTATGATTGCGAGGACGGCGCCCTCGCGCTGTTGCAAGCCCATCAAGAGCATGATCGGTCGCTCGCGACATACCGGGCGAAGGCCAGCCAATTTCTCGCGAAACTCGATCCTTGCAGCGAGCGCAATGTCGCCGCCTACAGCGCGGCGCTGCTCGAGCTGGTCGACGATGCTAAGCAATAATAGGCTGCATGGCGCCTGCAAGCGACGCGCAAGAACATGCAGTTTGGTCTTCGCTCAGCGCGCGAAGTCGCTTACCCGCAGAGCTCGAACAGCAGATTGTCGTATTGCGCGACCAATTCCGGATTCACCGCAAGAAATTTCTGGATCCCAGCGCGCTGTTCGTCGCGATACGCCTCCCAAGCTTCATCGTGTTGGCGGAGCGCGCGGACGAGCGACTCAGTCGCGACGGCCACGTCGTTACCGGGATAATAGTAGCCGAGGTCCTTGACGAGTTCGGCGTTGTGAATGAGCGGATAGCCCTGCCAGCAGCATTCCAAGTAGAAGTAGTTGAGCGGCAGGCCCCACTGATGCGAGATGACGATATCGGTGTATTCCGCGAGGAATGCTGGAGTCTTCACCCGACCGATGAAGCTCGCCTTGTTCGCCTTGACGATGTCGAGATGCCGCATCAAGCCCGCAAACTCGGTGTCGCGATGCACAAAATGATCCGCGTTCGCGACATGCAGGAAACCGATCGCGTCAGGCTCCCGCCTGAAAGCCTGCTCCGCGATCAAGATCGGGTAGAGGCAGAATTTCAACACATCGATGTTCGGTTCGATCACCGTGAGCCGTTTCGGTCGGCCGGATGGCCGATACTCGCCGCCAAAAGCGTAGCCTGACGCGATGGACGTCAACGCCATGGGATCCCATACGAAGGGAACGACGCGCGCCGGGCATCGCCTGAACGTCTGCAAAAAGTGCAAGGACGATTCGGCGACTTGAGGGATGACCCAAAGCTCGTCGTAATCGGCGTTGACGAAGATGCTATCCCACAGCCGTCGTTCGAAGATGATCGCCTCGATGTTCTGAACATATTCAGGACCGCAGCAGTAGCTGACAAGCTTTCCGCCTTTCGCCTTGTGCCGCTGCGTTTGCGCATCGGATATCTGCCCGCCAAGCTCGATTAATACATCGAGATCGCGGGAATATTGGTCAATCTGAACGGTAGGGAACGCGCGCATGTCCCATTCTGTTCGTGAATCGGGACGCACATTGGTCGTGTTCAACAGCACGACGTCATGGTTTAAGGGCGAGCTTTGAAACAGTTTCGCGAGGAACAACGCATTCTGCTTGATGCCATTGATCCAGAGGCTTTCGTTCGGAGACGACAACCCGATCGTTATGCCTATTCGGAGCGGCCGCAGCATAGTGCTTGTTTTCTCATTTCCGCGCTCAGTGGCTTCGCAGGACTCGGAGAGACGCGGGCTATGCGACGACCCACGAACCGGCCTTGGCGCCAGGGATGCGAAATGCGCCCAGGCAACCTGATCAAGTTCGACGGCGCACGCCACCGATCCTGTTGCGCATTGCTCTAGAATGCGCCGCGTGGGAAGGGGTCAGGACTCGGCCCAAGCGCGCGCGAGTTGTCGCAAGAACAAGCGGATCGACG
The DNA here is from genome assembly GCF_000304315.1 of Methylocystis sp. SC2. Taxonomy (NCBI): domain Bacteria; kingdom Pseudomonadati; phylum Pseudomonadota; class Alphaproteobacteria; order Hyphomicrobiales; family Methylocystaceae; genus Methylocystis; species Methylocystis hydrogenophila. The sequence continues at coordinate 1,474,132 of NC_018485.1, read as the reverse complement.
AAAGCTAACTCCGCCCTCGAGCGCCCGAGAAGGCGACGGCGTCAAAGCTGAACTCGCTTGGCTCGGCCGAGCTGGCAGCTAGTTGTTATAGCTGGCGTTGACGAAAACCCGCTTGCACGGAAATTGGACGCCGCATTGTTCAGGGTTTGACGGCGGATCGCGATCAATCGCGACCATGTAGCTGTCGATATTCGGCACGACATTGGCGACCACCGTGCGCAAGCCGCCTCCTACGGTGAAGCTTTTTGCGCCCATTCCCGATCCGAAAGACAGCATGAAGTGGCAAATGTGCCCCTTGGGCGCATCGCATCCAAATTGGACCGACTTTGCACCCTGCGCAAAAGCGCCCTGAGAGGCGAGCATGATTCCCAGGACTGCAGCTACAGAGACTAGCCGACTAGCATTTCCGAAGACGGTCATAAATCCTCCTTGATGTCGTATTTCTTCAATTCGCTGCGGCATTGCAGCCGCAGGGCGGCGGAACCGAAAGCCGATCGATTTCGGACTGAGGCGCCAAAGGGCGTGAAGAGGCGCAAAGCAGCCACGGTGTTTAACAAACGAATTCGCCCGTACGCGACGCTGTTCAGGCCAGGCTGAAACGCAAAAATTTCGCACATTTAGATGAACGTCCGCCGCTTAGTCAAGCTTGTGGATCGCTGCGCATCGTCTCACGACATTAATCCAAAATACGGCTGTAAAAACTTCACAGCTTCGTCGGCGGATGGACCGTTCCTATCGCCCTTTCTGAAGCAGACCACCCAGCGTAAACGGCATGACCGCGCCATCCGTCACTGAACCGCCGCTTCACAAAGGCGTTACATATCGGAGGGGTTCGTGCGTCAGCACCGTCGCGCATATGTCGTTGCGATGACAGGCGGAGCCAGCCGACGGAGCGGTCCGGCGTCGGACGCATCATGCGGGCGCCGTTCAGATAGCCAGCGTCGACTTTGATCAGTCGCCGAATCTCGCAGACCTCATCGCCGACGTCTAAACGCTCGAAATGCGCTCCCCGCGTTGAATTCCTAGCAAAAACAAAACTTCATTCCTGGTCTGAAGTCCTCCTTGCGACGTCGATCGATTTACGCTCAGCCTCGACGCGCGGTTTGCGCCGTTGCCGCTTCTGCGTTTGTCATGAAACTTTAAAATTGCGACGGGCGTTGCTGCTGATGTTCTCACGTCTTGGCCGCCGCCGTCGCCACTCCTGCGGCGACAAGAACGCCGCCACTGGCGCGCTTCGTCCAGACCGCAACATCAGAGCGGGAGAGCAAGGATCGTGCTGCGGAAGCCGCCACTGCGTAACCTGCGTCTGTTACGGCCACGATCAAGCAAAATGTCAACGTGAGCACCGCCGCCTGCAACGGATAACTACCGTTTGCATCGATGAACTGGGGCACGAAGGTGACGTAAAAGACGATGGTCTTGGGGTGAAAGACGCCGACGGCGACGTTCCCGAGAAATGCGGTGCGTGGAGAGATTGCGTCGGTCTTTAGTTCTGCTGATGTGGCGCGGCTGGTTTTGAAGAATGTGTAGAGGCCGAGAACAATCAGATATAACGCGCCAACCCACTTGAGCGCCGAGAACGCCAGCGCCGAGGCGGCGAGTAGCGCGCCGACGCCGACAAGCGATAACGTCATCGCAATCGCGTTCCCCACCGTCATGCCGGCGACGGACGCTAACGCAGTCTTGCGGCCCGAGCCGAGAGCGTAACCGACGATCGCGGCGACGCCCGGTCCCGGGATCAACCCCATGACGACAGACGCGGCGGCGAAGGCCAACCAAACCGAGAAGCTCATATTTCACTCCAAACAAATGGAAGCTGACATGGCGCAATTTTGAAGAATTCCGCTGTCGCGGGCAACAGCTGGAACTTGCGGCTGGCTTGACTCGGCAAATATTTCCATCATATTGGAAATATGGAAAAGCATGGCGCCATCGCCGCCCTTGTCGCGCTCGGCCACGAAACTCGGCTCGATATTTTTCGGCTGCTCATGCAGGCCGGACCTAAGGGGCTTGCCGCGGGCCAAATTGGCGAGCGGCTCGCGCTCCCGCCGGCGACGCTGTCTTTCCACCTCAGCCAACTCAAACACGCGGACCTTGTGACTTTCCGGCGCGAAAGCCGATCGCTGATCTACTCGGCGGCTTATCCGGTCATGAACGCGCTCCTCGCCTACATGACCGAGAATTGCTGCCAGGGCGCAACCGCCTCTTGCGCCGCCGCCGCGCCTTCAACTTGCCAGTCAGAGAAACGTCATGAAACGCCTGCACGTGCACGTATCCGTTGATGACCTTGCGGGGTCGATCCGCTTTTACCGCGCACTTTTCGGATCTGAGCCGACAGTCGCCAAACCCGACTACGCGAAATGGATGCTGGATGATCCGCGCGTAAACTTCGCGATTTCGTCGCGCAGCGGAAAGGCGGGCGTCGATCATCTTGGGATCGAGGTCGAGACGCCTGAAGAGCTGAAGGAAGTCTATGGCCGCCTGCAAGAGGCAGAGCGACCCGTGTTGGAAGAAGGCGCCACGACCTGCTGCTACGCAAAATCCGAGAAGGCGTGGACCTCCGACCCGCAGGGGCTTTTGTGGGAGTCCTTCCTGACCACCGGCGAAAGCACGATTTACGGCGACGACGCGGCGCTTGCGGGATTCCGCGCGAGCGCCATCAAGGGGGAGGTCTCCCCCTGCTGCGGCGCGAAGCCTGCGCCAGCGATCGAAGCTGCTTGTTGTTCAGGCGCGGGAGCCGGCTCGGGCACAAATCCGACGCTTGAGCGATAGCCATCGCCATCGATCACCACCAGGCTTACGGCGCTTCCCAAACGAGATGGCACGACATGGCGATCACAGAAGTTTCGATCCCTCTATCGCGTGGGCAGGCGACTCTCGAAGCGAAATTACGGCATGGGTTGATTGCAGGCCGTTCGCGAAATCCAGCCTTGATAGGCTGGCAATGAGCGCGCCGTCTGACGCGGCATGCACAAATGATCTGCCGCGGTCTACACAAGCGAAAAGCGGATGAAGAGACAGAGCACATCATCCGGCGTCGGTCGCCGAAGATTTCTTGAAAGCATTGCGCTCGCGGGCGCCGCCGCGGCGACGCCTTCCGCGCGGCCCGCGCGAGCGGCCCAGGCGCAGGCTCTGGTCGAATACCCGTCCAACCGGCTTGCGAATATTCGCGATCTCAAGGTCAATGAACCGTTGAGCGTCGCTTATCCTGACGAGGACGCGCCGGGCGTTCTGCTCAAGCTCGGCAAGCGCGCGCAAAATGGCGTCGGTCCCGATGGCGATATCGTTGGGTTCACGACGATCTGCCCGCATCGCGGCTTTCCGCTCGATTACAGCGGCGATGATCGCACATTCAATTGCCCGGCCCATTTTTCGCGTTTCGACTGCGAGGCCGGCGGTCTGCAAATCTGGGGTCACGCCACTCAAAATCTGCCGCAATATGTCCTGCGCATTGACGCCAAGGGCGACATCTATGCGGAAGGCGTCGATGAGCTTCTCTATGGCCGACTGTCCAACGTGCTCTGAGAGGCGAAGCGATGGCTTACAAGCGTCAGATCGATCGACTCCCGATAGTTCCAAGGGACGCGAAGGAGTTTAGCGTCGTCTGCCACTATTGCATCGTCGGGTGCGGCTACAAGGCCTACACTTGGCCGATCAACAAGCAGGGCGGCGCCGCGCCGAGCAAGAACAAGTTCGGCGTCGATCTCGCCATGCAGCAGCAGGCCGAGGCTGCGGCGTGGTACGCCCCATCGATGTACAATATCGTGCGCCAGAATGGCGAAGACGTGCATCTCGTCATCAAGCCCGACGAGGATTGCGTCGCCAATTCTGGTTTGTCCTCGACTCGCGGCGCCCGTATGGCCGAGTTGAGCTATTCGCGCGCGCGGAATACGCAGTTGCAGCGTCTGACCGATCCGATGGTTTGGCGCTATGGTCAGATGCAGCCGACGAGCTGGGACGATGCGCTCGATCTCGTCGCCCGCGTGACCGTGGGCGTCATCAATGACATGGGCGAGGACGGCCTGTTCGTCTCGGCTTACGATCACGGCGGCGCCGGCGGCGGCTACGAAAACAACTGGGGCGTCGGCAAGCTGTATTTCGGCGCGCTAAAGGTCAAGAATATTCGCATTCACAATCGCCCTGCCTATAATTCCGAAGTCCATGCGAGCCGCGACATGGGCGTGGATGAGCTTAATAATTGTTATGAGGACGCGGAGCTTGCGGATACGATCGTCGCCGTCGGCACGAACGCGCTCGAGACGCAGACCAATTATTTTCTCAATCACTGGCTGCCCAACCTGCGCGGCGCGACGGCGGAAAAAAAGAAAGCTCAATTCGGATCGGCGCCAGACGATCCTGTCCGTATCATCATCGTCGACCCAAGGCGAAGCGTGACGGTGAACGCCTGCGAGGTTGAGGCGGGCAAGGACCGCGTGATGCATCTCGCGATCAACCCAGGAACGGATCTCGCGCTGCTTAACGCCTGGTTCGCCTATATCGCCGAGAAGGGCTGGATCGACAGAGAGTTCATCGCCGCTTCGACCAGGAATTTCGACGCGGCGTGCGCCGCCAATAAGATGAGCCTCGAGGAAGCTGCGCACATCACAGGGCTGACGGTGGACCAGATTCGCCAATCGGCGGCGTGGATCGCCGAACCTAAAGCCGGCGGCGAACGGCGCCGCGCCATGTTCGCCTATGAGAAGGGCTTGATCTTCGGCAACGACAATTACCGCACCAACGGCGCGCTCGTGAACCTTGCGCTCGCGACGGGAAACATCGGCCGGCCGGGCGGCGGCTGTGTGCGCATGGGCGGCCATCAGGAAGGATACGTGCGGCCCGATTATCCGGGGCCGCGGCCGGCCCGCTACGTCGACAAGCTTCTCATCGCGGGCAAGGGCGGCGTACACCACATCTGGGGCTGCGATCACTATAAGACGACGCTGAACGCGTTCAAGTTCAAGCAGGCCTACAAGAAACGCACGGACATCGTGAAAGATGCGATCATGTCCGCGCCATACGGCGATCGCGCACGCCTGGTGAAGAATATCATCGCGGCGATCAAGAAGGGCGGACTCTTCGCCGTCGACGTCGACATCGTGCCAAGCCAAATCGGTCAGGCCTCTCACGTCTGGCTGCCTGCGGCGACCTCGGGCGAGATGAATCTGACCTCGATGAACGGCGAGCGTCGTATGCGGCTCACCGAGCGCTACATGGACCCGCCGGGCCAGGCCTTGCCGGACTGCCTGATCGCCGCGCGCATCGCCAAGAATATGGAGCGTGTGCTGCGTGAACAGGGCAAGAATCAAGACGCCGACCGATTCAAGGGGTTCGACTGGAAGAACGAGGAAGACGCCTTCTTGGACGGTTACCATCAGCACAAAAAGGGCGGACGCTTCGTCACTTATGAGCGGCTGCGCGAGATGGGCGTAAATGGCTTCCAAGAGCCCGCCGTCGCTTTCGAGGACGGCAAGCTTATTGGGTCAAAGCGCCTATATGAAGACGGCAAATTCGATGCGCCGGACGGCAAGGCCGTCTTTATGCCAACAAAATGGCGCGGCTTGCAGCTCGCGGATAAGCGGGCCGAGCGCAGGAAATGGCCGTTCCTCATCAACAATGGCCGCACCAATCACATTTGGCAGAGCGCCTATCTCGATCAGCAGAACGACTTTGTCATGGATCGTTGGCCTTACCCCTTCATCGAAATGAATCCGCAAGACATGGCGGCGTTGAAGCTCGAAGCCGGCGATCTTGTCGAAATCTATAATGATAATGGTTCGACTCAGGCGATCGCCTATCCGACTCCCACCGCCAAGCGCAAGCAGACCTTCATGCTGTTCGGCTATCCGAGCGGGGCGCAGGGCAACGTGACGTCGCCCGGCGTGAACGAGCTGCTCGTGCCGAACTTCAAGCAGACGTGGGGCGCGATTCGAAAAATTGCCGCGGCGCCGGAAGGGGTGCGGCATCTCACATTCAAATCGATGGAATATGTTTCCTCCTGACGTCGGCGCGAGAGGAGAGCCTTGCTTGTTTCAAGGCAGCGGCGACGTCGCGATGCAAGAAAGGCGTTCATCGATCGTTTGCGTAACATGGGGCGGAGACCTGAGCGATGACAATCACCATCTATCACAACCCGGACTGCGGCACGTCGCGCAATACGCTGGCGATGATCCGCCAAAGCGGCGAAGAGCCGGTGGTCATCGAATATCTGAAAGACCCGCCAACGCGCGAGCGACTGGTCGAGTTGCTCAAACTGATGGGCATTTCAGCGCGCGAACTGCTGCGCCAGAAGGGCGCGCCCTATGACGCGCTGGGCCTCGGCGATCCAAAGTGGACGGAAGAGGAATTGATCGGCTTCATGCTCGAACATCCGATCCTCATCAACCGTCCAATCGTCGTGACGCCGAAGGGCGCGCGGCTGTGCCGTCCTTCGGAAACCGTGCTCGACATTCTCCCCAATCCCGGCATTGGCGAATTCACCAAGGAAGATGGCGATGTCGTCGTCGGCAAAGCCGCTCAAGCTCAATCCTGAAAGGACGAACATGACGACCATTCAAGTTTTTGATCCCGCCCTGTGTTGCAGCACCGGCGTCTGCGGCGTCGAGACCGATCAGGCGCTCGTGACCTTCGCCGCCGACGTTGATTGGGCCAAGCAGAACGGCGCGCAGATCGAGCGCTTCAATCTCGCCCAGGAGCCCATGGTCTTTGCTGAAAATGCGCGCGTTAAGGGCTTCCTGGAACGCTCGGGGCAGGAAGCTCTGCCGCTGATCCTCATTGACGGCGAAATCGCGCTCGCCGGACGCTATCCGAACCGCTCGGAACTTGCGCGCTGGGCGGGCCTCAAAGAGGTCGAGGAAGCGAAACCAGGCGCATGTTGTAGCGGCTCCTCCTGCTGCTGAAGGGTCGAAATGAAATTTATTGAACAGGCTCCGCGCTTCCTTTTCTTCACCGGCAAAGGCGGCGTTGGGAAAACCTCGATCGCCTGCGCGACGGCGATAGAGCTCGCGGAAGCCGGACGCCGCGTGCTGCTTGTCAGCACCGATCCGGCCTCGAATGTCGGGCAGGCGTTCGGGGTCGGCGTCGGCGATAAAATCACGGCGATTGACGCCGTGCCGAACCTGTTCGCGCTGGAAATCGACCCGCAGGCCGCCGCGCAAGCGTACCGCGACCGCATCGTCGGCCCCGTGCGCGGCAAGCTGCCCGAGGCCGTGGTGAAAGGCATTGAGGAGCAACTCTCGGGCGCCTGCACCACCGAAATCGCCGCCTTCGATGAGTTCACCGCGCTGTTGACGGACACGGCCATTATGTCGGCATACGACCATGTCGTCTTCGACACGGCCCCGACCGGCCACACCATCCGCCTGTTGCAGCTTCCCGTCGCGTGGAGCGGCTTCCTTGAGGCGGGAAAAGGCGACGCCTCCTGCCTCGGGCCGCTCGCCGGACTGGAAAAGCAGCGCGCGCAATACAGCGCCGCCGTCGCCGCTTTGGCCGACGGTCAGCGCACCCGCCTGATCCTCGTCGCCCGTGCGCAAAACTCCGCGCTGCGCGAAGCCGCGCGCACGCATGAGGAGTTGGCGGCGATAGGCCTGCATCAACAATTCCTCGTCGTGAATGGTCTGCTGCCAAAGGAAGAGGCGGCGCTCGATGCGCTCGCCGCCGCCCTTTACGCGCGCGAGCAGGCCGCTTTGGCGGCGACGCCCGATGCGCTGCGAGCCTTGCCCTGCGACTATGTGCCTTTGAAGCCGTTCAATCTCGTCGGGCTCGATGCGCTGCGCCAACTCCTCATTGCGCCGCCGCCGCACATCGACGCGGCAGTCGGCGAAGCTGTCGAACTGCACGCGCCCAGCCTATGGGAACTGGTGGATGGCGTCGCCGCCGATGGTCATGGCCTCGTCATGCTGATGGGCAAGGGCGGCGTCGGCAAGACGACGCTTGCGGCGGCGGTCGCCGTCGAACTGGCGCATCGCGGCCTGCCCGTCCATCTCACCACCTCCGACCCTGCCGCACACCTTGCCGAAACGCTGCACGGTTCGCTCGACAATCTGACCGTGAGCCGCATCGATCCGCACGCCGAAACCGACCGCTATCGGCAAGAGGTGCTGAAGACGAAAGGCGCAGCGCTCGACGCGCAGGGGCGCGCCTTGCTCGAAGAGGATTTGCGCTCGCCCTGCACGGAGGAAATCGCTGTTTTTCAGGCCTTCTCGCGCATCATCCGGGAAGCGGGCGAGAAATTCGTCGTCATGGACACCGCGCCGACCGGCCACACGCTGCTGCTCTTGGATGCGACGGGCGCCTATCATCGCGAGGTCGCGCGGATGCTGGACGCCAAGGGCGCGCATTACACGACGCCGATGATGCAGCTTCAGGACCCGAAGCGGACCAAGGTCCTGCTTGTCACCTTGGCGGAAACGACGCCTGTGCTTGAAGCGGCGAGTCTGCAAGCGGATTTGCGGCGCGCCGGGATCGAGCCGTGGGGGTGGGTGATCAATAACAGCGTCGCGGCGGCGCGTCCGCGCTCGCCCCTCTTACGCAAGCGCGCCGAGAACGAGCTGGCGGAAATGGAAAAGGTCGCGACAACCCACGCGCGCCGCTACGCCGTCGTGCCGCTGCTGAGGGACGAGCCGGTCGGGGCGCCGCGCCTTCTCGAACTGGCCGGGCATGCGACTGAACCGGCCTGAAACGCTCGTCATCCCGTTCGGCCCGCAAGGAACGAGCGGATCATTCGACCGGAAAAGAAAAAGGCGAAGACGTCCGTTTCCGAACGATCCTCGCCCAAGGCCAGCCCTTTGGCCTAATCCGGTTGCGCGACTCTCGGCGTCAATTGGCGCAGGAGACGCTACGCATGTAACGGACGCGACCCCGCTCGTCAGTTTTCGGCGTGATGACGAGCGTGCAATCTTCATCCTCCGCGCCGTAGGCGCGCCCCACTCGGATTGCCGGTCCGCGCGCAAGCGGGCGCATGCCGACATCGCTAAGGCTCACGGCGGCTTGGACGCCAGTGGCGGAGGACTGAATCTTCGAATCAGACGCTGAAGGCGCAGCTGCGACAGCAGCAACCGCGCAAATGGCGACTGTGAATCCGAGAACAATCCGCGACGTGCGGCTTGCGAAAGGGCTTTCGCGCGAAACGGCCATTAAGGGCTCCCACAGGGTGATCGGGAATTTCCCCAGATCGCTACTCGAACGATGCGAACCTGGACGCTTCCTCTTTTGCCGGGGAGAAACGCAGCGGCCCCGCTAATGGTTCCGCCGCAGTCATAAATTTTACGAAATTTTAAGATTCGGCCTAAATCCGCGCTATCGCTCAAGACGGGCGATGAGGCTCGACGTGTCCCAGCGTCGCCCGCCCATCTTTTCAACTTCGGCGTAGAACTGGTCGACGAGGGCCGCGACCGGCAATCGCGCGCCGTTGCGCCGCGCTTCGGCGAGGCAGATCGCAAGGTCCTTGCGCATCCATTCGACGGCGAAGCCGAAGTCGAACTCGCCGGAGACCATTGTTTTCGTCCGATTTTCCATCTGCCAGGACTGCGCCGCGCCGTTCTTCAAAAGATCGATGACGTTCTCTGCGTCGAGGCCGGCGGCGCCGGCGAAATGCAGCGCCTCCGCCAGGCTCTGGACGAGACCGGCGATGGCGATCTGGTTGACCATCTTGGTGAGCTGCCCGGCGCCCGGCGACCCCATCAGCCGGCACGCCCGCGCGTAGCAGGCGATCACCGGCTCCGCCTTGGCGAAGCTCGACGGATCGCCGCCGCACATGACGGTGAGGGCGCCCTTTTCGGCGCCGGCCTGACCGCCGGAAATGGGCGCGTCGATGAAGCCGAACCCGCGCTCGGCCGCCCTGGCGTGGAGCTCCCGCGCAACCTCCGCCGAGGCCGTCGTATGGTCGACGAAGATCGCTCCCGCCGACATGCCGGCGAAGGCGCCGCCGTCGTCGATCGTCACCGCGCGCAGATCGTCGTCATTGCCGACGCAGGAAAAGACGAATTCGGCGCCGTTCGCAGTTTCGGCTGGAGTCGAGAATCCCTCGGCGCCGGGGAACTCGGCCACGAACTTCTCCGCCTTGGCGGCGGTGCGATTATAGACCCGCACTCTATGGCCGGCGCGATGAAGATGGCCGGCCATGGGATAGCCCATGACGCCAAGGCCGATGAAGGCGAGGGAAGGGGACTCCATGGATCAGCCGCCCGTCATGCTCATGTGGCGGGAGACGGCGGGCGCCGGCGCGGTTCGATCAATCACGAAATCATGGCCCTTGGGCTTGCGCAGAATCGCCGTCTCGATCGCCTCATGCAGCAGCGCGTCGTCGGCGCTTTCGCGCAGCGGCGCGCGAAGGTCGGCCGCGTCCTCCTGGCCGAGGCACATATAAAGAGTCCCGGTGCAGGTGACGCGCACGCGGTTGCAGCTCTCGCAGAAATTATGGGTGAGCGGCGTGATGAAGCCGATACGCCCGCCGGTCTCGCGCGCCCGCATATAGCGCGCCGGCCCGCCGGTGCGATAGTCGATCTCGTCGAGCGTGAAGGCTTCGCTCAGCCGATCACGCACCTCCCGCATCGGCAGATATTGGTCGGCGCGTTCCGGCCCGTCGAGTTCGCCGAGCGGCATCACTTCGATGAAGGTCATGTCCATCCCGCTGTCGTGGGCGAAGCGCACGAGCGGGACGAATTCGTCCTCGTTGACGCCTTTCAGCGCCACGGCGTTGAGCTTCACCTTGAGGCCGGCGGCGCGGGCGGCGGCGATTCCCGCCAGCACCTGCGCATGCGCGCCGGTGCGGGTCAGGGCTCTGAAGCGGTCCGGGTCGAGCGTGTCGAGAGAGACATTGACGCGCCGCACGCCGCAGTCGGCGAGTTCGGCCGCGAAACGCGCAAGCTGCGAGCCGTTGGTCGTCAGCGTCAGCTCCTCCAGCGCGCCCGTGTCGAGGTGGCGCGAGAGGGCGCGAAACAGCTTCATCACGTCATGGCGCACCAGCGGCTCGCCGCCGGTGATGCGCAGCCTTTTGGTTCCGCGCGCGACGAAAGCGGAGCACAGCCTGTCGAGCTCCTCGAGCGTCAGCAGGTCGCGGCGGGGCAGGAACTGCATATGTTCCGACATGCAATAGACGCAGCGAAAATCGCATCGATCGGTGACGGAGACGCGCAGATAGGAAATCGTCCGCCCGAAGGGGTCGACAAGCGGCGCCGGCGCGATAGGCGCGGGCGTCCTGGCGTGGGCGTTCATCCTTACCTCGAACCGGCGGAAATTCGGCGTCCTCCATATATTGCCGGAACGCCGTCCCGTGAAGCCCACCCGTTGGCGGGCTGGGACAGGAGCAAGGAGAGGTCTGCCGCGGGACGTGGCCTCTATCGGGCGGCGCCCCAGCCGAAGTCCTTGTCTAGAAGAGCGTAGAGCTCTTCATTGTAGGGCCGGAAAAACGCGGCCAAATTCTCCCGAAGCCCGTCCTCGAGCTTCCCGGGCGGACCCGGATTTTGCTCCTCGATCACGAGCGGCTCGACTTTGGGAAGGCCAAGAAAGGCGTAAATCTCCTTCGCGGTCGATCGCGGATCTCGAAAAAACGCCGCCGCGTCGACGATGAAAACGCGGTCTCTGCCGAATTTCTCGAACAGCAGGCGCAGAAAGGGCGCGTAGATGCTGTGCCGCAGATAGCCGGCGCGCGCGCCCGAAAACGCGTGCGGCTCCATGCCGCCGCCCCGTATCGTCGCCATTTCGGTCTCGATCAAGGTTTCGAAATCCGGAAAGCCCTTCCAATGCGGGTCCTGCGATTTGCGGCTGATAAAGCGCTTCTGATCCCATCGCCAGTGCGAAAAGGCGCGCTCCACCGGATCGCGCAGAACGCAGATGATGCGCATGTCTGGAAACATCGACCGGGCCAAAAAAATCCAGAGGGGATTGGGCATGACCGGCGTGCAGTAGCCGGTGATCGCGCCGCCGTTGCGCCGCTCCGCCGCCCTTTGCGCTTCGAGCGTCGGAAAATGCGCCATGAGTTCGCGCATCGTGTCCGTGAAGGAGATTTCCTTCGACAGCGGCAGCACGACATGCGGATGCTGGAAAATATAGGAAGAGAGAAACGACGTGCCGGAGCGCACCGCGCCGATCGATGCGAAGGACGGCGCCATGCGTTGGCTGGAGCCGAGGGTCCGCGCCCATACCCGCCATTTTGGCGGATTGAAAAAGTAATAGGAGCGGAATTGACGCTTCGCCCGAAGGGGCAGGGCTTCCAAAATCCCGCTGGCCCGCGACAGGCGGTTGAAGTCCTGGTAGGGGGTCTGGATCGTTTCGAGCCGCTTCGGATCAACTGCGGGAATCGGCTCCGGCCGGGAGGGCGCGTGGAGTTCCGGCGAAAGGATGGACATTCGACCACTCTCCTTTGCGAAGATTTTGCTTTGGAGCAGGATGACAAGGTTGCGGCTAGGGTGCGTCGACGAGCGTAGCCTTGCGGCTGCCGCTGGATTGACGCGCGTCGAAACCGCGCGCGCGCGCAAAAATCGCATCGAGGGTCGCGAGAGCCTCGGGGCTTCGGCCTCGCGAACGCCAGCAGATGAATCCGTCTGGCCGCACGAGCAGCGCGCCTTCGGGCGAAACGCGCAGGCGCGGCAGCAACAGCTCTTCGGGATCATCGGCGTCGAAGCCGAGGCGGCAGACGCCAAGCGGCGCGCCTGAACGCAGGCCGACGCGCTCCGCCGCCTCGATCCAGTCGCCGCCGTCCGGACCGGCGAAGAGCATGAAATCGCGTCCGATCAGATCATGAGAGGAGATCGTCTCCGCGCCGCGCCGCAGCCAGACATGCGGAAGACGCGTTCCGGGCGCGCCGCTCGGGCGAAGAGGATCGTCAACCGCGGCGCCGTCGTCCGCTTCATCGAAGATGATCGCGTCCGAGCGATACCGATAGCCCATCGCGGTTTCGAGCAAACCGTATTCGTCTTCCCGAATGCGCAGTTCCTGACGATCAGGCAGGAGACGCTCGACGTAATTGGCGAAGGCTCTTGCGATCGCGATTCGCGCCACGGGCCTGCGCTCAATCTGGTAGGTGTCCAGCAGCGTGGGAGCGGCATGGCCGCGCACCACAAGCGCCAGTTTCCAAGCTAGGTCCGCGGCGTCCTGGATCGCGGTTTGTCCCCCCAAACCGCCGACCGGCGGCACGATATGCGCGCAGTCGCCGGCAAGAAACACCCGGCCAAAGGACATGCGATCGGCAAGAAGCGCGGCCATCCGCCAAGGGCGAACATCGAGAATCTTGACCGCGAGATCAGGGACGCCAAGAGATTGTCGAACCAGTTCCCGGCATCGTTCTTCGTCGAAATCGGATGGCTGATCGCGGGAGGAATCATATTCTATGTTGATCTGGCCGCGATTGGGCTCGTCGCAAGTGACGAAGGCGCCGCTGAACGCCGTGTTGCGGAAATAATAGAGAGCAAACCCGTCTCGCTGCAGGATGGCGTCGAGATCGGCCTCGAACAGCACCGACATCGCATCGGCGATCACTCCCGGGCCTTCCATCTTCACGCCGCCGGCGTCGCGGATCGTTCCGCCGGCGCCGTCGGCGGCGATCATATAGTCGGCGAAAACGGTGGTTTCTCGTCCCGACGCCTCGTCGCGCACAATCGCTTCAACGCCGTCCTCGCCTTGGGAGAAGCGCGCCAACGCCGTGGAAAATCTGATATCGGCGCCGTTCTCGCGAGCGAAGCGCAGCAGCACGGGCTCGACCCGATCCTGGCCCGCGGCGCATATCTTGCTCGGCGACACGCGAGTCGCATCAAGCGACATCTTGGTCACCAGCGTCTCAATCGCCGGCCCCGTAACGGTTTCCGCAATGATGACCGTCGTATCGTTTGCGCCGGTGCGGCTTGCCGCGAACAGCGCATCCTCCAAGCCGGGGACGACGCGCAGCACTTCCATGCTGCGGCGGTTGATCCCATGCGCTTTGGGCAGCCGCGACGGTGACGCGCGTCGCTCCACGAGGATGCAAGGAACGCCGCGCCAGGCGAGGAGCGTCGCCGCGGAGAGCCCGGCATAGCCTGCGCCGACAATGAGAACAGGGACTCGTTCCACGCTCATTGGACACGTCCTTTCAAGCGCAACGGGACGCCAGCCGGCTCCTCGGGCGCGGATCGAAGGTTAAGCCAGATCAAGAAAACGGCGAGGGCTTCAGGCCAGATCAGAGATTGATAGGCGATCTCCGGACGGTTCACGGCGAGTCCAAATAAAATGAACAGCGGCGCGATGAGCCACTGCGCGAGCACATCGACAGAGGTCAGTTCTGCGAATGAGCTCTGCGCGAGCGTCAGTCCTCGGACGATACTGCCGACGAAACGGATTGGCAGGGAGAGCGCCAAGCAGGCGACGAATACGGACCACCAGGCTCCATGTTGGCGGTAAAAGGCTGCGCCGATCCAATCGCGCCCGAACAGCAGTATGGCTGCGGCGGCCAGTGTGATCGGCGCGCCGAGCCGCACCATTGGCGCGAGCGCCGGCGTCCAGTCGCCGTGAGCTTTCGCCGGAAGGCGGATGGCGATAAAGCGGGTCAGCGTAATCAGCGGACCAATTACGAACAGCATGAAAGTTTGGGCGGCGGCGAAGGAGTCGAGACGCTGGCCGTTGGCGCCGTTCTGCCAGGGGAGCGAAAAGAGGGCCAGCGTGAAGAGCATCGCCGCCCGCGGGGCGAGCACGCGCAACGCTTCCCAAAAGGTTCCGCTCAGAAAAGAGCGGACGAATGCGATTTCCGGGACGCGCATTCTACGCGCGCCATGCGCTTCCAGCCGCGTCCACAGCCAGAGCGACGAGGCGGCCGCAACGACGCAGCCCGCCAGAAAACAGCCGGCGAAACCGAATCCAAGCGACTCCATGAACAAAATGTTGGCCGCCGCCTTCGCCGGAATTTCCGCGAGCTTCCAAGTGAGCACCGAGCCGCCGCGTCCGAGCGTGTGCAATAAAAATCCTTGCGTATTCGACACGACGCGAAAAGGCGTGCCGGCGACGAGCCAAATGATCGGCGCCCCGATAAAAGGAGCGGCCGCGGCGT
Source organism: Methylocystis sp. SC2 (assembly GCF_000304315.1). Classification (NCBI taxonomy): domain Bacteria; kingdom Pseudomonadati; phylum Pseudomonadota; class Alphaproteobacteria; order Hyphomicrobiales; family Methylocystaceae; genus Methylocystis; species Methylocystis hydrogenophila. The sequence continues at coordinate 1,459,122 of NC_018485.1, read as the reverse complement.
CGCCCATCAGCGCGCCAAGCAGGACCGGATAGGCGAAAAAGCCGAAAACCGCCGTCGCGGCGCCCAGCGCCAGGGCGAGCGCGCAGGTCTTTTCGATCGCGTCGATCGGCTCGCCATTCTTTTGCGCGCGGCCGAGCGCAATCGCCGCGACGGCGGCGCAAGCGATGGTGACCGCGACATCGAGCAGCGCGATGCGCATCAGAATCGCATAGGCTCCCGACGCGCGGCCGCCCAGTCTCGCGACCATGGCGAGATCGATTTGCATAATGAAGGCGGCAACGGAAGTGCTGGCGAACAGGAACCAGTATCCGCGCCACAGCGGCGCGCTTGTCATCGCGCCAGGCTCTGCCACCCCGGAAATATGTCAAGCTCGAAGGACTGCAGCGTAAAGTAGCCAAAAATATCCGGAGGCGCCGGCAGCGGCTCCTCGGGTTCGATGAGTTCGATCTCGCGTCCCAAACGAACGCTGCGGCATTTCCAGCCGATGACAAGATTCGTCGTGTCTGCGCATCCGATGACGATTCCGCAATCTCTGCCGCGATCGAGGATCGCCCAACGCGCGGCCGACGCCGCCATGACCGACCGCAGATATTTGTCGTCGGCGAGCAACCGCTCTTTAAACGGCGATTGGCGCAGCCAAGCGTAGACCCACAGATAATAGGACCAGTCAAAGGCGAGCTTCTTCTCTCCGGCCCAGGCCATGAAGGGCCGGAAGATCGACATCCCGTCGAGACCGGAAAGCTCCAACAGCTCGGGGCAGATGTCGAAGAGCGTGTGCCAATACATGCGCAGGCTCACGTCGATCCGCACGAAGGCCTTGTGGTCCGTTGGATATTTTGCGTTCAGTTCCGGCGACATCAGCGCCGGGTAGAGATCGCGATCAGTCCGACTAGGCAGAGAGAGCAAGATCATGACGCCTTTCTTCCGGTTGGCCGAACAGCTCTCGCAACAACTTCAGATCGGCGACGACATCGTCAAATTCGATCCGGTCGTCGCGCTCATAGGTCATGGTTGCGCCGGGCTTGTCGAAGACCGATCGGAAATCTCTTAAGAAGGCGAGCGTGTCCGGCGCCAGAGCCTCTGCGTGCGTGTCCAGCGAGATGAAAGGCTCGACCAGGGAATGCCTGTAGCCCGCGACATGGAAATGCTTGGCCTCGGCGATGACGTTGCGCCAGTCTTCGAACGGCGTCCCGCAATTGCGATGGGAGCAGACGGCGTTGGATGCGTCGAACAGCACGCCGGCGCCTGTTTCTTTCATCAGGCGCTCGAAAAAGGCGGGCGCCTCTCTCCCCCCGTCCATGATGGAGGGATAATTTTCAAAATGGATGCGCTGTCCGACGATTTCCTGCCAGGCGACGACCCTGTCGCGGACGGATTCATATTCGGTGGAATAGTCGATTTCGCCTAAGTGAAAAAAAGCGCGCCCTTCATGAGTGAAGCGCAGAATGTGGTCGGAGACGTACATCGGATTCAGCACATCGATGTAGTCTCGAAGCCGCGCCGCAAAATCGACGAGCGTCGGCCGATCGGCTTCCAGAAATTTTGAATACATAATATGCAAGCCGATCGGACAATCGAACGCCTTGGACAGTTCCTCCGGATCGACGCAGAAAAAATTGTCGATCAGAAATTCGCAGTAGTCGATATGCCCTTCCGCGAGCAGCCTCTGAACCATGTCATAGGTGTCGCCGAGCGTGAAATTGAAGCCAAGCCGCATTTATTGTCGCCCTCGTCTTGCGCGACCGACGTCGCTTGCGCCGCGGGCCGGGGGCCGACGGCGCAAACTGACCGTCCTTAGCCGTTCGTGGCGGCGCAGGTCGACGCGCACATGGCGCCGGCGCGGCCAATAACGTTAAGAGTAATGCGCTTGGCGATACGGATGGTCATAGGGGCCTCCCCTTTTGAGTTCGTCTGGAAAGTCCAGACGGGTTCCGCAGAACGCGGGACCCGAATGGTATGACGAGCAAGGCCGCAAAAATCGGACAGCGTGCGACGAGATTTTTTTCGGGCCGAGGGGATTCTTATGTCGCTCCCATCCCGGGCCGCCGCCGGCGCGTCCGATGGCGCCGCCAAGAACCCGCGCGGCGAAGCCGCCGCCTCGAGAGCCGGCGCGCCCACCCGGTCGCTCGGCCGCGGAATATCGAAAGCGCGATCGAAGTGCTCGAGCGCTCGACCCAGGCTGCGATTGACCGTCCTCAAGGACACGCCGAGCTCCTGCGCGATCTCCGAATGGCTGAAGCCCAGAATCCGGCTCATCAGGAATATCTGACGACAGCATCGCGGCAGCCGCGCCAGGGCTGCTTGAACGTCCCGCGCCAGGCCGAATGCGTCGAGGGCCGAGGTGATTTGCGCGTCTCGGGCGGGCGACTGGAACCATGCGCCGTCTTCGGCAAGAGCTCGAGCGTGCGTTCTTTGTCTTCGTAGATTGTCGATCGCGAGCGTGCACGTCATCTTCGACGCATAGCCGCGCGCATTTGAAATCAGTTCGCCACGGTCGCTTTCCAGCATTTTGAGATAGGCTTCCTGGACAAGGTCTTCCGCGTCTCCCGAGCCGATTACGCGTCGCGCCCGCGTTATCAGATCGCGATGATGGCTTCTAAACAGTCGGTCGATCGTCTCATGGGATTTCTGCATCAGCGCCTCCCCGCTTGTCTCCAAGCGCGCCGATTATCCAAGCCGCATCACGCCGAGCGGCCCCAGGGGCGTCGACGATGCGTGGTTTCTATCCGCGGACGTCATTGCTTCCGCGCGCGGATGTACGGCCGAGTCTTTAGACGGGGGAGGCGCGCGCCGGCGGGGTCGCCGATCGCGTTCGGGAGATGGGAAGGATTGGGAGAGCGAGAACGCTGATTCGCGCCGCTGGAAGGGCCAGGCGCGCGACCTGATCATAGACGCAGAGCATCTGCGGCTGAGCGTTGCAGCACGCGATGCAGTCCGAGCAAGAGCCGTCGGCGTCGCCTGGCGCGTGAGGCGCCGCGGGACTCGCGTCGCTTTGGCAGACGACGGCGCGAAACGACGGAGAGTGAGATTGAGCGCGCGCGGCGACAGTCGAAACGCCGGCGGCTTGCAGCAATATCGCGATGAAAAGAATGAGCCGAACGAGCATGGATTGCCGCCAACCATTGCCTACGGTGCGCGGATCATAGGCGCGAAACTCGCGCGCGGCAATACGGAAACTCCTTATGCGACGCGCGCATGGCGGAACGATCAGGGTCTGATAAGACGCGTTGACAAACGGCAAGCATCCGCAAGCCTGCTTCACTGCGTCGAGCCGCCGCAGGATCTTCATTACGGACAAAAGATCGGTGCGAGCGCGGCTGCGCCGTCGGTCGCGCCGCCATTGGGGGCGATGTCGGAGCGCATGGCCGCTTCGCGCCCGTCATTTAAGAGACAAAGCGCAATTGCAAAGACCAAGTGTGGCTGCAGCGCAACAGTTCGAAATATTGCAAAAATTGGGCGATGACTCTCGTTGACAAGTTAATCCTTGTGCACTCAGAATTCCATATGCGGCAAGACAAGCAACAAATGCGGCGATTCATGCGTCCGATTGTGGCGGCCGCCGTCGCTTGTCTGCTGTTTCAACAAGCTTTGGGTCTTATTTTCGCTCACGGGCGCCACGGTGGCGATTTCAGCGCGTTCCTAAGCTCTCCCGTCGCGATGGCGAATGAGCTTTGCGCCGACCAAGCCAATGGCGACGGCAAGGATCCGCACGTTCAGCACATGCACTGCATGGCGTGCTTTCTCAGTGACCGAAGCGACGACCTCGGCGCAAAGGTTCTCCTGGCCGCCGTCGTTCTGGTGCTGGCGCCCTTGTCTGAGGCTCCTCCTCTTTGGCCGGAAGAGCGCGATCTCGCGCCGCCGACCACCCAGTGGCCCAGAAACAGGCTCTCTCGCGCACCCCCGTCGCTTCTCTCCTAAGAGAGCGCGCTAACGGCCGGCCGCCGGGTCCTCGACCCCACTCGCCAATCCCTCGCGTTCGATGTGCGCCGCGCGTGTTTTCACACGCGCCGCCGGTCGTCGCCGGCTGATCGTCGCCGGCTGTGCGCGGCCAAGACAAATCTCAATGCTTGTCGCCGACAGGAGAATAATCATGAGCGCATTCAACCGATTTGCCGTCGCCATCGGCGGGCTTGCCGCGATGAGCGTCGCGCATGCCGCCAACAAACCCGACGTGAGCGAAAGACAGCCGGTTGCGATACGCTTCGCGCTTGCGGCGGGCGATCAGCCGGTCGAATGCGGCCACGACATCCCCGGGCTCGGAACCGGCGGACAGCCGGCGCAGCTCCACGACGCCAGGTTCTACATCGCCGCGCCGGCTCTGATCGACGCCGCCGGCCATGAGGTTCCCATCGAACTCGAACAAAACGACTGGCAATACGCCAACCTTGCCCTGCTCGATTTCGAAAACAAGACCGGCAAATGCGTCGGCAGCGCCGACGTCAACGAGACGATCAAGGGATCGGCGCCGCGCGGCCGCTACAAAGGGTTCAGCTTCGTCATTGGCGTTCCCAGCATCGTCAAGGACAAGGACGGCAAGGACGTCATTCTCAACCACTCGAATTTCGCCACCGCTCCCGCGCCGCTCGATCTTCAGTCGATGACGTGGAATTGGCAGGCCGGCCGCAAATTCATAAAAATCGAAGTTGATCCAGAGGGGGGCGTGACCCGTCCGCCGCTCAAGCCGAAAAGCCCGGCGGACGCAGCGAATGGCTCCGGCGCGCAAGGCGACAAGTCCGCCGACAAATCCGGCGGCGCGCCGGCGATGGCCGACGCGCCCAAGGCGGCGCCGCTGCGCGTCAACTCGGATGGGACGATCACCGTCTCGACCTGGATGCTGCATCTGGGCTCGACGGGCTGTCGCGGCGACGCGACGAAAGGCGAAATCACCTCCTGCGCCAATCCAAATCGCGTTCCCGTGAAACTCGCGTCCTTCGATCCGGCGCGGCAGCGCGTCGTGCTCGATCTGAAGCCGCTCTTCGCCGGCATCGATCTTGGGAAAGACCAGGGGTTCTCGACCGGCTGCATGAGCGGTCCGGCCGACCCGGAATGCACGCCGATGTTCGAAAATCTCGGGCTGCGGCTCAAGGAAACCGCGCCCGACGCCAATGACGCCGGCCAGTCCTCCGGCGTGTCGACGAAGATTTTCCGCGCGGAGGTGGCGAAATGAAGCGCGAAACTCTCATCCTCCTCTTCGCCGCGACTCTGATCGCGGGCGGCGCGCAAGGCGACACGGCCCCGAGCGCGGAATCGTGGCGCTGGACCTTGCCCGAGTTCATGCCGCCGCCGCGGGTTCCAGCGGACAACGCAATGTCGGAGGCGCGCTTTCAGCTCGGGCGCAAGCTCTTCTATGACCCGCGTCTGTCGGGAAACGGCAAGGAGAGCTGCGCCTCCTGCCATGAGCAGCGCCTGGCGTTCACCGATGGCCGCCCGGTCGCGGTCGGCGCCACGGGCCAGCATACGCCGCGCAATTCGCCCAGCATCGCCAACGCCGCCTGGCGCGCCACGCTCACCTGGGCGAATCCGGCGATGGTGACCCTCGAAAGGCAGATGGAAGGCCCGCTGTTTGGCGAAGAGCCGATCGAGATGGGCGTCAATGACAAGAACCGCAAAGAGATCCTCGCGCGCTTCGCCAGCGACGCCGATTATCGCCACGATTTTGCGGCCGCCTTTCCCGGCGAGGCGGATCCGATCAGCTTCGGCAACGTCATCAAGGCGATCTCCGCCTTTGAGCGCGGCGTCGTCTCGGCGTCCTCGAAATATGATCTCTATCTTGAAGGCAAAGCGACGCTCACTCCTGAGGAGACGCGCGGCAAGGATCTTTTCTTCGGCGAGAAGGCCGAATGCCATCACTGCCATGGCAGCGTGAATTTCGACGATCAATTCTATCACGCCAAAACGCGCGAGATCGAGACGCCGTTTCACAACACCGGCCTCTATGATCTCGATGGCAAGGGCGCTTATCCGGAGCCCAATCGCGGCGTTTTCGAGAACACGCATAATCCCGCCGAGATGGGCGCGTTTCGCGCTCCCAGCCTGCGCAATATCGCTGTCACCGCGCCCTATATGCACGACGGCAGCGCCGCGACGCTCGAGGACGTGATCGACATTTACGCGGCCGGCGGACGCAATGTCACGAGCGGTCCTCTCAAGGGCGACGGCCGGTACAATCCGAACAAAAGCGCGCTGATCGTGCCCATCGATCTGTCGCCTCAAGAAAAGAGCGATCTGATCGCCTTTTTGAAAACGCTCACCGACGAAACTTTGCTGACATCTCCCCGCTTTGCCGATCCCTGGAAACCGGCGTCGACCGCGAGCGGGCCAACGCGTGCGCCTGCTCAATGAGTTTCAACCCTGAATTAGGAAAGAAAAGAAGATGACGTCCCGGTCGAAATTGATGCATGGCGCGGCGCTCGGCGCTCTTGCGCTCTTATCCGCCCCCTCCGTCGCGCTCGCGCAGCAGGCGCTTCCGCAGATCACGATTGGCGCCGCACGGCGGCCGCCGCCGGTCACCGCTCCGGCCGTGAGAGAGTCGACGGCGGGCGAAGCGGGATATGCGCCCGGCTTCAATCCGGTCCGCGCGAAGCTGCCGATCTACCGCGATCCGCCTGGCCAGACGGTGACGATCGTCAACACCAAATTCCTCAGGCCGACGCCTCTAGCGGATGTCCGGAGGGTGTTGGAATACAGCCCTGGCGTCTCCGTTCAGCAAGGCAACAACGCGCGCGATCTGTTTATCTCGATACGCGGCTCCGGCAATCGGCTTGGCGTCGGGTTTCCCACCGGCATCCGCAACATCATGCTGTACGAAGACGGGTTCCCGATCACGACGGCCGACGGCAATGGCCGCACCGACATGCTTGATCCGCATTCCTACACCGCCATCGACGTCTATCGCGGACCGTCCTCGGCGCTCTTCGGCAATTACGCCTATGCGGGCGCGCTCAATTTCCGGAGCTTTTCCGGGGCCGAAATCGACGGCGTCCACACAGGTTCGGAATTTGGCAGCTTCGGCTATGTCAATAATTACGTCCGGGTCGGAAAGGCGGTGGTCGACAGCACGCTCGGCGGCTTCGATCTGTCGTTTTTCGCCTCCGACGCCAACAGCAGCGGCTATACCCGCAATTCATTCTCAGCCAAACAAGCCAAGCTTCTCGGCAGATGGGACGTGACCCCTACCGATCGTGTTATCGTAAAATATGTCGCCAACAACTTGAGATCGGAGTTCATCAACCGAGAAAATCTCAATGTGTTCTACCTCAATCCCTTCCAACAAAATTATGGCTGCTCCATCGCCGTCCCCCTGAACCTCAACTTGTGCAATAATTTGAACGTGCCGGCGAATGGCATAACGACCCCAGTCGTTCGCCAAAGCGTCTGGCAGCTTGGCACGCATCAGCACTCTCTCAGACAGATCGCCGGCGTTCAGTTCGAGCATGACTTCGACAACGACACCACCTTGCGATCGCAATTTACGTACGACTATCTCGACAACATCAGCGGAGCTTGGCCGCCGCCGATATTTGGCCCCACCGGCCAGGGCGGCCCCGTCGCCTTAAGAGGTCCGACGGTGGGAATCACCGCGCAGAACGACATCACCAGTCACGTGCCGATCTTTGGGTTTCCGGCGACGCATTTTCTCCAGTTCTTCTATAGCAACGCCAAGACCACCAACCCGCTCTTCAATCAGATCGCGAATACTTGGTACAGCGGCGCGATCGGCGCGCAGATCGGCAAGCTGGATTACTACACGTCAAACATTGGCTTGCGGGCGCGCGAAGAGATTGCGCTCGCGCCGGGCCTTACGGGCGTCATCGGCTTCAGCGCCAACTGGAATCGGGTCTGGGGCGTCAATACCGCTTATAACTACCCCACGAATCTGGCGCCCAGATTTCCCACTCAGATCGCCGTCGACAATGACTATTGGAACACGGCGCCGGAAGCGTCGCTCACCTATCGCTATAGTCCCGAGTGGCAGGTGAGAGCGCGCTATGCGACCGGCTACAGCACGCCGACATTCGTGTTTCTTACCAGCACGCGAACCGGCGTCGGACAAAATCCCCTGAAGGCCCAGACGAACATGGGCGTCGATCTCGGCGTCGACTGGACGCCGAGCCCCGATCTCACCTTTAGCGTAACCGGATTCAACGAATGGCATCGCAATGAAATTCTGACGTTGAACAATGGACTCGTCAGCTACTCGCAGAATATTCCTTCCTCTCTTCATCGCGGCGTCGAACTCAACGCTGATTGGCGACCCTTCGAAGGATGGCGGCTGATTGCGGCTTATACGTTCAACAATCAGTTCTTCACCAATTTTTGGGAAGACCTCGGATCGGTCGGGGGGCGAGCCGTCCTGTATAATCGCGCCAGCAACAGAATTCCCAACGTGCCGCCGCACACTGTGACGATGCGTCTGGGATATGATCAGCCCTACGGCGACCTCTCGGGTCTTGGCGCTTACGCCGAATATATTTTCAAGAGCAATTATACGATCGACAACGCGAATTTCACCACTCTGCCGAGCTACAGCCTGTTCAATCTTAACGCGCACTATAATCACGACGTGGACAATTTCTATGTCAAGAATATCGAGCTCTTTTTCGAGGTCCAGAACGTCTTCAATCGGACTTATGTCTCCGGCGCATTCGTGGTGGCCAACTCGCTCCTTGCCGGCCCCATACAAACGCCGCTGGTCTGGCCGACGGGCGGCCTGGTGACGGCGCAAGGCGCCGGCATCCTCGCTGGCCAACCGCGCGCTTTTACGGGAGGCATCAAACTCAGGTTCTGATGCGATCGTGCGCCGCCCTGTTTTTGGGGCGGCGCCCGCCACACGAGCGCCTTTTCGGCGAAGCTTCGTGAACGCTTTCCGCCGCGACATCCTCTCTGACCCAATAATGCGCCGCCCGATGCGGCGATCGCGCTCAATCGTATTTCGAATCGGAGATTGACCGGGCCGAATAGTTTCAATCGGCCGATCTGGCGAAGGAGGCGATGCGATGCTTCGCGCTGGCCACGCAATCGGACGCATGATCGCCGCCGCGCGTCTCGCGGCGCTTGTCCAATTGACGGCGATCTCGCCGCCGGTTTCGGCGCTTGCCGATAAGCCTTCGAGCGCTCCCGTCACGCATGGTCTCGCGCTCTATGGCGAACCTGCGTTGCCGAAGGATTTCGCTCATTTTCCTTATGCAAATCCCGACGCGCCAAAAGGCGGCGCGCTGCGGCTCGGCCGGCGCGGGGGATTCGAAAGTCTCAATCCGTTCAACGCCAGATTCGGGGTCGCGCCGCAGCACATCGTCGACAATGTGCTGCAAAGCCTGATGACCCGATCGCAGGACGAACCCTATTCGCTTTATCCGCTGATCGCCCAGTCCGTCGAAATCGACGACGGCCGCGAGCGCGTCACATTTCGCCTCGATCCTCGGGCGCGCTTTTCCGACAAAACGCCGATCGTCGCCTCGGACGTTCTATTTTCCTTTGAATTGCTCAAGTCGAAAGGTCGGCCGAATCATCGCGTGACTTTCGCTTCGGTGACATCCGCCGTGGCGCTCGACGACCATACCGTCCGTTTCGATCTGACCGGCGTGAAGGATCGCGAAGCGCCGCTCATTCTCGCCGCCATGCCGGTTCTGTCGAAGAAGGCGACCAATGTGGAGCGCTTCGACGAGCTCGATATGACGATCCCGCTCGGCTCCGGCCCTTATGTGATTTCAGAGTCCAAAGCGGGTTCGCGTCTGGTTTTGCGCCGCGACCCCGACTACTGGGCCCGCGACATACCGAGTCAACGCGGGCTCTATAATTTCGACGAGATCGCCGTCGATTACTATCGCGACGGCGCGGCGTTGTTCGAGGCGCTGAAGGCGGGACTTATCGACTATGGCGAGGAGACGAGCGCCGCGCGGTGGTCGACGGGTTATGATTTTCCCGCTGTTCGCAGCGGCGCCGTTGTGAAGGAAGCGCTGCGCCCCGGCCGGCCGACGGGGATGGAAGGTTTCGTCTTCAATCTGCGCAAAGCCGTCTTTCGCGACGTGCGGCTGCGCGAAGCCATCGCCATGATGTATGACTTCGAGTGGATCAACGCCAATTTCTACGGCGGACTCTATACGCGCACGGAGAGTTACTTCGGCGAGTCGGACTACGCCTCGACGGGGCGTCCCGCGAGCGCCGCCGAGCGCGGCTTTCTTGCGAATTTTCCGGGCGTCGTCCGCGACGACATTCTCGAGGGGCGTTGGCGACCCGTTCAGCACGACGGTTCTGGGCGCGATCGCGCGGTCGCGAAGCGCGCGCAAACGCTTCTCGCCGACGCCGGCTACGTCCTCATCGACGGGCGCCTCCAGAAGGATGGCGCTCCGATCATATTCGAAATCATGATTCGCGATCGCGACGAAGAGCGGCTTGCGCTCAATTTCGCCGCCGCGCTGAAGCGCATCGGCATCGAAGCCAATCCGCGCTTATATGACGAAGTCCAGTACCAGCGCCGCCGGCAGCGCTTCGAATATGATATGATGATCGGGCAATGGGTTGCGTATGCGGTTCCCGGTCAGGAGCAGTTGAACCGGTGGAGCACGGAAAGTCTCAACCGGAAGAATTCGTTCAATCTCGCCGGCGCCGCTTCGCCGGCGCTCGACGCCGCGCTCGACAATCTGCTCGCGTCCCGGACGAAGGCGGACAGCATTTGGGCGGCGCGCGCGCTCGATCGCGTATTGCTCTCGGGATTCTATTTCGTGCCTCTGCAGCACGCGAACGCCATCTGGTGCGCGCATCGCGCCGCCATCCGCCATCCTGCGCACACGCCGCTCTTCCCTATGATTCCGTTTGGCCTCACTTTGGAGAGCTGGTGGAGCGAGAAAGCTCGCCTTCAGTGAGGATCGCGTTGGCGCTCGTCGCGCGAAGGCGATAGAGATTTTGGGAGGCGGCCAGAACTCGGCCCGCAAATCGCCTCACGCCACAACGGGCCCGGGAGACGCATATGGGGCAGGAGTCCTGGCCAACGGAACTCCGCCTCTCGGAAGGCGGACGGATGCTGAACGTCTCCTTCGACGATGGCGCGCAATTCGCGCTCAGCGCCGAGCTTTTGCGCACGCAGAGTCCGAGCGCGGAAGTGCAGGGCCATTCTGCAAAGGAGCGCAAGACTGTCGGCGGCAAGCGCAATGTCGCGATCATCGCGGTCGCGCCGGTCGGCAATTACGCCGTGCGGCTCGACTTCGACGACATGCACCGCACCGGGATCTACACGTGGCGATATCTGCGCGAGCTCGGCGAGACGGCGGCGGAGCGGTTCTCGTCCTATCTCGAAGAGCTTGCAGCGAAGGGGCTCGATCGCGACCGGCCTGGAGAAAAATAATCCTGCAAAATGAATCGGCCGACGCGAGCGCCGGCCGTTCAAAACGTCGCCGTAATTCTTATCGCGTTACGACCACGCGGGTGCCGATCTTGACGCGATTGTAGAGGTCGACCACGTCGTCATTGGTCATCCGTATGCAGCCCGACGACACGGCCTGTCCAATGGTCCATGGCTCGTTGGAGCCGTGGATGCGGTACAGCGTGCCGGAGAGATACATGGCGCGCGCACCGAGCGGGTTGTTGAGGCCGCCCTCCATATGCCGCGGCAGGTCGGGGCGGCGACGCAGCATTTGCGCCGGCGGCGTCCAGTCCGGCCACTCGCGCTTATGGGCGACGAAGCGGGTGCCGGCCCATTCGAAACCGGGGCGGCCGACGCCGACGCCGTAGCGGATCGCCTGGCCGTTGCCGAGCACATAATAGAGGCGACGCTCATTGGTGGCGATGATCACCGTGCCGGGCGCATATTTGGCGTCGAAGGGGACGGTCTCGCGCGGAACGGCGACCGCCTGCGGACGCCCGTCGCTGGTTTGCGGGGCGAAGGAGCCGCCGCCGAACAGCGCCGCGAAAGGGTCGACCGGCGCCGGCGCCGGGGCAGGCTGCGGGGCGGGGCTGCGCGCGGATACTGGAGACGACAGGGCGCCGAGCGCGCCAAAGGCGCAAATCAGTGCAAAAGCGAGACGCCGCATGGTTTTCCCTTGTCCAAAAGTGGGCTGACGTCGCGCCGACCCCAATTGTGACGCAGACGCGCTGATGATTACTCCCGCAGGCCGCTCGCGCAAGCAAGCGGGCCGACGCGCGAAACTCAGGACAAGCCGCGTTTCTTCTGGGAGAGTGGCAGACTTGCAACACTGCCGCCGCGCGCCCATTCAGAATTTAAGCGTCGTCGCCTGTTTCACGCCGGGCAGGCTCTTGAGATCGGCAAGCGCGTCGGCCGGCAAATCGCCGTCGATGGCGACGAGCGCGACCGCGCCGCCGCCGGGCCTGTCGCGGCCGAGCGCGAACGTGGCGATATTGACCTCGGCTTCGCCGAGCACGCCGGCGAATCTGCCAATGAATCCAGGTCTGTCTTCATTCGTCAGATAGATCATCGACGGCGCGAATTCGGCGTCGACGCCAATGTCGCCGATGCCGACGATTCGCGGCTTGCCGTCGTGGAAAACCGTTCCCGAAACGCAAATGTCGCCCTGCGCGGTATGCGCGCTGAGCGTGACAAGAGATTCATAGTCGCCTTGCGCCTCGCGGGTGATTTCCTCGATGGCGAGGCCGCGCTCCTTGGCGAGGATCGGCGCCGACACCGGATTGACGTCTTCGAGAATGGGTCGAAGCAGCCCGGAGATCGCAGCCGCCGAGATCGGCCGGGTCTTCTGCAACGCGACGGCGCCTTCGTAGACGATCGACAATGTGTCGACGCCGGCGCGCGCGACCTGACCCACGAAGAGACCGAGCTTTTCGGCAAGTTCGACGAAGGGTTTCAGCCGCGGCGCCTCTTCGGCGCTGATCGAGGGGAAATTCACGGCGTTGGCGATTGCGCCGCGCATCAGATAATCCGCCATCTGTTCGGCGATCTGCAGCGCGACCTTTTCCTGCGCCTCGCTCGTCGACGCGCCGAGATGCGGCGTGCAGACGACGTGCGGATGGCCGAACAATGGGTTTTCGGTCGCCGGCTCCTGCGCGAACACGTCGAAGGCGGCGCCGGCGACATGGCCGTCGTCGAGGGCCTTGCGCAGCGCTTCTTCGTCGACCAGCCCGCCGCGCGCGCAATTGATGATGCGCACGCCCTTGCACGTCTTGGCGAGGTTTTCCGCCGAGAGGATATTTTTCGTCTGCGCCGTAAGCGGCGTATGCAATGTGATGAAGTCGGCTCGAGCCAAGAGTTCGTCGAGGTCTACTTTTTCGACGCCAAGCTCGCTGGCGCGCTCTTGCGTGAGATAAGGATCGAAGGCGATCACGCGCATCTTCAGGCCGAGCGCGCGTTCGGCGACATTCGCGCCGATATTGCCGCAGCCGACGACGCCAAGCGTCTTGCCGGTGATCTCGACGCCCATGAAGCGGTTCTTCTCCCATTTGCCGGCCTGGGTCGAGGCGTCGGCGGCGGGAATTTCGCGAGCCAGGGCGAACATCAGCGCGATCGCGTGTTCGGCGGTGGTGATGGAATTGCCGAAGGGCGTGTTCATGACGATGACGCCGCGCGCGGTGGCGGCGGCGACGTCGACATTGTCGACGCCGATGCCGGCGCGGCCGACGACCTTGAGCCGCGGCGCCCGCGCAAAGATGTCGGCGGTCACCTTCGTCGCCGAACGGATCGCGAGTCCGTCATAGTCGGCGATCGCGGCGGCAAGCTTGTCCTTGTCTTTTCCCAGGGTCGGTTCGAAATCGACGTCGAGGCCGCGCAGGCGGAAAATCTGTGCGGCGGCCGGCGAAAGAGAATCTGAGATGAGAACGCGCGGCGGCATGTGATCATCCTGCAAAGAAAGGAGCGACGCGCCCCATGCGCCGAGCGTCAAGCGCAATCCAGGGTTTTTTAACGCTTGAATTAGTGGGAGCTTTCGTATCACTCAAATCAAGACTCTACCGAGAAGGCGAACCGTTGGACAGCGACAAAAAAAACGCAGGTATCAACGCACGCCGTTTGGCCGCGACAGCAATAAGCCTACCGAGTCCCCGCTCTTCGACGGAACCTCGCCGCGACGTCACGCCGCTTGCGCAGCCTCGCCGCAAGCTTGCGCATAGGCCCAGTCGAGCCATTTGGTGAGCAGCGCCACGTCGGCGGTTTCCACCGTCGCGCCGCACCAGATGCGAAAGCCCGGCGGCGCGTCGCGATAGGCGGCAAAATCATAGCCGGCGCCCTCGCTTTCGATCATCGTAACCATCTTCTTGGCGAGCGCCGCCTGCGCGTCGGCGTCTTTCGCCGCGCTCTCAGCGGAAAAGATGAGGCAGACGCTGGTGTTGGAGCGGGTCGCCGGATCCTTGGCGAGGAAGTCGATCCAGGGCGTCTTTTCAACCCAGTCGCCGACGGCCCGCGCATTGGCGTTCGAGCGCGCGAACAGCGCCTCAAGCCCGCCGATCGATTTCGCCCAGGAAAGCGCGTCGAGATAATCTTCGACCGCAAGCAGCGAGGGCGTGTTGATCGTCTCGCCCTGGAAAATCCCCTCGTTCAGCTTCCCTTTTTTCGTCAGCCGGAAAATCTTCGGCATCGGCCATGGCGGCGCATAGCTCTCGAGCCGCTCGACGGCGCGCGGCGAGAGAATCAGCATGCCATGCGCGGCCTCGCCGCCAAGAACCTTTTGCCAGCTGTAGGTCGTCACATCGAGCTTGGCGAAGTCCAAGGGCTGCGCAAAGGCCGCCGAGGTCGCGTCGCAGATCGTCAGACCCTTGCGATCCGTAGGAATGAAATCGGCGCTGGGGACGCGCACGCCGGAGGTCGTGCCGTTCCAGGCGAAGACGACGTCATTGTCGAAGTCGATCTGCGACAGATCCGGCAATTCGCCATAGGGCGCGACGAGACTTCGCGCTTTCTCGATCTTCAACTGGTTCAGGACATCATTGACCCAGTCTTTCGAGAAGCTTTCCCAGGCGACGACGTCGACGCCCCTGGGGCCGAGCAGCGACCAGAGCGCGATCTCCACGGCGCCGGTGTCGGAGGCCGGCACGACGCCGATGCGGTGATCGCCGGGAACGCGCAGGATCTCCCGCGTCAGCGCGATGGCCTGCGCCAGCTTCGCTTTGCCGGCCTTCGATCGGTGGGAGCGGCCGAGCGCCGCCCCGGCGAGATGCGCCAGCGCCCATCCCGGGCGCTTGGCGCAGGGGCCGGAGGAAAAGCAGGGATTGGCCGGCTTAGCGGCGGGTTTCGCCATTTTGTCGACGGCGGCCATGGTGCAGCCCTCTCGATGCGGCGCAGCGCAGCGCCGCGCGGCCCGCGCCTACGCGTTGGCCAGCCGACCGTCAAGAGCCGCTGGCTTCAGCCGCGCAGTTGGGAGCCATCAGGTTGGCGCGATTTTCTCGTATAGTTGCGCGGCGTCGCCTAAAGAAACGCCGGGCACGAGGGAGAGCGATGATGTCGGAGATGAATGAAGCGCCGAATGTCGAAGAATGCCGGTATTTTCTCTCCTGTTCCGGGGTTCGCTTGCCATTGAAGCTCCTGGGGCCGCTCGAGGCGAGCGAGCTTATGAACCGCAACACCTATTTTCGTGCGACTTATGACGCCGAGGGCAGGATCATCAGTTGTGAGAAGCTCGTTTATGGCGAGGTGGAACTGCGCCACGATTACGCCTATGGCGCCGACGGGGCGCTGGTGCGCGCCCGCATCGCCATGGGCGAGGACGTTTCCGAGATCGACTGCGGCGCCGATGGCGTCCCGCTGCGCAGTTGACGGCCTTAGACGGGCGCGGCTTCGTGCGGCGTTTTGGCGCTGATCGCCAGCGCGTGGACGCGTTCGGCCAACTCGTCGGAGAGAAGCGCATTGACGAGACGGTGCCGCTCGATCAAGCTCTTGCCCTCGAAAGCCGCGCTCACCACCTCCACTCTGAAGTGGGTTTCCCCGTCGGGATGGTGATGCCCGTGCCCCGCATGGCTGTGCGATTCGTCGATCACGTTGAGCGCCGCTGGCGCAAGGGCTTCGGTGAGTTTCTGCGCAATGCGCGTCTTGACGACGCCTTTACCCTGATCCGTCATGTTTATCTCCGGTTCGACCGCCGATTTAGCACATTGGCGCTTGGTTGCGCTTGCGGCGCGCTGCGGCGCCATCATAATGGAATGAAATGGACCTGAATTCGCCCCTCTTCGACCGCATCCGAACCAAGCGCCAGCCGCGCGAAACTCGGCGCGAGACCGTGACGCGCTGCGATTCCCCCGGCTGCGAGGCGGAGGGCGTCCACCGCGCGCCGATGGGCCGGCTGCGTGAGGGGCAGTATCTCTGCTTCTGCCTCGAACATGTTCGGGAATACAACGCCACATACAATTATTTCAACGGCATGGATGATGCTTCGGTCGCCCGCTACATGAAGGACGCGACGGTCGGGCATCGCCCGACATGGTCGATGGGGACGAGACGCGGACAGGCGGGTTTTCGCGAGGACACGATGACGGCGGCCGATCCGCTCGCCGTCTATCGCCAGCGCTTTCGCCGTCCTCAGCCGGCCGAGCGCCGTGGTCCGCAGCATTCGCCCGTGACGATCAGGGCGTTCGTCGCGATGGGGCTTGAGGAGACGGCGGACGCCGTGACAATCCGCGCGCGTTACAAGGAGCTCGTCAAGCGCCATCATCCCGACGCCAATGGCGGCGACCGCTCCCGCGAGGAAAAATTGCGGGAAATCATCCATGCCTATAAGACGCTGAGGGCCGCCCGGCTGGTCTGAGCGCGCGCCGCTTTTCCGCGCCGGCGCAGACATCTTCGGCGCAATCATGCGGGGACGAAACGGTCCTCGCAAGGAGGACGCATTTTGGTCGCTGTAGAATATGCCGCAACGGGCCTCGAGAGCACGCCGGACATGAAGATCTCGGTGCGCCAGGTGTTCGGAATCGACTCCGATATGGAGGTTCCCGCCTTTTCCGAGCGCAACGAACATGTGCCGGATCTTGACCCGGACTACCTCTTCGATCGGCAGACGACGCTCGCCATTCTCGCCGGCTTCGCCAGGAACCGGCGCGTGATGGTCACCGGCTATCACGGCACCGGCAAGTCGACCCATATCGAGCAGGTGGCGGCGCGGCTCAACTGGCCCTTCGTGCGCGTCAATCTCGACAGCCACATCTCGCGCATCGACCTCGTCGGCAAAGACGCCATCGTCCTCAAGGACGGCAAGCAGGTCACCGAATTTCGCGACGGCATCCTGCCCTGGGCGGTGCAGCACTGCGTGGCGTTGTGCTTCGACGAATATGACGCGGGGCGCCCCGACGTGATGTTCGTCATCCAGCGGGTGCTCGAAGTCTCCGGCCGGCTGACGCTGCTCGATCAGAACCGGGTCATCCGGCCGCATCCGGCGTTCCGCCTGTTCGCGACCGCCAATACGGTGGGGCTCGGCGACACGTCGGGCCTCTACCACGGCACGCAGCAGATCAATCAGGCGCAGATGGACCGCTGGTCGATCGTCGCGACGCTGAACTACCTGCCGCATGACGCGGAAACCAATATCGTGCTCGCCAAGGCGAAATCCTATGGCGCGACGAAGGAAGGCCGCGACGTCGCCAATAAGATGGTGCGGGTCGCGGATCTGACCCGCAACGCCTTCATGGCCGGCGACCTCTCGACGGTGATGAGTCCGCGCACGGTGATCACCTGGGCCGAGAACGCCGAGATTTTCGGCGACATCGGCTTCGCCTTCCGGATGACCTTCCTGAACAAATGCGACGAGCTGGAGCGCCCGCTGGTCGCCGAATTCTACCAGCGCTGCTTCGGCAAGGAGCTGCCGGAAAGCGCCGTGAATGTGGTGATGACGTAGCGCTGCGGCTTCTCCCTCTCCCGCGAAGCGGGGGAGGGCCGGGGTGTGGGCCGCTTGAACCATTCGGCTGTCATTCCCGACGCGCGCGATCGGGAATCCAGCGCAAGACCAGCATTCTTGGTTTGGCTTGGATTCCCGGTCAGGCCTTCGGCCCGCCGGGAATGATGGGGTGGACGGCCCCGCCTCAACGGCATCTAAAGTGCCAAGACGTGGTCGCCGGAGCGCCACAGAGAGGGAGGCCGTCCATGAAGAAGTTTATCAGAATCGGGATTGATTTGGGCAAGCGGTATTTTCAAGTTCACGCGCTGGTGAGCGAGGATGGGCGGGCCGTCACGCGCAAGCTGCGGCGGGATGGTTTTCTTGCTTTTTTCGCCGAGGCGGGGCCCTGCCTGATCGGCATGGAAGCCTGCGGCTCGGCGCATTATTGGGGACGCGAACTGCGCGCCATGGGCCATGACGTGCGCCTGATCCCGCCGATTTACGTCAAGCCCTATGTCAAGCGCGGCAAGAACGACGCGGTCGACGCCGCGGCGGTGTGCGAGGCCGTGTCGCGGCCAGACATGCGCTTCGTGCCGATCAAAAGCGCCGAGAACCAGGCGAGCTTGATGCTGCACAAGACGCGCGAGCTTCTGGTCAAGCAGCGCACCATGAGCGTCAATGCGCTGCGCGGACATCTCGCGGAGTTTGGCGTCGTCGCCGCCAAGGGCGTCGGCCATGCGGGCGAACTGCTGGAAAAAGCCAAGAATGACGCGACGCTTCCAGAAATCGCCAAGGCGACCGTAAAGATTTTCGTCCAGCAGCTGGAGGCGATCAGCGCCGCGATCGTCGCGCTCGATAAAGAGATCGCCAACGTCCATGCGCAAAGCGAGATCAGCAAATTGCTCGCCGGCGTCCCCGGCGTCGGCAAGATCGTCGCCACGGCGATCGTCGCCAGCGTCCCGGACCCCAGCGTCTTCAAATCCGCGCGCGACTTTGCCGCCTGGCTCGGCCTCACGCCCAGGCAAAACTCCAGCGGCGGCAAGGAAAAGCTCGGCGCCATCACCAAGCAGGGCAACCGCTATCTGCGCAAGCTGCTGACGCTCGGCGCGACCTCGCTGTTGCGCGTGGCCGGCAAACGCAACGGCGTTCTGCGCGATTGGCTCGTCGCCCTCCTGGCCAGGAAGCCGGCGCGGCTCGTGAGCCTCGCGCTCGCCAACAAGCTGGCGCGGATCATCTGGGCCATGATGACGACCGGCGAGGCCTTCCGAACCCAGATCATGGCGCGCGCAGGGAAGCCCTCGATGGCGTAACCGTTCGAACCATCCAGTTTGGCGAGGGCGAAACATCGACGTGATGAACGACAGGGTCGGAAACGACGACGAAGGACACTCCGCTACGTGTCACGTGCACAAAGCTCGCGGGAATGATCAGGAGCCTTCGCAGTCGAACTTCATCAGGGCCAGCGGACATACGCGCCGCGCCAAAAGGCCGGACATATGACCGAAACCCGCCACCAGGTTCACCGCGCCGACAAAAAACCGCTTGCCAAGCGGGGCCGTCCACATATGACAAGCTCCAAGCGAACGGATCAGCCAGCGTTCGTATCACGGCGCTCAACCGGGCAGCCGCTTCAACCGTCCGGCTCAGTTGCCGCTATTCGCGCGTTGAGCCAGCGAGATCGGTCTGTAGACATGCACGTCCGACACGTCGCGGGCGCGCAAGCATGAGACCGTATGGCGGAACGAAAATTGCTCGTGTCATGGGCGACTGCACATGACGCGAGGCCCTCATGCCGCTTTACGCCTATGTCTGCGACGCCTGCGCGGCGGAATTCGAACTCTTGGTGCGCGGCGCGGACGTCCCAGCCTGTCCCCAATGCGGGAGCGAGAAGCTGCAGCAGCAGATTTCCCGCATCTCGAAAGAGATCAAATATCCCGCCATCGCCAAATCCTGGCGCCGGCGCGCCGCGGCGGAAGGCGATCTTTCCAATTTCAGCAAGGCCGACCGAAAATTGTAAGCTTTCCGCCCATCGGGCCTTTCGGCTTGCGGCCTTGCCTGCCCGCGCGCATATAGTTCGGTCATGCCGCCCGTCCCGACAAACCGACGGCCTGCCTCGCCCAAAGAGGCGCCGCAGGAGCCGTTCAAGCGCGCCGTCGCCGGCGCCATGCGCGCCATGGCGCGCTCGCCAGCGCTCGAGGTGAATTTCGCCCCCGAGCGGCCCTCGCTGATCGCGGGCGCCGAGGGGGCGAAGGCGCGGCTGACGGAGCCGCCGCGCAAGCTGAACGTAAGGGACGCCGCGATTCTGCGCGGTCAAGCGGATTCGCTGGCGCTGCGTCTCGCCTGCCATGACGACGGGCTGCATCGCCGCTATGCGCCCGAGCCCCCGGACGCCCGCGCCGCCTTCGACGCGATGGAGCAGGCGCGCTGCGAGTCGATCGGCGCGATGCGCATGCCGGGCGTCGCCGCCAACATCGGCGCGATGCTCGACGACCGCTATCAGCGCAGCCGCGCCGATGAAATCTCAGGCCGCGACGAGGCGCCGCTCGAAGACGCGCTGGCGCTGCTCGCCCGCCAACGCCTGACCGGACTCAATCCGCCGCAGCACGCGCAGAAGATTGTCGAGTTGTGGCGCGACACGATCGAAGAGCGCGCCGGCGCGGATCTCGACCGACTGTCCGGGGCGGTCGAGGACCAGAAGCTTTTCGCCCAGATCGTGCGCGAGCTGCTCTCGCATCTCGACATGGCGAGCGGCGAAGCGCCGGACGAGACCAAGTCCGACGAGGAAAGCGAGGACGCGCCACAAAATCCCGACCAGAGCGAGAGCGACGATCGCGACGACGAAGAGTCCAAGAGCGCCGCCGAGATGGATACGGCGCTCGCGGCCGAAGACGCCGAACAGGAGGGCGAAAGCGACTCCGCGGAAGCGCCCTATGGCGAGACCGAGCGAGAGGCCGACGCCGGAGACGCCGAAGAGGCCGCCGAGGCGCGTCACCCGGCGACGAACGCCGGCGAGCGCGTCGGCGCCGATTATCACGCCTACACCACCCGCTTCGACGAAATCATTCGCGCCGAGGAGCTCTGCGACGTCGAGGAGCTGGACCGGCTGCGGGCCTATCTGGACAAGCAGCTGCTGCATCTCTCCTCGGTCGTGGGCCGGCTCGCGAATCGGCTGCAGCGCCGGCTGATGGCGCAGCAGAGCCGTTCCTGGGAGTTCGATCTTGAGGAGGGCATGCTCGACCCCGCGCGGCTGCCGCGGATCATTATCGATCCCCAGCAGCCGCTTTCGTTCAAGCGCGAAAAGGACATGGACTTTCGCGACACGGTGGTGACGCTGCTTCTGGACAATTCCGGCTCGATGCGCGGGCGCCCGATAACGGTCGCCGCCACCTGCGCCGACATTCTGGCGCGCACGCTGGAGCGCTGCGGCGTCAAGGTCGAAATCCTGGGCTTCACCACCCGCGCCTGGAAGGGCGGGCAGTCGCGCGAGGCCTGGATCGCCGAAGGGAAGTCGGCCAATCCCGGTCGCCTCAACGACATCCGCCACATCATCTATAAGGCCGCCGACGCGCCTTGGCGCCGCGCCAGACGCAACCTCGGCCTGATGATGCGGGAAGGGCTGTTGAAGGAGAATATCGACGGCGAGGCCCTCGATTGGGCGCATCGCCGTCTGCTCGCGCGCACCGAGCAGCGGCGCATCCTGATGATGATCTCGGACGGCGCGCCGGTCGATGATTCGACGCTCTCGGTTAACGCCGGCAACTATCTTGAGCGGCACTTGCGGCAGGTCATTCAAGAGATCGAGAGCAAGTCGCCGGTCGAACTCATCGCCATCGGCATCGGCCATGACGTCACCCGCTACTACCGGCGCGCGGTGACGATCGTCGACGCCGAGGAGTTGGGCGGCGCCATGACAGAAAAGCTCGCCGAGCTGTTCAGCGAAAACGCCGCGCCGGCGCCGCCGCCGACCCAGCGCCGCTCCCGCGCGCCGGTCGTGGCGCGCCGCTGACACAGCCGGCGCTTCAGCCTTTTTTAACATTATTGCAACGATTCGCCGCCTCGCGCGTTCCTATGCGGGCGCCTCTTTGCCGAGCCTAACGGCAGGGGCCCGTCGGACTTGTAAGGGGATCGTGATGGCGTTCATCAACTGGCAGGAAAAGGCGGCTCCGAGAGAGGCGAGCGAAGCTGAGCGGATTCTGTGCGTTACGGGCGTTCTGGCGCTTGCGACGCTGCCGTTCGCGCTCTGCGCCGCGCTGACGATCTGGGGCTCCTGACGGTCTATCCGCGCAGTCGCTGCAAGGCGCCGGCCGCGAGCGGCTTGAATATGCCCCGTGCCACGAGCAGGCGATCATTTCTGCGAGGCGCAAGCCTTGGCCTTGCGGCGCTGTCCTCATTGGACGGACGGCGCGCGTTCGCGGCGGACGCCGCGCGACTGGGGTTCGCCAATGGCGACCGGCCCCTCGTGCGCTACCCTGGGAAACGTGCGCTGATCGAGCAGACCGTCAGGCCGCCTCAGCTCGAAACCCCTTTTTCCGTTTACGACGAAGGCGTGCTGACGCCCAACGACGCCTTTTTCGTCCGCTATCACCTCGCCGGCGTCCCGCTCAGCATTGATCCGGAAGCCTTTCGCCTCGAGGTGCGGGGGCATGTCGAGATGCCGCTGTCGCTCTCGCTTGCAGCGCTCAAGCGCGACTTCGAGCCAGTTGAGATCGTCGCCGTCAATCAATGTTCGGGCAACAGCCGCGGCTTCGTCGAGCCGCGCGTCGGGGGCGGACAGTTCGGCCATGGCGCGATGGGCAACGCCCGCTGGCGCGGCGTCGCGCTCAAGACGCTGCTCGAAAAGGCCGGCCCGAAGCCGGGGGCTCAGTCCGTCGCCTTCAACGGGCTCGACTCGCCCGTGGGAGACGCCGGATTTCGTCAAGGCGCTCGACCTCGGCCACGCCGGCGACGGCGAAGTGATGCTCGCCTACGCCATGAATGGCGAAGACCTGCCATGGCTCAACGGCTTCCCGTTGCGGCTGGTGGTTCCCGGCTGTTACGGCACCTATTGGGTGAAGCATCTCAACGATATCGAAGTGCTCAACAGCGATTTTAGCGGCTTCTGGATGTCGAGCGCCTATCGCATCCCCGATAATGATTGCGTCTGCGTCACGCCCGGCGCGCCGAAGGGGGCGACGCGGCCGATCAAGCGGCTCAATGTCCGCAGCTTCGTGACGCGGCCGGCCGAAGACGCGAAGGTCGCGGCGCATGTCGCCTTCGAGGTCAGGGGCATCGCCTTCGACGGCGGCCATGGCGTCGAAGCGGTGCTGCTCTCAGCTGACGACGGCGCGAGCTGGACCGCGGCGCGGCTCGGCGAGGATCTTGGCCGCTATTCCTTCCGCGAATGGCGGACGGAGCTGTCGCTGCGGCCCGGCGTGCATCATTTGAAATCCCGCGCCGTCAGTCGCGTCGGCCAGTCGCAGCCCTTGGCGCCCTTATGGAACCACGCCGGCTATATGCAGAACGTGGTGGAGACAATTCGGATAGAGGCGGTCTAGCGGAGACATGCGGCGCATTCGCAAAACCCTCATCCTGGTGGCGACGGCGGCGTCTCTCGCGCCGGCGCTCGGCGCCGCCGAGACGCTGACCTATGCGCTGCCGGAAGAAACCGCGACGCTGCGCCCCGGACCGGGCCAGGAAACCGCCCAGAGCAATTGCGCCGCCTGCCACTCGGTCGACTATATCGAGCGCCAGCCGCCGAAGATGGGCCGGGCGTTCTGGGAGGGCGTCGTCAAAAAGATGATCGCGTCCTACCATGCGCAGATCGACGAACCCGACGCCGCCGCGATCGTGGATTATCTCGCCGCAACCTATTGAAGCTTTTTGAAGCTTTTGGAAGACTCTGGAGAGTCGTCACAATAAAGTTGCGCTAATCGCTTAAACTTAGCATTGATAGAGCGCGTTTCACGACATTATGTTGCTCGTTCCGCCGCTTTCGGACGGATCCCCATTTCGCAGGTCGTGCTCGGAGCGAGCGCAAATGGATATTGGTAAAGCAAGATTAGGCGAACGGGCTCTCGACGATTTCCGAAAACTCATGGCGGACACGCGTGAAGCGCGCAAGCGCGCACGCGATCTCATTGCCAGGGGCTGTTGGCGCGAGGTCGAGAGAAACGAGGACCGCGCCGCGGCCTACGTCGCCAAGCGGGTTCCTCCAACGCCAAGATCGGCCGCCGAGGCCATTCGCGGCGCATTGGATTTCCAACCGGCGTCTTTCCTTACCATCGGCGCTCGCGTGCGTACTGCCGTCGCCTATGTTGAATCGCCGCTAAATAGTTCGGTAGGCAGCGGCTTTCTGGTCAGTCCGAATTTGTTTATCACCAATCAGCATGTCCTCGAAAGCGCGGATCACGCCAAGAGCGCACAGATCACTTTTGGAAGGGAAATCGAGGCTGGGCGCCTGACCAAGACGACAGCTTTCCGATTGGATCCCGATCGCTTCAGCCTGTTTTCTCCCGAATCGGTGCTCGATTACGCGTTGGTCGCCGTGGGCGATCGTATCGCAGGAGAGGATTCGCTCGAGTCGCTAGGTTACTGCATCCTCTCCGACCATCCGGACAAGCATATGCTCGGGATGAGCGTGAATATCATTCAGCACCCGCTAGGCAGTTACAAGATGATCAGCGTGCGCAATAATTTGCTGCAATATCGCACCACGCGAAGCCTGCTGTACGAAACCGACACGGAGCACGGCTCTTCCGGATCGCCGGTATTTAACGACGAATGGGAACTGATTGCGTTGCACCACTGGGGCGAGCCGTCTCTCGCCTTGGGCGACGGTGACGAAAAAGCCAATACGCAAGTCAACGAGGGGGTGCGCATCAGCGCCATTTATGGCGACCTGAAACAGCGTCTCGGATCTCTCGACGGCGACCAGCGAGCGTTGCTCGCTCAGGCGCTCACCTTTGCGGATGCGCCGCCGCCATCGCCCCACAAGCTCGGCGCGCCTCGCGCGGTCTCGAGTCGAGAATCGTTTGCCCACACAGGAGTCGACATGTCTAGCGCGGGAAACCCTGTGGTCATGCCTGTCGCCAGGGAGAAAGGAGGCGAGGTGAAGGTCGTTGTGCCCATTGAGATCACCGTTCGCGTGGGCGCCGCCGCGCCGCCTGTGCTTGCCGTCGCGCCCGTGGCCGCGGTCCCCCAGTCGTCGGAAGCGGAGCCGCCAAAGCCGCTCCTGAAAGCTGCCGAGGCGCTGAAGATTGACCGGGATTATGCATCGCGAAAAGGGTATCAGGAGGACTTTATCCCCGGCCACGTTACGCCAGCACCGCGCATCACGGGGCCGCTCGCCGAACAAGTCGCGCCGCTGCGTGCTGGCGAGCCACATGCTAGCGAAGGCGTACTGCGTTACGAACATTTCAGCATAGTCATCAATAAGGCAAAGCGGATCGCCTTCTTCACCGCGACGAATATCGACGGCGCCACCTACCTCAACGTAGATCGGAAAACGGGACAGGTCGCCTCGACCGCCGAAGGCGACCGCTGGTTTAAGGACCCGCGCATCAGCAATGGTTTCGTTCTCGACCAGAGCTTCTATTCTGACTGGTCTGATTATTTTGATCGCGGGCATCTCACGCGCCGCAGCGATCCGACTTGGGGCGATGCGAGTTCGGCGGAACGCGCCAACGCCGACACGTTTCACTTTACCAATTGTTCGCCCCAGCATTTCCGCTTCAACCAGTCGGCTAAGTTCTGGCAGGGCGTCGAGCGCTATGTTTTGGAGAATGGCGTGTTGGCGGAAGACTCGGGCAAACGGCTCTGCGTCATCCAAGGGCCGATTTTCGATGAGAAGATCGACCGCTGGGCGGATGACGTGCAAATCCCATCATCCTTCTTCAAGATCGTCGTTTGGAAGGGCAAGCTTGGTCTGAAATCGGTAGGACTCGTCGTTGACCAGTTGAATCTTCTCGACGAGCCGCGCAAAAACCTCGGATCGCCCGAGGAACTGAAAGCGGTTGAAGTCCAGCAGTGGCGCGTATCAGTCGAATCCATCGAAGGACGCACAGGCATCGACTTCGGCGAGGCCCTCCGGAAGGCGGACACGATCAATAGCGCCGGTCAGCCGCAAGTCGGCGCGGAGGCGATCATCCGCGTCGCGAATTTCGCTGATCTGCTGCCTTCGACTGAAAGGAAATAGACACTAGACGCCTTTGGCGAAAGCGCCGCTCAGGAAGCGTCGCCGATCGGCCATTCGCCCTTGTAGACGCCGCCCTTATTGTCATGGGCTTCGACGCGGATCGTCTTCGCGCCGTTGGGCGCATAGGTGAAGCGGAAGGTCGGGTCTTCCGAGAGCGAGATGCCGCCTTCCATCTTGAAGATCGGCGTCTCGCCCTGAAAGACTTCGACAGAGTCGATGAAATGCGCCGGCAGATAGGCGCGCGAGACGGGGTCCATCTGCATGCCGGAGGCGTTCGGGTGGCGGATCATGATCTGCGCTTCGCGCTTTGCCGGATCGGCGCTCTTGAATTCGCGATATTTCACCTTGCCGATATTGGCGACCGCCTCGTCCTGATCCTTGACGGCGGGCGCCGAACAGCCGCCCGAGGCTTTGACGAATTTGGCGTCGGCGCGCAGCTTGCCGTCGCTCATCTCGGCCACCGCATGGACGTTGGAATAGGAGTTCACCCGCACGCGGGTCTCGATGAAGCCGACGCCGGACTTGTCGCCGAGCGTGAAGGCCGCCGCCATCGGCATCGGGTTCTGGTCGATGACCAGCGTCGCGACCTTGATCTGCGAGGGGTCCGAAAAGCGCATGGTCATCGGCACGATGGCCGCATCCTCGGCGCGCGCCGGCGCGTCGAGCGCGATGGCGCCGTCAGCCGCCGCGATCGGCCGGCTGTGAAAGATGTCGACGACGAGTTCGGGCCAGGGATCGGGCGCGGTTTGGGCGAGGGCGGCGCTTGAAAGAAGCGCGAAGAGGGCGCCGGCGGCGGAACGGGCTGCTGTGTTCATATCCGGCATCCTCCTAACAACTTCGTCATTGCGAGCGTAGCGAAGCAATCCATCGAAAGGCGCCCCGCTCTGGATTGCTGCGTCGGTTTCTTGCGAAGTCGGGTATACCCGACTTCGGATAAAGCTCCTCGCAATGACGGCGAGAGCGCTGATCTTGTGACAAGAATAAGCGCCAACTCTGGTCGCCGTCACGTGACAAAGTCATCCTCACGGCCCCTCCCACTCCAGCTCCGCGAATCCCGCCGTGGCGTTGCGGGCGTTGTAATCGTCGAACAGCCGCCATTTCTCCCGCTCCTCGCCGCCGGCTTCCTTGGCCGCCGCCGCGACGCCCTCGCCCTTCTTGATTGCGGCGCGGAGGTCTGCGGTCAGCCGCATCAGATAGGCGCGCTGATTCTCGAGCGCCTTGGGCCAGGGCGCGGGGAGGGGGCCATGCCCGGCGACGACCTGCGTCGCCTTGAGCGCCGCGAGCCTGTCGGCGACGTCGAGAAAGCCGAGCAGACTGCCGTCGACGACCGGCACATGCTGTAAAAAGAGCAGATCGCCGGAAAAGAGCACGCCGCTCTTTGGATCGAGAATGGTGAGGTCGCATTCGCTGTGCGCCGTGCGCCACGCCTGCAGGACGATCTCGCGGTGGCCGAGATCGAGCGTCAGCGTCTGGTCGACGGTCAGCGTCGGGAGCACGATCGTCACGCCGTCGAGGGCGTCGCCCATCTGCGCGCGGAAGGCCGAAAGATAATGCGGGCCGCGGGCGGCGAGCGCGCGGGGCAGATTCTTGTGCCCGACGAAGGTCGCGCCGGTCTCGACGAAGGCGCCATTGCCGAAGGTGTGGTCGGGATGGGCGTGGGTGTTGATTACGTAGCGAATGGGCTTGCGCGTCTTTTCGCGCAGCGCCGCGAGGAAGGCGCGTCCTTCGATCAGGCTGCCGCCCGTGTCGATCACTGCGACCGATTCGTCCCCGACGATGGCGCCGAGATTGGCGATGTCGCCCATATTTTCCCGGCTCATGAGGGAAGTTTCGCCATGGTGCGCGTAAACGCCGGAGGCGATTTCGCTTAACGAAAAGGCCCGGACCGGGTTCCCGGCGAGAAGCGGCGCGACCGCCGCGACAAGCGCCAGCATGCGACGCAACATGTTGTTCGCCTTAGCGGTTTCGCCGGATAGCCGATGCGCTGCATCGCACGGCCGCGCCTTTGTTTTTTGCGATTGCGATTCAACCGCTAGCGACATATTATCCCGCCGTTTCCGAGTTAAAAGATGTCTTCCGGACGGGAACCGGGAGCTTCTCGCCGCTGGTGGACGTTTTGTCCTGCCGGCATGAGACATAAACGGAAATCGCCTTCCCAATGTCGAGGCGCCTAGGAGGCACGACGTCGGCGGCGGCGCATAAAAATGCGCGCCGGGCGTCGTCAGGAGGAAAAGCTCATGCATAAACTGTTGTTGTCGACTTCGGTGGCCGTACTCGCGCTCGCCGGCGCGGCGAAGGCTGACGATTTGCAGACCCTGCAGAAGGATCCCAAGCAGTGGGTGATGCCGACGGGCGATTACGCCAACCTGCGCCATTCCGCTCTTAAGCAGATCACCACCGAGAACGTCGGCAAGCTCGCGCCGGCGTGGCAGTTCTCCACCGGCGTTCTGCGCGGCCATGAAGGCGCGCCGCTCGTCATCGGCGACGTCATGTATCTGCATACGCCGTTCCCCAACAATGTTTATGCGCTCGACCTGAAGGACCCGGACCACAAGATCCTCTGGAAGTATGAGCCCAAGCAAGATCCGTCGGTCGTGCCGGTGATGTGCTGCGACACGGTGAACCGCGGCCTCGCCTATGGCGACGGCAAGATTTTCCTGGCGCAGGCGGACACCACGCTCGTCGCGCTCGACGCCAAGACCGGCAAGCTGCTTTGGTCGGTCAAGAACGGCGATCCCTCCAAGGGCCAGACCTCGACCGCGGCCCCGCATGTCTTCAAGGACAAGGTGTTCGTGGGCATCGCCGGCGGCGAATTCGGCGTGCGCGGCCACATCACGGCCTATGACGTGAAGACCGGCCAGCAGGTGTGGCGCGGCTATTCGATGGGCCCCGACGCCGACACGCTGATCGAGCCGGGCAAGACCACCCATCTCGGCAAGCCGGTCGAGAAGGACTCAGGGATCACGACCTGGGAAGGCGATCAGTGGAAGATCGGCGGCGGCACCACCTGGGGCTGGTACAGCTATGATCCGGACCTCAATCTCGTCTACTACGGCTCGGGCAATCCCTCGACCTGGAACCCCAAGCAGCGTCCGGGCGACAACCGCTGGTCGATGACCATCTGGGCGCGCGACCTCGACACCGGCAAGGTGAAGTGGGTTTACCAGATGACGCCCCACGACGAGTGGGACTATGACGGCATCAACGAGATGATTCTCGCCGACCAGGACATGGGCGGCCAGAAGCGCAAGACTCTCGTTCACTTCGACCGCAACGGCTTCGCCTATACGCTTGACCGCGCCACCGGCGAACTGCTTGTCGCCGAGAAATTCGATCCGGCGGTGAACTGGGCGAGCAAGGTCGACATGGACAAGTCGTCCAAGACCTATGGCCGTCCGCTCGGCGTGGCGAAATATTCGACGGAGCAGAACGGCGAAGACGTCAACACGCAATATGTCTGCCCGGCGGCGCTTGGCTCCAAGGACCAGCAGCCGGCGAGCTATGACGCGACGACGGGACTGTTCCTGGTTCCGACCAACCACGTCTGCATGGACTATGAGCCGTTCCGCGTGAGCTACACGGCGGGCCAGCCCTACGTCGGCGCGACGCTGGAAATGTTCCCCGCGGGCAAGGACAAGGGCGAGACCCACACCGGCAACTTCATCGCCTGGGACGCCAAGGTCGGCAAGATCGTCTGGTCCAACAAGGAGCAGTTCTCGGTCTGGGGCGGCGCGACGTCGACGGACGGCGGCGTCACCTTCTACGGCACGCTCGAGGGCTATCTGAAGGCCGTCGACACCAAGACCGGCAAGGAGCTCTATAAGTACAAGACTCCGTCGGGAATCATCGGCAACGTCACCACCTATGAGTCCGGCGGCAAGCAGTATGTCGCGGTGCTCTCGGGCGTTGGCGGCTGGGCCGGCATCGGCTTGGCGGCTGGCCTCTCGAAGAGCAACGAGGGACTCGGCGCCGTGGGCAACTATGCGTCGCTGGCCAATTATACGGCTCTTGGCGGCGTGCTGACTGTCTTCGCTCTGCCGAACTAAGCGAGACGCGAAGCAACCAAAGGCCGGCGCTCGGCGCACCGTCAAGGTGCCGCCGAGCGTCGGCGTTTACATTGTGTGGGAAGAGACCAAGGAGAGAGGTAATGAGATCGTCGCTGGCCGGAGCGTTAGCTCTGGGCGTCATCATGTGCGTGGGAAGCTCCGCAATGGCCGAGGCGCCGGGAGACCCCAAGGCCGTCAAGTCGGTCGACGGCAAATATTTCGACGCCAAAGGCGATCCCACTTACAACGTCGGCCCCGACGGCAAGGTGGACTGGTACACCTTCTCCGGCTATCGCCGCTATCACGCCGAATGCCACGTCTGCCACGGCCCCAATGGCGGCGGCTCGACTTATGCGCCGGCGCTCAAGGATTCGGTGAAGCGGTTCGACTATGCGGAGTTCGCCGGCATCGTCATCGGCGGCCGCCAGAACGGCAATAGCGTCATGCCGGCCTTCGCCGATAACAAGAACGCCTCCTGCTACATCGACGATCTTTATGTCTATCTGCGCGCGCTCTCGACCGGCGCCATCGAGCCCGGCCGTCCGGGGAAGAAGGAAGATCGCCCGGAAGCCTTCGCCAAGGCCGAGACCGAGTGCATGAGCCAGAAATAAGAGCGTCGATACGATCGCATGATCCGCTTTGACATCAGCCGGCGCGGTTTTTCCGCGCTGCTCTCGACGGGCTGGGCCGCCGCGATCCTCTCTGTGGCGGCCCCCGCCTCGGCGCAGCATATGGGGCCCGACTTCGGCGCCAAGGGCGACGACAATCAGGGGTCGATCGAACTCGTCGATCCCAAGACGCTGCGCGTGTGCGCCGATCCGAACAATCTGCCCTTTTCAAACGACAAGGGCGAAGGCTTCGAGAACAGAATCGCCGAATTCCTCGCCAAGAAGCTCGGCAAGGATCTCGCCTACACCTATTATCCGGGCGCCACCGGCTTTGTGCGCAATACGCTGAACGCGCATCTTTGCGACGTCATCCTCGGCATGCCGCAGGGCAATGACCTGGTGCAGACCACCAATCCCTATTACCGGACGACCTACGCCATCGTGACCCGCGCCGGCTCGGCGCTCGACGGCCTCAAGACGCTCGACGATCCTCGACTGAAGGAAAAGCCGCATCGCATCGGCCTCGTCGCCAACACGCCGCCCGGCAATGTGCTGGCGATGAATGGCCTGATGGCGTCGGTGAAGCCCTATGCGCTGATGGTCGATACGCGCGTCGAATCTTCCGGCGCGGCGATGACGCATGATCTCGAAATGGGAGACATCGACGTCGCGCTGCTGTGGGGGCCGATCGCCGGCTATTACGCCAAACAATCGAACGTGAAGCTGAATGTGACGCCGCTGCCGGAGACGCCCGGCGCCCGCATGGCCTTCCGCATCGGCTTCGGGGTTCGTCATTCCGATCAGAACTGGAAGCGCGAACTCAATACGCTGATCGCCCAGAACAAGATCGAGCTGGAGCGCATTCTTCGCGATTATGGAGTCCCGTTGCTCGATGAGGCGGGACATGCAATCACGGTTCCGTGATGAGTCTGTCGAAACATTTTAATCGCGGCGTTCTCGCGCTTTGTGCGGCGGTCGCGCTTTGCGCCGCGCCGGCTTTCGCCCAAGCGCCGCCGGAGCCGGAAGGCTACCGGCTGGACAATTATCACGCGCCGACGCCGGCGACGCTCAAGGGCGCGACCGTGCTCGACACGCCGCAGGCGTTTGAACTGTGGAGCGGCAAGAAGGCGGTTTTCATCGACGCCTTGTCGCGGCCGCCAAAGCCGGAAGGCCTGCCGAAGAACGCAGTGTGGCGGGATCCGAAGCGCTTCGACATTCCCGGCAGCGTGTGGCTTCCCGACACCGGGTTTGGCGAACTCTCCGAGCCGATGGCGCGCTATTTCGAGCAGGGCGTGGCGCGCGCGAGCGGCGGCGACAAATCGAAGCCGCTCGTCTTCTATTGCCGCACCAATTGCTGGGCGTCCTGGAACGCGGCGAAACGCGCGCTCACCCTCGGCTATACGCATGTGCTGTGGTATCCGCCCGGCGCCGACGCTTGGGAGCAGGCCGGCCATCCGCTCGAGGAGCGCCAGCCTGAGCCGCGCGAGTAGGGCGCCTTAATTCGGTGGCGGCGTCATTCCCGACGCGCGCAACGCGCGCGATCGGGAATCCAAAGCAATACCAGCGTTCCTGGGTCGGCTCTGGATTCCCGGTCAGGCCTTCGGCCTGCCGGGAACGACAAGATCCAAGCAAGTGGATCGGCGGGATCCATATTACTCCATCGCCTGCTGGATCGCCCGCGCCAGCGCGCCGAAACGCTGCTCGATCAACGCCGGGCTTTCGCACACATAGCCGACCATGCGCCGTTGCTCCTCGAACACCCGCAGCCGCCACTGCACGGCTTCGCTCGCCTTTTTGATCGCTTCGGGGTCCGGCGGCTTTTGATCCTGCAGTTCGCGCAGCGTCTGCGTCTCCTTGCGCGTCGTCTCCGCCATCGCTTTCAGGCGCCGTCCAAAACGATCAAGGCCGTTGACCAGGTCGCGCCGCTCGTCATTCATGCGCTCATAGACGCCGGCGAACAGCGTCGTCAGGCGCTCCTTGCGCTTGTCGCCGGAAGATTTGGCGAATTGCGCAATAAGCTGCTCAGCTTCATCCATCGGCGTGCGTCGCTGCGCGAGGCGCGTGACGAGATCGGCGATTGTCGCATCGTCGCGCCAATGCGTCACGGCGTCGTCGAGCGGCGGACCGGCCCAGACGCCGCCGACCGCGAGTTCGGGCACGCGCACCTGTCGGCACGGCCAATCCGGCTGGCTTTGCTGCGCCGTCGCAGCGTCGACGAACACGAGCAAAAAAAGCGTGAGAAGCAGGCTGCGATGAATCATGAGGTTTGCCGGACGTCGCAGGATCGCGACGCGCTATAATGCCTCATGCAGATCATCCCCGTCATCGATATTCGCAGCGGCGTGGTCATGCGCGCCCGCGCCGGCGCCCGCGACAGCTATAGGCCGATCGCATCGCCGCTTGCGGCGACGAGCGCGCCGGTCGATGTCGTCGCCGGCTTTCTGACGCTTCATCCATTCGAGAGAATCTATATCGCCGATCTCGACGCGATCGAGGGAAGCGGCGATAATAGCCGTGAGATCGGCGCGCTGACGGAGCGATTTCCATCGCTTCGCTTTATGGTCGACGCCGGCGCCGCGTCCTGCGACTGGCGCGGCGCGGCGCGCATTGATTGCGTGATCGGCAGCGAATCCTTGCACGACAGCGCCTTCCTGCAGGCTGCGCAGCACGATCCCAATATCGTTCTCTCGCTCGATTTTCGCGACGAGGTTTTTTTGGGTCCGGATGCGCTGCACGAATGTACCAAGCAGTGGCCGCGCCAGGTCATCGTCATGACGCTGACGCGCGTCGGCGTCGGCGCGGGTCCCGATGTTGCGCGCGTTTCGCAAATCATCGAGCGCGCCGGCGATCGGCGGGTGTTTGCGGCCGGCGGCGTTCGCGACGCGGACGATCTTGAACGGCTTCAGGCGATCGGCGCCGCCGGCGCGCTGGTCGCGACGGCGCTGCATGACGGCGCTCTGACGCGCGCCGACCTCGACCGCTTCGCGTCCGAGCACAAAAAAAGGGAGCCCTGAGGCTCCCTTGGAAAGCGAACCGCCAAAGCTCAGTTGGCGGCGAAAGGATGTTTCGCGGTGACGCGGGCCGACAACACGCTGCGCGCGCTCGGATCGCCTTTCATCGCGCGGGCGATGGCTTCCTTCGTCGCAGAGTAATTGAAGTCCTGAATCTTCTGATCGTCGTTGGCTTCCCAGTGGATGAACACGCCGACGCAGATGAAGAGGTCGTCAGCCTGGCTCATCGGAATGACGCCCTCGGCGACGCTGTCGGCGACCGCCTTGGCGACGCCATACTGCGCCGGGCCGAACATCTGAACGGCCTGCTTGGCGTTCTTGATGGTCACCTTGTTGAACATCATCGTATAGGGCTTCACCAACAGGTTTGGCGCGATGACGGCGAGAAGCGTCGTGAAGCCGTCCTTGTTGTTGACGAGGCCGTTGGCGAAGGCCTTCTCGGCGGCCGAGCCGCGCGGACCCATGATCAGGTCGATATGCGCGACCTCATTGCCGTCGCCGACGAGCGATTCGCCGACGCTGGTCTTGGCGCTGCTCGACGTGAAGCCGGACGACGGCTTCGGAAAGAGCGCGCCCAGTATTTTCTCAAAGAACGAAGCCATGATCCCATCCCTTCCGGTGCGTTCGCGTCCCTGCGGCGTCTGACTTTGCGCGCGCGGAATGCCCCTATTGCTGGTTGCGCCCTCCCTCGGGGAAGACGAAATTTCTGCTGGCTGCCGCCCCCGCGCGCCAGACTTTAGAACTCTGCCGGCGTCAGAACTCTGCCGGCGTCATCGTCTTGCAGCGTCGACGCTTGGCCGCTCGAGCGGCGGCCTCGGCCGGCTGCGAGCGCGGCGGCGGGGAGCGTTCGAGCTCCCCGCTGCGCATGTTCCTAAGCGGTTCAGTTCGGCGCGAAGGGATGCTTGGCTTCGTTGCGCTTGGCGACGACTTCCGACGCCTTCGGCTCGCCCCTGACGGCGCGGGCGATGGCTTCCTTCGTCGCGGTGTAATTATAGTCCTGGATCTTCTTGTCGTCCGAAGCGTCCCAGTGAATGAACACGCCGACCGCAATGAAGATGTCGTCGGCTTCGTCGACCGGGATCACGCCCTCGGCGACCGAATCCGCGACGGCCTTGGCGACGCCATGCTGCGCCGGGCCGAACATCTGCACCGCCTGCTTGGCGCCCTTGATCGTCACCTTGTTGAACAGGATCGTGTTGGGCTTGCAGAGCAGGTTCGGCGCGACGACCGCGAGCAGCGTCGTGAAGCCGTCCTTGTTGTTGACGAGCGCATTGGCGAAGGCGAGCTCGGCCGCCGAGCCGCGCGGACCCATGATCAGGTCGATATGCGCAACTTCATTGCCGTCGCCGACCAGCGACTCGCCGACCAGCATCTTGTTGATTAAAGCCATGTGTTCCTCCCAGAATTCCTCATGATCGCGCGCGCCATTCGGTCCCGAGCGCCTCTATCCCCTCTTCGGCGCCGAGCGAAAAAAGCCCGATCGGACCGGTGGTCAGATAGCCGCGAGTCCATCCCGCGCGCGGCGGACTCAACCATTTTTGCGCGGCCTTGCCAAGATGGCCCCAAGATAATCGGCGAAAAGAACCGCGACGGTCAGATCGGCGCTTGTGCCGGGATTCAACCCACGCTGTTTCAGCGCGCGATCGAAGTCCAACGCCAGTTCGAACGCCGCCGCGCGGCCTTTGGCGTTCTTGAGACTCTTTTCGAAAAGCGCCGCCTCGCCGCGAACCGCCTCGGCGGCGGCGACTCCATGTTTGCGCGCGATATGGCTATCCGGAAAAGCTGCGAGAAAGGCCGCATAGACGGCGAGCGTTCCGAGCGCCGCATCGGCGCTTCGCGCGCGCGCTTCGGCGAGAGTCTCAAGGCCAAGGTCGAAAATATCGGCGAAGCCATTGGCGTATTGCCAGGCGATGCGGTCGCGGCCGGCGGCGGCGCGCATCGCTTCGAGGAGAGTCGTTTGCGCCGGCGCATGGACGTCATGCTGCGGCGCATCTCCAAGCCCCGCCGGCCGCGCATGGGCGATGGCGCGAAACGCGGCGTCGGCGTCGTCGATGTCGAGGGCCTGCAGGACGCGCCCGGTCTCCTGGTTGAGATCGGCGCTTTGCGCGGTCGTCGCGGCTTGCGCCAGCGGCGCGCAGAGCAGCACGATGCCGAGATTGGTGTTCTGCCCGACGCGCGCCCGCGTCGCTTCGATCGCGCCGGCGATGCGGGCGCCGACGCTCGATCGCTCCGCGCCGATGAAGGGGGCGGCGGCCTCGGCGCTGGCGAGGAAATCCGCCGTGGTCATGCCATGGCCGTCGGCGAAGACATGGACGTTGCCGGGCTTGGGCGCCTGCAGCTCGGCTTCGCAGGCGGCGACGAAGGCGGTGGCGATCGCTTGCGGGTCGGCCGCGAAGGTCGCCACGTCAGGCGCGACGTCGCGCGCGCGTCAGCTGCGCGAGCGCGTCGGCGGCGACTCTGTCGGCGATCGAGAAGGGCGTCACCCGCTGCAGTCCGCTCCAGCCCGCCATGCTGTTGACTTCAAGAATTAGCGGCGCGCCGCGGTCGTCATGGATGATGTCGACGCCGGCGAAATCGACGCCGAGCGCGCTTGCGGCGGCGAGCGCGATCTCCGTCTCCCGTTCTGACGGCTCGACGGCGAGCGGCTTCGCCCCCTGCCGCACATTGGTGATCCAATGGCTCGAGCGCCGGCGCATGGCGGCGATGGTTTCGCCGCCCGAGACGAGAATGCGCATGTCTTCGAAGGGCGGTCGCGCCGGGCCGACGAAGCGCTGCAGATAGAACACGCCGCGCGCGTCCTGAAGCGACGGCAGATCGCCTTCGCATTCGATCAAGCGCAGGCCCCAGCCCTGCGCCCCGAACAGGGGCTTCATGACGAGCGGGCCCTTGGCGCATTCGCGCCGCGCGATGGCGCGCGCCTGCGCGGGAGTCTGCGCCGCGAAAGTCTGCGGCGTCGGCAGTCCGGCCCGCGCCAGAAGAAAGCTCGCCATGGATTTGTCGGTGCAGCGTTCGATCGCGCGCGCGCTGTTGACCACCGGAACGCCGAGCGCCTCCAGGGCGTGCAGGACGCCGAGCCGCATGGTGATCGCTTCGAGCGACCCGTCGCCGATGGCGCGAACGATGGCGAGGTCGGGAAGGTCGCGAAATCTGGGGATGATGAGGCCGTGGGCGCGGCCCGTCTCGATCTTGCAGGCGGAGAGCCGCACGGCGACCGGCGTCGCGCCCTGCCTGCGCAAGGCGCGGAGCGTGCGCTCCACATGCCAATCGAGCTTGTCGGTGAAGACCGCCACACGCGGCGGTGGCCCGCTATCCTCGCTCAGAAGAGCGGTGGGGTCGGATCTATCGAGCAGGTCGAACGCAGTCAAACAACGCCCCGGCGATCACCCGCCAAACGATTTATCCAGCAGCGCCAGATTGATCTCGCCGGCCCGGAAGGTTTCGCCGGTCTCGACCGCCGTCACAAGCGCTTCGGCCGGCGAAAACAGGCTGCCGTCGATCTTATAGAAGTCGCCCTTATACGCCTTGAAGATTTCGGCGAACGGCCGGCCATAGTCGCGCGACGTCATGCTCGGCAGCTTCTCGGCGAGCTCCTTGGCGGCGGCCGCCGAGCCCTTCACGAAAAGATGCGCGCGCCCCGCATAAATGATCGCGTCATTGGTGCGGCCCATCGCCTGCACGAAGTCGGGGTGGGGCGGCGAGAGCGGCGCCGTCGCGACGCCGTCGATAATGTCGTCGAGCGGAAAATGCAGCTCATGCGCCTTGTGCAACGCGACTTCGAGCACCCGGCCGACCACCTGCACGCCGCCGGCGAGCGACTGCGTCGGCGCATAAATGAAGGCGACCTTGTCCGGCGTCACGCCTGAGCGCGCCGCCACTTTCTCGACAACTTCCTTGGGCGGCGGCGAGCCGCTTTCGAGGACGATGGTGACGCGGTCGGCGAGATCGCGATACGACAGTTCGTCGAAGAGCTTTTCGGCCCGCGCCTGGGCGCGGCCCGGCCCCGACCCCAGAGCGAAGAATTTTTCATGGCTGAGGCTCCAGCCGGCGTATTGGCTGGCGAGGCAGGC
Organism: Methylocystis sp. SC2; assembly: GCF_000304315.1. Lineage (NCBI taxonomy): Bacteria > Pseudomonadati > Pseudomonadota > Alphaproteobacteria > Hyphomicrobiales > Methylocystaceae > Methylocystis > Methylocystis hydrogenophila. The sequence goes on along the minus strand of NC_018485.1, from coordinate 1,421,461 downwards.
GACGACGGGATCGGCGCTGGTCACGGTCAGCCAAAACGGCCAGTTGGGCGCGGCCGGCGTGTGGGAAAGGGCGACGCGCCCAAGTCCGCCCATGCAGATCTCGGTCAGCAGCAGGCCGGCCTCAATGCCGCCCGGGACCTTGGCGCCGGCGTCGATCAGTAATTCGCCGAGGCCGCCGCGCTCGACCGAGACCCGATATTTCGCCGCGCCGGCGACGAGACGGTCGACCAGCGCGCCCGCGAGAGCGTTGACGCTTTCGGTCGTGCGGCCGCTGATGTTCAGGCTTCCGCTCACGTGTGGCCCTTCCCTTCTTTCGCTCTGTGGCGCTATCCACCCTTGCCCGGCCGTTCTAAGCATGCGCCTGCCGCCGGTTCGAGCCCTGAACTTATAGAGCTTTTCCGCCGAAACGAAAGCCGGGCCGCGTCGCAGCATGTCGCGGCGCGAACCGCTCGGCCATAAGCTGGCCATGAATCGGCCATGAAGTTTGAGGCCGAATGTCACAAAACTTCAATCTTTGTGGGTTTATTAAGGCAACCAATCGGCTGCTGAAGCGTTGAGCATCGCTTGTGTGTTTCCGCACATCAAGCAGGCGCGCTTTGTGCGAAAAGCGACCAGTACGATATATTTTTACGCTGGAAGGAAGATGAGATGGACGTGCAGCCGACTGAACGGGACGTCGCCGAACATGCGGCTGGACATCTTGCGTTGGCCGACGTGCTCTACGTCGCGCTCGCGATTGCGGTGATTCTCTTCGGCAATATGGCGCTCGTCCGCGCCATGGACGTCGCGCTCGATTCCCTGGCCCGATAGGCCACGCGCCGACCGGCCATCGGCGGGTCGACGAAGATCGGCGGGCTGAGAGCAACTTCCGTCAGCGTCCAGCTGCGATACGCCTTCGGCTTGGGGAACTCATTTCGTCGCCTTCGCCGTCGGCAGGCGATGGACGGCAGGCCCAAAAATGCGGCATTCTCGATTTTCGAGACACGATGTCGAATTCGGGCGAAAACATGTTCAGAATTAGGCTCTTCTTCATTCTCCTCGCGGCGATCGGCTCGATCGACTGCGCGGAGGCGCAAGCGGTGCGCAGGGATTCCGCCAAGGCGTTCCAGAAAGTTCGGGAATGCTCGGCCCAAATGGGCCCGAACGTCATCACCTTCAGCTTCTATCAACCGACGCAATCGCGAGATCAGTTCTGCGAGGACGTTCCCGAAACCGGATCGACGACCATCGTGGTCGACACGATGCAGGACGAATTGCGGGATATGATGGTGGAGATCCGAATCGTTGAGGCGGCGCCGAATGGCGACGACGAAGCAGCGCCAAACGAAGCCTATTTGCCGCCCGCGCGGTTCCAAACCGGCGTCATCCAGCTCGAACATGATTTCAAGAAACAAGGAGACTACGTGGCGCTCGTGCGGGCGCGCAGCGAGGATGGCCGCAAGGAATACAACGCCCGTTTCCTCTTCTCGGTCGGCGAGGAGTTCATGCGCGCCTGGACCGCGGTCGCCGTCGCCACCGTGGTCGCGATCGCTTTAGGCGCGGGCTGGTACGTGCATTCCTTCGGCAAGAGAGCCTCCAAGAAGACCAAGTTCCGGCAGGCGTGACGGCGCCCCCTGCGCTCGTTTGCTGCGGCGGCCGTCGTATCCCTAAGTCGCCGGTTTGTCCGGAGTCTCAAAAGACAAATCCGCGCCTGCCGCCATTGGCGTCGCGCCGGCCGCCAAGGCGTCGCCGAGACGGTCGAGACGGATCAAGGCGAGACCCTCTTCATGCAGGCGCGAGCCGGTGACGCCGATTTCAACGTCGCCGGCGCGGATCGTTTCGCCCGGCGCGGGCGCGGCGCCTTGCGCCCGATATTTCGTGATCCGCTTGCGCACCAGGCCGCGATGCTTCATCCGCGACACGACTTCCTGGCCGACATAGCAGCCCTTCTTGAAGTCGAGCCCCGAGAGCAGATCCATGTTGGCTTCGTGCGGAAAGGTTGCGCCATAGTCGAAATCGACGCCGCCGAGCGGCACGCCGGCATGAATGCGCCGGGCCTCGTAGGCGCTCCGCCCCTCCGCCGTCGGTATCTTGCCTTTCGCCGCGATGGCGCGGAAGCCGAGCGGGCCGCGCGGATCGGCGGCGATGGCGACGGCCTCGACCTGCGGCGCTTCGGTCGCATCGGGAAAGGCGATCGCTTCGAATTCGCCGCTGCGGTTCGTCACCGTCACTTTCGACCGCAGCTTGTAAATGTTCAGACGTTTTTCGAGATCGGCGGAAAGCGCGAGCGGGCAGTCGAGCAGATAGCCCCCTTCGCCTGCGGCGAAGACCAGAAAATCGAACAAAATCTTACCCTGGGGCGTCAGCAGCGCGGCGAAGCGCGCCTCTCCGGCCTTGAGCGAGGCGACGTCGTTGGTCACCAGATTATGCAGGAACTTGCCTGCGTCTTCGCCGGAAATCTCAATGATCGCGCGGTCATCGAGCAGGATCGCCGTCGTCATGTCTCTCTTCCGCCTCCGCCGCCAGCTGCTTGAGTCTCGCGCGCCTTTGGCGCATTAGCAACAAAACTCCATCCTGCGACGACATCGCAAGCGAGGCGCCACTCATGCCGCAGGTTTTCGACGTCATCCTCTCCGGCGGCGCGCTCGTCAATCAGGACGGCGAGGGCGCACGCGACGTCGGCGTCCGCGACGGCAAGATCGCCGAAATCGGCGATCTCTCTCGCGCCTCGGCCGGTGAGACGATCGATTGTCGCGGCCTGCATATTCTGCCTGGCGTCATCGACAGCCAGGTGCATTTCCGCGAGCCCGGCGCCCCGCACAAGGAAGACCTTGAATCGGGATCGCGCGGCGCGGTTCTGGGCGGCGTCGTCGGCGTCTTCGACATGCCCAACACCAATCCGCTGACGACGGGCGAAGCGGAGCTCGCCGACAAGGTGGCGCGCGCGAGCGGGCGCATGCATTGCGATTTCGCCTTCTGGGTCGGCGGCACGCATGAGAACGCCGCGCATCTTGGCGAATTGGAGCGCCTGCCGGGCGCCGCCGGGATCAAAGTGTTCATGGGCTCCTCGACCGGCTCGCTGCTCATCGCCGACGACGCCGGCGTCGCGGAGGTGCTGTCGCATACGCGCCGACGCGCCGCCTTTCACAGCGAAGACGAAGACCGGCTGAATCTGCGCAAGTCCCTGCGCATCGCCGGCGATCCGTCCTCGCATCCGGTCTGGCGCGACGTCGAGACGGCGGTGCGCGCGACGCGTCGGCTGATGAACATCGCCCGCGAGAAGGGCGCGCTCGTCCATGTGCTGCATGTCACGACGCAAGAAGAGATCGCGCTGCTCGCCGAACATAAGGACATCGCCAGCGTCGAAGTGACCCCGCATCATTTGACGATGGATGCGCGCGATTATGCGCGCATCGGCACGCTGGCGCAGATGAACCCGCCGGTGCGCGAGGCGCGCCATCGCGAGGCCCTCTGGCGCGGCGTCGCGCAGGGCGTCGTCGACGTGCTCGGCTCCGATCATGCGCCGCATACGCTGGAAGAGAAGGCCAAGCCTTATCCCAACAGCCCCTCGGGGATGACAGGCGTGCAGACGCTCGTTCCTCTGCTGCTCGATCACGTCAACGCCGGCCGGTTGACCCTGCAGCGTTTCGTTGACCTCACCAGCGCCGGTCCGGCGCGGCTTTTTGGCATCGCCGGCAAGGGGCGCGTCGCGGTGGGCTACGACGCCGATCTCACCATCGTCGACATGAAGCGCCGCGAGACGATCCGCAATTCCTGGATCGCCTCGCGCGTCGGCTGGACGCCTTATGACGGCAAGGAAGTCGTCGGCTGGCCGGTCGGGACCTTCGTGCGCGGCGCCAAGGTCATGTGGGACGGCGAACTCGTAACGCCTTCCAGCGGAGCGCCGATGCGCTTCTGGAACGCGCTCTAAGCTCCTTTTGCAAAGTTGCGCGAAGGCCCGGAACATTGCGGCCTCGCGCGCGGTTAGTCGCTCATTCCCAATTGCGCGCAAAAGGAGATGAGCCATGCCGCAGGGAGACAAGTCGGCCTATACCGACAAGCAGAAACGCAAAGCCGAGCACATCGAGGAAGGCTACGAGAAACGCGGCGTGTCCGAGAAAGAAGCCGAGCGCCGCGCCTGGGCGACCGTCAACAAGGACGACGGCGGCGGCAAGAAATCGGGGTCCGGCCGCGGCGCCAAGACGGGCAATCCGGCGGCGCACAAGGGCGGCAAGATCGGCGGCGAAGCTTCCGCGTCGCGTCCAGCTGCAGAACGCTCGGCGTCCGCCAAGAAGGCCGCCGAAACGCGCAAACGCAATGAACGGCGCGCCAGCTAGCGCGAAGCCATTGCTGCTGAAAGCGACAGGAGAACGCGATGACCGCGCAGAAGGACGTGCAGCCGACGAACGAAGGCGAAGGCAGCCGAACCGCCGCCAAACAGTATAATGAGGCCACGAGGAAATTCGTCGAAAGCGGCAAGGTCGACAAGGCGGCGAAGGACGCCGAGCAGGCGATCGAAGGCGACGAAGCGGAAGAATTGAAACGCGCCGAAGATGAAGGCCGCGCGCACGCCGCGCCGCATGAGCAGGAGCGCGAGATCTAACTTAGTGCTTTGCCGGCGGCGGTCGCGTTCGACCTGCCGAACAGCCTCTCCAGATTACGGCGCGGCGATCGCCGCCGCGCCGTCTCCCGACGCTTCGACGAACTTTCAGTCTTCGCTCCAGAAGTAGTGCCAAACGCCGTCCGACCCGACGCCGATGCGCATCGCGCGCGGCTTTCCTTCGGCATTGGAGCGTATAAGATCGGCGAAACGCACGCAGCGCCATCTTGCGCGCGCCTCCTCCTCATTGGCCGCCGCCTGTGGGTGGCGCGCAAAGGCCGGCCATTCGTAGAGCGTCGTCGGCCCGCGCACGATCTTGACGAAGGGCTGCGCAAAAATCGCAAGAATGAGCGAAATCGTTTCGCGGCCCTTGCGATCGAAGGAAAGCGCCTTCAAAATCTCGATGGGATCGGCGCCGGCCTTGAAGGCGCCGCTCTTGGCGAACAGCGGGCGCGTCTCGTTCCAGTCGATCGGAACGCGGAGCGCCTCGACATCGCCCGTCTCGCAAGCGGCGAGAATCTTGTCGCGGATCCTGGCGACGGGCGCGGGCAAAAGCGCGAGATCGCCGATCGGGGGCGAAAGGACGTCGCCAGTGACGTCACCCTTGGGTTTGCGGATCATGCAGCATGTTAGCGCGCTCCGCCCTTGATGCGCCAATCCGCTGAATTTTACCGTTTTCCTACGGCCAAGATTGTCTGTCCGCAACGAAACCGCCATTGTCATCGGCGCGCTCTCGGAGAGTAAATGGACGAGCTTCAGCACCAGAATGCGCCCTCGGGGAAAAGGACCTCGCCGCGTCTTGAGGGGATGCTGCGCCAGTCGGCGCTCGCGATTCTCGCCGAGCGCGTCTGGCGGGCCGGCCTGGCGCTCGCCACGATTCTCCTGTTCTTTCTGACGCTCTCCTGGCTGGGCCTTTGGCAGGCTGCGCCGCTGGAGGCGCGCATCGGCGGCGTGGCGCTCTTCGGCTTCGCCGCGCTCTATGTGATCGCTCGGGAATCGGCGCGCGGCTGGCCGCATCGCGCTGCCGCGCTTGAACGGCTGGACCGCAGCGGCGACGCCGCGTTGCGTCCTGCGTCTTCGCTCGAGGATCGGCTCGCGAGCCCGAACGCCGACGCGGGGGTCGAGGCGCTCTGGGCGTTGCATCGCCAGCGCCTGGAGACGGCGCTGGCGCAGACGCCCATCGAGGCGCCGCATCCGCGCGTCCCGCAGCGCGACCCTTACGCGCTGCGCGCGCTGGCGCTCGTCGCGGCGGTCGCCGCCGGATTCGCGGCGGGCGACGAAAAGCGCGCGCGCATCGCCGCCGCGTTCGACTGGCGGGCGTCCGCGAGCTTCGGGACCGCTGCGCGCGTCGACGCCTGGCTCGAACCGCCCGCCTTTACGGGGCGTCCGCCGATCGTGCTGGCGAAGGAAAGCGACGCGCCCATCGAGGCGCCGGTCAATTCGACGCTGCGCATCCGCCCTCCGGACTTAGGCGTATCCGTCTCCGGCGGACTGGCCGCCGCGCAGGCGGCCGTCGAGGACGCGCAAAAGGGGGCGGCGAAAGAGCAGGCGTTCAAACTCTCGCGCGCGGCGCGCGTCTCGCTTTCCGACGGCCGGCGTTTCGATCTTGCGGCGATCCCGGACAAGCCGCCGAGCATCGCGCTGACGGAAAAGCCGCGCAACAATGTTCGAGGCTCGATGACGCTCGCGTTCCGCGCCACCGACGATTACGGCGTCGTCGGCGCCGAAGCGGTCTTTAGCCGCCCGCCCAGCGCACGACGCGCGCTCTACGAGCCGCCGCGTCTCGCGCTCGCTTTGCCGCCCGGCGGCGGCGGCCAGGGCGACGCCAAGGCGACGATCGATCTCGCCGACAGTCCGTTCGGCGGCGCGAAGCTCGCGATGCGCCTCGTCGCCAAGGACGCCGCCGACAATGAAGGCGCTTCTGAATCGATCGACGTGACTCTGCCGCAGCGTCGCTTCGTCAAGCCGCTCGCCCGCGCGCTCGCCGAACAGAGGCGCATTCTCGCGCTCGATCCGGATTCGCGCTCAAGCGTTCGCGTGGCGCTCGAGGCGCTGTCGGTCGCGCCGGAAGCCTTCGATACGCCTGCCGCCGTCCATCTCGGACTCCGCGAGGCGCGCCGCGGTCTCGAGGGTCCGCGCAGCGACGACGAATTGCGCGGCGTCTGTGAAATGCTGTGGGCGATGGCGCTCGGCCTGGAGGAGGGCGACACCTCCCAGGCGGAGCGCGAACTGCGCGCGGCGGAGCGCGAATTGAAGGATGCGATCGCGCGCGGCGACAGCGAGCAGGAAATCGCGAAACGCGCCGAGGAGCTTCGCGCCGCGCTCGATAAATTTCTCCAGCAGCTCGGCAGCCGATTGCCGCCGGAAGGTTCGCCGCGCCAGGAGTCGGAGGAGGGCGGCGACGCCGTCACGCCGGACGAGCTGCAGGCGATGCTCGACGAGATGAACCGAGCCATGAAGTCGGGCGACATGGCGCAAGCGCAAAGGCTCCTGGAGGAGCTCCAGGACATTCTCGAAAATGTGCAGACGGCGCAGGGCGCGGGCCAGCGTCGCGGCCGCGGACGCGAAATGGCGCGCGCGCTCAACGAACTGGATCAGTTGTCGCGCGAAGAGCAGCAATTGCGCGACGACACGTTCCAGGGGATGAACGCGCCGAGCGATACGGAGAGTCGCGGCGCGCGCGGCCATCGACAGAAGGGACAGCCGCAGCACGGGGAGCTCGGCGACGAACGCCAACGCCAGCAGGCGCTTCGCGAGCGGCTCGAGCGCCAGCAGGACGCGCTGCGCGAGGGCGGCGTCGAAGCCGCCGAAGAGCTCGACGACGCGCGCCGCGCGATGAAGGAGGCGGAAGACGCGCTCGGCAAGGCCGGCGAAGGCGGCGCGAGGGCGGTCGACGCGCAAGGGCGCGCGGTGCAGGCCTTGCGCAAGGGCGCCGACAGGCTCGCGCAGCAAATGCGCGGCGAGGGCGACCAAAGCGCCGAAGAAGAGGGCGGCGGCCCCGGCAGGCGCGGGCGCCGGGGCAAGGGCCGCGATCCGCTCGGGCGGGCGCCCGGCGACGGCAATCGTCCCGACGCCTATGGGAAATATGATCCGCTCGGCCTGCCGCCGGCGCAGCGCGCCCATCGCGTGCAGGAGGAGCTGCGCCGCAGGCTCGGTCAGCCTGAGCGCCCGCAGGAAGAGCTCGATTATCTGCAGCGCCTGCTGCGGCGATAAACGCCTTGCCGGCGGGCGCGCGCTTCTCTACAGCGCAGCGGGTAGGGAGAAGCGCCGCTCATGCCAAGTCCTTCAAATCTATTGGTCGTCGTCGCCGTCGCGGCGGTGATTCTTGTCGTCGTCGCCGGCTTCATCAATATGTTTCGCGGCGGCGAGGGCGCGCCGGCCCGCTCGCAGAAGCTGATGCGTTGGCGCGTCGGCCTGCAACTGCTGGCGCTTCTCATCGTGCTCGGCGTGCTTTACGCGCGGGGCCGCTGGTAAGCGCGCTCACTTGGCGACGCGCTTCTCCAGCCACTCGACGATCAGCGGATCGTCGACCGCGCCCGTCACCGTGACGACGCCGCCGTCCGGGGCGACGAGCGCCGTAAAGGGCAATTCTCCGCGCCAGGCGCTGTCCGCTTCGAAATAAAGCTTTTCGACAAAGTCGTCGGCGAAGCCGTAATGGACCGCGCTCGAGAGTCCGACCTTCTCGATGCGCGCTTGCGCGCGGGCGCGTTCATCGTCGCCGTCGGTGTTGACGAAGACGATGTCGAATCCCTTTTTCTCCGCGGCGATCTTCGCCCATTGCGGCAATTCCACGAGGCAGGGCGGACAGGTCACCGACCAGTAATGCACGATGAGCGGCCTGCCGGCGTGTGCCTTGGTCAATTGCCCGAACGCGCCTCGGCCGTAGGGCTTGAAGTCCATGGCGAAGGCGCCTCCTCCTGCAAGAAGCGCAAAGACGAGGGCGAGTGACATGAGGCGCATGCGGCGAAGACCCACTGGACGATTTTTATGGTTCTTGTTGCTCCCGGCAGGCCGCAGGCCCGAGCGGGACTCGAGAGTGATGAAGCGCGCGCGGCGGGTCGTTTCTGGATCGCCGATCACGCGCGGCGCGCGCGTCGCGCATGACAAGGCGGCGCCCGTGCGAGTCGGCGTCACTGCGGCGCCGCTGCGCTTTTTTCGTCCCGCGGCAGCGGCGTCAGGCGATAGCCTTCCTTATGCGTTAACCAGGATAGATACGCCGCGCCGTTGTTGGCGATGAGCTCCGGATGGTCGGAGGCGTCCAATGTTTGCGCCACGACGCGCGGCGCGCTCCAGCTCTTGCCGTTGTCGCGCGACATCTGCATGGCGATCGTCGTCGTCGTTCCGTCGAATTCCTTCCAAACGCGATACAGGCGGCCCTTGGCCGCGACCAGCGTCGGATGTCCGGCGGCGCGCGCGTCGTCGCCGAATTTCTCCGGCTCCGAGAAGCTTTTGCCCGCATCGAGGCTGCGCGTGTAATAGAGTCCCTGGCGCTTCTTGCCCTTGGTGAACCAGACCACATGCCAACCGCCGGCGGCGTCGATCGCGATCGACGGTCCATGATGCGGGCAGCTGTTGATCGCCCACTCGTCGTCGGACACGCGCGTCGCCGTCGCTTGCGTGGCGTCCGCGGAAAGCTTCGCGACCATATGGTCGCGAATATTGCCCTCCAGCACCTGTCGCCAGGCGAAGACCGGCGTTCCATCCTTGTCGAGCGCGCCTGACATGCGGCAGCATTCGCAGGCGTGATCGATGAGGATCGATTTGCCCTTGAAGGTCTTGCCGCCGTCGTCGGAATAGGCGAAGGCGACGCCGCTGCCGAGAAATTCCTTGCCTTCGGCCTTGGCTTTGAGCGCATGCGTCTTGTCGAGCCAACCGGCGTAGATGCGCCCCTTGCGGTTGACGAGGATGCTGTCGAAGCGCTGGCCGCCCTCGCTCAGAAGCGCCTGCGGCGTCGAGAACGTCTTGCCGCCGTCGGTCGAGCGCGCGATGAAGATCGTGCCGATCATCTGCTTGTCGGGCCGGGTCGTATAACTGGCGAGCAGCGTCCCGTCTTTGAGCGCGACGATTTTCGGACGCGCGTCGCCATGCGCGTCGATCACGCCGTCGTCGATCGTGGCGATCGCGGTCGGCGCGGCAAACGTCGCGCCATTATCGGAAGAGGCGGCCGCGTAAACGCTCTTGCCGACGGAGAAGGCGACCCACAGTCGTCCGTCCTTGGCAAAGGCGGGAACGGCGGTCGCCGCGCAATCCACCTTCGCCTCGGCGCAGGCGGCGGCGGGGTGGTGACTCATTGCGCCCGGCGTCATCGAGTGCGCTGGCGGCGCGGCCTTATCCGCGTCCGCGGGCGCTCGCGGCGCTTCTTGCGCGGTCAGCGTGGCGGGGACGCAAACGGCGAGCAGGGCAAAGGCGATGCGCTTCATTCTTCTCTCCTGTTTGCGGCCCAAGGCGGACGCTTTTAGAGGCGGGCGTAAGGCGGCGCCGCGCCTCTAGTGAAATCTGAAACTCTGCACGCCGTCATAGGAGCCGCCGGGCGGCGGCGGCGCCCGCAGGCCGGAGACGATGGAGCGCGCCAATTGCCCGTGGCGGGGCGTCGAAGCGGAAACGAGCGTCACGCTGTCAGGCGCGCCTGAGGCGCCAAGACGAAAGCGAACGACGGCGCTTCCTTCGCCAAGACTCGTCGTGCCCGGCGAGCGCGCGCGGATGAGTTGACCGAGCTTGCGCAGATAGGCGCCGTTGTCGGCATGCTTCTTTTTATCGGCGGCCTTTTCGGCCTTCTCGTCCCGCGCGGCCTTCGGTTTCTGTTCGCGCCCGGCGTCGGTCTTCTCCTCGCGCTTTTCGGTCTTCTCCTCGGATTTCGCATCCTTGCCGTCTTCGCGCTTCGGCGCGGCGCTGTCTTCGGCCTTCGGCTTCGGGGCCTCGTCGAGCGCGCGCGCCGGTCCGCTCGCGCCAAGCGCACAGGCGAACGCCAACGCGGAAAGGCTCAATGTCAGTCGAGAAATATGCCGCATTTCCCTCTCCTTCTCTAAAAATGCGCGGGCCTCATGCGCATGGACCTTTCGGCCACGGACCGAAAGCTATGAATGGCGCGATCGATCATTTCGGCGTCGCGCGGAACTTGAAAGTTTGCCCCACATCCATCGATCCGCCCGGCGGCGGCGGCGCTTCGACGCTCGACAGGATCTTCTTCACGGTTTCTGAAAGCGCCGGACTTGTCGTCTTGTCGATCGTCACCTTGTCGATCTTGCCCTGCGCGTTGACGTGAAAGCTGGCGGTCACCTCGCCGTCGCCGGCAGGACTTTCCGAAGGGGTTTGCTTGGCGATCGCCGTATAGAGCACGCCGAGGAACTTGCTCTCCGACATCGCCGGAGCGGCTGGGGCCGCCACGCCCGCCGTCGCCGCGGGCGCGGCCGGCTTTGGCGCTGCGGCGCGCGCCGGGGCCGTGGTTTGCGCGGGCGCTGCGGATCGCGGCGACGCGGGCGCCGAGGCCGCGGGCTTGGCGTCCTCTGCGTGCGCGCTGCAAGCAGCGAACGCCGCGGCGATGGTAAGCAATCGCGCGAGCTTCATCAGGCCCCCTAAATCCGGAACGATCTCGGGCGGCGGGCGCAAGCGTCCGCCGCCGTTCGCGTCAATGGAAGGCGAAAGCCTGGCTCACATAGGCCGAGCCGCACATGCCTGGGCCGCGCGCGGAGGAGACGATCCGCCGCGCGAGCGCCGCATGCGCCGGAGTCGATCCCGAAGCCGAGATGCCCGACAGACCGCCGCCCGGATTGACGTGGAACGTCACGCTCGCGCTGCCGGGACCAAGGCTGGTGTTGCCTGGCGTATGGCGGCGAAGCGCGGCGGCGATATGGGCAAGACACGTCGCCTGCGACGCGCCCGAATTCCCGGCCTGTCCCTCAGGCGCGCCATAGCGTCGACGCGCCTGCGCCTCCTGACGTTGCTGCGCGCGCTGGGCCTGTTGCTGCTCGACCTTCTTCTTGACCTTGTCGACGTCTTCCTTCTTGGCCGGCAAGGGCACCGCGTCGGGCGCCATCACCACCGGCGGCGGCAGCGCGATGTCAGGCTCCTCGACCGCTTCGGGCGGCGGCGTGTCGTCGGCCTCGGCGACTTCCTCCTGTTCGAAGAAATCGCCTTCCGGAACGAGGTCCATGCTGACGGAGTCGAGCGATACGGCGGTCGGTTTCGCGGAATAGGCGAGTATGCCGAAGACCATGACATGCGCCGCGACGACCAGGACGGTCGTCACCGAGCGCAGCCAGGAGGGCTTGACCGGCTCCGGACCCGAAGGCGGGTGGTGGTCGCCCTCTCGCGCCATGCCTTGCGGACTTAGCGCGAGGTCGGTCATTTCAGCGCTCCCGCCGGCGCCGCCGGAGCTTGCGCGGGCTGAGCGCCGGCGGCGGGCGCGGCGCGGCCGGGCGCGGCCTTCGAGGCCGGTCCGGTCTTGCTGCGCGAGTTGGTCATGATTGCGATATGGGTGATGCCGTTCGTCGCAAGCTTATCCATCACCGCGACGACCTCGCCATAGACCGCCTCGGTGTCGCCGCGGATATGAACGACGCGCGAGTGGTCGTCGCCCATCATCACCTTGATGCCGTCGATGAGCGCCTCGGGAGAGAGCTCGTCCGCGCCAAGCGCGATCTTGCCCTCTTTGCCGACCGTCACGACGATCGGGTCTTTTTGGTTGATCGGCATCGCGGCGCTCGCCTGCGGCAGATTGACCTTGACGCCCTTGGCGAGCAATGGCGCGGTCACCATGAAGATGATGAGCAGCACCAGCATGACGTCGACGAGCGGCGTCACGTTGATTTCGGCGAGCGGCTGATACAGGCCTTCGGTTGCGCTCTGGCGCTGGCGTGAGGGCATTCCCATTATGCAGCCTCCCGATCGCGACGCGCGCGCGTCTGTTGGCCGCTGCACATCAGCAGCGCCTCGTCTTCGATATAGTGCGCGACCTGTTGGCCGACGCGCGCGAAGGCGGCGCCGATGCGGTTGTAGCCGACGGAGGCGGGGATGGCGGCGGCGAGTCCGTAGGCCGTGGCCGCAAGCGCTTCAGCGATGCCCGGCGCGACGACGGCGAGGCTCGTGTCCTGCGACTGAGCGATGCCGGCGAAGCTCGTCATGATGCCCCACACCGTGCCGAAAAGACCGACGAAGGGCGCGACCGATGAGATGACGGCGAGATTCGGCAGGCCGCCTTCCGCCTTGGTCAGGAACTCGCGCGCGGCGCGACTCATATGGTCGGCGATGCGCGCGCGCTTGTCGCCGATCGTCTCGTCCGGGAGATCGAGCGCAAAAGCTTCGCGGCCCGCTTCGGCGACGGGCGCGAGAACGCCAACGTCTCCGCCCTGACGCGCCGAACGCGCGGATTTGGCGATGCGGGTGACGGCCACCACGCCTTCGACGATGAGCACCCACGTCCAGATCGACGCGAGCAGCAGCAGCGCCATGACCGCCTTTCCGACAGGACCGGCGTTAAGGAACATGGCGAGAGGGGAAAGCGTGTTGTAATCCATTTTCACTCACTCGTTTTTTGGACGCGCTTGCGGCGACCGCGCAGGCGAAGCGTCAGTTTTTGTTTTGTTATGTCTTCGCGAGACGAGAGGCCGCAAACCGGCGAAAGCCCGCAATCAGACTCCGGCGCGGCGCGCCCTGGAGCCTAACGCAATTTCAGAAAATATGAATTGAGGGTGGAGCGCGCGCGCCATTGGCGCCGTTCGCGGCGAAACTCTCGGGCGGCTGCGCGGCGACCGCGCGAAGTTGGATCGGAGCCGCTGGTTCGGCGTTTGGCCGCGCGACAGAAATCAGGCGTTCTGGAAGAACGGCGTGGCCTGCATGGGCGTTCAGGCAACAGTCCGGACAGTTACGCGGAGAATGCGCCGGCGCGCCGTCGCGCTGCGTCGAACTTCCCTTCTGCGCGGCGGTTGCGTGCAGGCCTGCGACATAAGCGGCGTGATCGCAGGCGACGCCGCCTTGGTTCGCGAATGCGTGCGCGGGCCGCGTAGCGCCTGACAGAAGAAGCGAGAGCATCAGCGCGCAAACGGCCGCGACGGCGAGTGCCGCGCGGAATTCCCGACGCATGGCGCGCAACTGTGACATAAATGTCTCTTAGTTGATTTTTTAACCTTTGACAACGCGCGCAGGCTTGGAAAGTCTCGGTTTACCGGCTCATCTGCATGCGCCGCGCCGCTACAGTTAATGTACGCCGGACTTGCAGAGATCCTATGCGCATCCGCCGACTCGCGTCGCTCTTTATGTTGTTTGCGCTCATCGCGAGGCTCGCATCGCCATGCGAGGCGCTGGCGTCGAGATCCGCTGACGCGTCAAGCGCGCCAAACGCGCCGATCGCCAAGTGCCATTTGCTGGCCAACGCGTCGCCTGCGGCGCAGGGCGATTCGGATCAAGCGCCAGCCGGCGAAGCGGATCGCGACGGGTGTTCCTGCGCGCTCTGCCAACTCGGCTGGAGCATGTTGCCGCTGGCGGACGCCGTTTTTGCGATCCGCGGCGTGGAACACAATCTCGCGCCGCGGGCGCCGCCGGCGCAGGCGCTGGTTCCGTCACGGCCCAACCGTAGCGCCCCGACCCGCGGACCTCCTTCCTTCACCTGATCTGCCGAACGCCCGGCGAAAGCCATTCAGGTCAGTTGCGCCGCCTTGGCCGGCGCCAGAAGGAAGTTTCTCATGTCTCGCCACTCGCTCCTGCGCGGCGTCTCAATCGGCGCTCTCACGCTTCTTGCGCTCTCGGAACTTGACGTCGCGCCCGCCGCCGCGCAGCAGTCGCTGCCGACAATTGACGTCGGCGGCCAGCGCCGCGGCGTCATGCGCCGGGGCGCCGAGCGCGTCGCTGGCCCTGGGAGGCCCACGAATGTCGCGCCGGCTCCAAGCCCGGCCCCAGCGCCTTTGCCGCCGTCGATTTGGGCGGCGACGCTTCCCGACGGCAAGCCGGCCTTCGTTCAGAAGTGGCAATTGCCCAACACGGTCGCGAGCGTCACTCGGCAGCAGATCGAGCGTAAAATCAACATCATCGATACGGAAGACGCGGTCAGATACATGCCGAGCCTTTTCGTGCGCAAACGCAACAGCGGCGACACTCAGGCGGTTTTGCAGACCCGCACCTGGGGCGTCGGCTCCTCGGCGCGCAGTCTCGTCTACGCGGACGATCTGCTGCTGACGGCGCTGATCGGCAACGACAATACGATCGGCGCGCCGCGCTGGGGCCTCGTCGCGCCGGAGGAAATCGAGCGCGTCGACTTCCTGTACGGACCTTTCGCGGCGCAATACCCCGGCAACTCGATGGGCGGCGTGTTGAAGATCACGACGCGCATGCCCGAAAAACTCGAAGTCTCGGTCAAGAACACCACGGCGATCCAGGATTTCTCCCAGTGGGGAACCTCGCGAGGTTTCGTCAATAACGTCTCGAGCTTCTTTATCGGCGATAAGGTCGGCGACTTTCTCTGGACGGTCTCCGGCAATTGGCAGCGCGGATCGCAGCAGCCGCTCACCTATGTCACGACGCCGAATTTCTACCCCGGGGGCTATCTGGCGACGAACGTCTATGGCACCACCTTCGCCAATGTCATCGGCTCGACAGGCAATCTCGCCAATGATCAGATCAATGCGAAACTGAAATTCGCTTACGACTTCACCAACACGATCCGCGGCACGTACACATTCGGCTTCTGGTCCAACGACGGCCAGTCTTATCCCGAGAACTATCTCACTGCGGGCGCTGGCCCCTATTGGGGCGTGACGACCACGGGGCGCGGCCTGAGCAACGCCATTTTGCAGAATTTCGCGACGCAGGGCCGCTACCGGGTCCAGGAAAAGATCATGGTCAACGCCGCGGCGGTGCGCTCCAACAGCGGCGGTCCGTTCGACTTCGAAGTTTCGGCCTCAAATTTCACCTATTTGCAGTCCGATCAAATTTCGCCCTGGTCCGCGGCGGTTCCTTTCGGCGGCTACACGCAGACCGGCCGCGATACGGTCTTCACCGGCACCTATTGGACGCTCTTCGACGCGAAGGGCATCGTGCGGCCGCCGGAAGGACTCTTGCAGGGCCACGACATCTCCTTCGGCGTGCATGGCGATCAGTTTCACCTGAACAATCCGGTCTGGCTGACGACAAATTGGACCGCCGGGACCGACGCAAGCACGGGCGCGGCGATCACGATCGCTCAGGGCACGACGCGCACGCAGGCGCTCTGGTTCCAGGACGCCTTCTTCATCACGCCGGACCTGAAGTTCACGGCCGGTCTTCGCGGCGAGCATTGGACGGCGTCGAACGGCTACAATCAGGCGGCGGGCGTCAACAATTTCGGAACTGCGCTGACTGGCTCGACGCTCTCCTGGCTGCCGATCTACCAGCCCAATCTCTACAGCACCCGCTTCTCGCCGAAGGGATCGCTCGAATACAAGTTCGACGATGATTGGCGCGCCGTCGGTTCGATCGGCATGGCGAACCGCTTCCCCACTGTGCGCGAGCTCTACAACCTCGCCACCGTCGGCGTTAATGGCGTCGCAACCAACCCAAATCCCAATCTGCGTCCCGAGTCGGCGCTCAGCAAAGAGCTGATGATCGAGCGCAAGCTCGGACCGGATGGAGCCGCGCGCATCTCCTTTTTCGACGAAGAAGTGCGCGACGCCATCATCAACCAGCTGGTCTCTGTGCCCGCGGCGCCCGCGCAACTGGTGCAAACGCCGACCAACGTCCAGCGCATTCGCAACAGCGGCGTCGAAGTGGCGTTTCAGAAGGACAACTTCGGCTTCAAGGGGCTTGAGGTGCTCGGCAGCGCCACCTGGCTCAACGCGCGAGTCATCTCCGATCCGACCTGGGCGCCGAGCACCGGGAATTTTGAGTTCCCCTGGGCGACGTCGGTGGCGGGCAAGACCGTGCCGAACGTTCCTGAATGGCGCGGAACGCTCGCTTTCACCTATCGGCCGGACGATCATTGGGCGTTTACGCTCGCCGGACGCTATCAGAGCAAGCTGTGGCGCACCTTGGCGAACAATGACCGCGCCTATGGAATCTATTTCGCCTTCGATCCGTTCTTCGTCGTCGACACCAAGATCCACTACAAATGGAACGATCGATTCTCCGCCGATTTCGGCGTCGACAACATCGGCAACTACCGGTACTTCCTGTTCCATCCGTTCCCGCAAAGAACCTTCTATGTCGCCGGACGCTACCAATTCGGCGAGACCAAGGGCGAGCCGGGTCTGTTCTACACGGGCAATGAAGGCGGCTGGCCGGACTTCGGCTCATGGTTCCAGCCTGTCGCGTGGAATTTTGAGTAGGGCGCCCAATTATCCGACTTCCGCCTGATCCCTTCGCTTGGGTTGTCATTCGCGGCGGGCCGAAGGCCCGACCGGGAATTCAGCGCCAATCCAGGAACGCTGGTCAGGATCGCGCGCGATGCGCGCGCGTCGGGAAAGACTTCCGCGCCATTTGAACGGATGTCGAATGAGAGCGGAATGATCTGCGCGCGCTTTCATGTGCGGCGACCATGCAAAAACGCCCGGGAGGAAACTCCCGGGCGTTCGTTTTGGCGTCGTTGAAGCGGCGTTAATGCGCCAGCGACTTGACGATCGATTCGACGGTCTTCTTGGCGTCGCCGAACAGCATCATCGTATTGGGCCGGAAGAACAGTTCGTTCTCGACGCCGGCGTAGCCCGAGCCCATGCCGCGTTTCAGGAACAGAACCGTCTTCGCCTTTTCGACGTCGAGGATCGGCATGCCGTAGATCGCCGACGTCTTGTCGGTCTTGGCGGCGGGGTTGGTCACGTCGTTGGCGCCGATGACGAAGGCGACGTCCGCCTGTCCGAATTCGGAGTTGATGTCTTCGAGTTCGAACACTTCGTCATAGGGGACGTTGGCCTCGGCCAGCAGCACGTTCATATGGCCCGGCATGCGCCCGGCGACCGGATGGATGGCGTATTTGATCTCGACGCCTTCCGCCTTGAGCAGGTCGGCCATTTCGCGCAGCGCGTGCTGCGCCTGCGCCACCGCCATGCCGTATCCGGGCACGATGATGATCTTGCCAGCGTTCTGCATGATATAGGCGGCGTCCTCCGCCGAGCCCTGTTTGACGTTGCGCGTTTCCTTGCCGCCGGCCGGCCCCGCCACCTCGCCGCCGAAGCCGCCGAGAATGACGGAGATGAAGCTGCGGTTCATCCCCTTGCACATGATGTAGGAGAGGATCGCGCCCGACGAGCCGACAAGCGCGCCGGTGATGATCAGCGCGAGATTGCCGAGCGTGAAGCCGATGCCCGCCGCCGCCCAGCCCGAATAGGAGTTGAGCATGGAGACGACCACCGGCATGTCGGCGCCGCCGATCGGAATGATCAGCGTCACGCCCAGCGCCAGCGAGGCGAGGATCAGCAGGAACAGCCAAGCGCCGCTCTGCGTGCCGACGAAGAGCGCGGTCAACGCCAGCAGGGCGACGCCGAGCATGATGTTGATCGTATGGCGCTCGGGCAGCAGGATCGGCTTGCCGGTCATGCGTTCGGACAGCTTCAGGAAGGCGATGATCGATCCGGTGAAGGTGATCGCGCCGATCGCCGCGCCGAGCGACATTTCGACGAGGCTGCCGGCGTGAATCTCATTCGCGTCGCCGATGCCGAAGGCGCGCGGCGCAAAAAAGGCGCCGGCGGCGACAAGCACCGCCGCCAGGCCGACGAGCGAATGGAAGAAGGCGACGAGCTCCGGCATCTTCGTCATCGGCACGCGCTGGGCGATGAAAGCGCCCGCACCGCCGCCGATGGCGACGCCGATCACGATCATCAGCAGGCCGCCGAAGGAGGGGAAATGCGTCAGCAGCGTCGTCGCCACGGCGATCGCCATGCCGATCATGCCGTAGCGATTGCCCTCGCGAGAGGTGGCGGGGGAGGAGAGGCCGCGCAGCGCGAAGATGAACAGCACGCCGGCGACGAGATAGAGAAGGGCTGCGATATTGGCGCTCATGGCCTCAGCCCTTCTTCTTGTACATGGCGAGCATGCGTTCGGTGACGAGGAAGCCGCCGAAGATGTTCACGCTGGCGAGAATGACCGCGATGAAACCGAAGGCGTTGGCCCACCATGAGCCCGAAGCCTCGGCGGCGGTCATGCCTTCGACGCCCGCCGCGAGCAGCGCGCCGACGATGATGACCGAGGAAATCGCGTTGGTCACCGACATCAGCGGCGTATGCAGCGCCGGCGTCACCGACCAGACGACGTAATAGCCGACGAAGACCGCCATGGCGAAGATCGCCACGCGGAAGACGAAAGGATCAATCGCGCCGCCGGCGAGCCCGTGCGCCGCCGCGGCCGCGGCGGTATGCGCGAGTTCGTCCGAATAGTGTTGCGCCTGTTCGGCCAGATGGCGGGCGGCCTCCGCCGCCGCCTGCGCCTTCTCGAGCAATTGTTGCGTAGAGTCGGTCATCGCTTAACGCCCCTTAGTTTGATACGCGCGCAGGCGGCTATTTAAAACGCTCGTCGACGACGGCGCCGTCGCGGGTCAGCGCGGTCGCCTTCACCAGTTCGTCTTCCCAATTGATGGCGAGCTGCTTGGTGTCCTTCGAGACGAGCGTCTCGACGAAGGCCAGCAGATTTTTGGCGTAGAGGCTCGACGCCGTCGACGCCATGCGGCCGGCGAGATTGAGCGCCCCTAAGATCTTCACGCCGTCGACGACCACGGTTTCGCCGGGCCTGGTCAATTCGCAATTGCCGCCGCGTTCGGCCGCAAGATCGACGATGACCGAACCGGGCCGCATGGAGCGCACCATCTCCGCCGAGATGAGCTTAGGCGCGGGTCGGCCGGGGATCAGCGCCGTGGGGATGACGATGTCCTGCTTGGCGATGTGCGACGCGACGAGTTCGGCCTGCGCCTTTTGATATTCAGGCGACATTTCCTTGGCGTAGCCGCCGGAGGTCTCGGCCTGTTTGAACTCTTCGTTCTCGACGGCGATGAATTTCGCGCCGAGCGATTCGACCTGCTCCTTCGTCGCCGGCCGCACGTCGGTGGCGGTGACGATCGCGCCCATGCGCCGCGCCGTGGCGATCGCCTGCAGACCGGCGACGCCGACGCCCATTATAAAGACTTTCGCCGCCGGGACGGTGCCGGCGGCGGTCATCATCATCGGAAAGGAGCGGCCATATTCGGCCATCGCGTCAATGACGGCGCGATAGCCGGCGAGATTGGCTTGGGACGACAGCACGTCCATGGTTTGCGCCCGCGTGATGCGCGGCATGAGCTCCATGGCGAAGGCGATCGCGCCGCTCTTGGCGAGATCGGCGAGCTGAGCCCCCGCGCCAAAGGGATCCATGATCGCGATCACCGCGAGATTGGACTTTGCGCCGGCGAGCTCCGCCGCCGAGGGACGGCGCACGCGCAGCGCGACGTCGGCGCCCGTTAGCGCGGCCGCCGCGTTATCGGCGATCGTCGCGCCGGCGGCGGCGTAGTCGCTGTCGGAGAAGCCGGCGGCGTCGCCCGCGCGGGCCTCGACCACGACGTCGGCGCCTAGTCCGATGAATTTCTTGACGGTCTCGGGCGTGGCCGCGACGCGCGGCTCGGATTTATCCGTTTCAGCCAGTACGGCGATGCGCATAACGAACTCCGGTTGTGGAAAAACCGTCGCCGCCAGCGTCGCCGCCAGCGGTAAAAAGCGGAGGCTCTGAACCTAGCGCGCGACGAAGAAAAACAGCAGGAGCAGCAGAACCGCAGTGCTTGCCGCGCCGATCTTCAGCAGCAACAAGAATGTGTTGTAGGTCCTTAGATGCTCGGCCCAGTCGCCGTTCGACTCCGCCGGCGTGCGCAAGCTCGCCATTTCGCTCCTCCCGATTCTTGCTGACGCGCGCGTGATCCCGCGTGCGAAGCTGATGCTAAACGAGCGGAAGCCATAGGGCAACGGCCTGAAGCGTTCGGAAGCCTGCGGCGCCCCGACGCGCAGGGCGCGCGAACTCAAATGCGGCCCCTTCCGGCGTTCAGGCGCGCCTCTCCGCCTCTGGGGAACATTCGCGCGCGGGCGGCGTTCCAATGCACGCCTGCGGCCCGCGGGCTTCCTTCACATCGCCAAAACCGGAGCGGGACGATGGGTCTCTTTTCCAAGGACATCAAGACCATCGACGATCTCTTCGTGCATACGCTGCGCGACGTTTACTACGCTGAAAACCAGATCCTGAAAGCGCTGCCCGATATGGTCGAGAAGGCCTCCGATCCGCGGCTGAGGGAAGCGTTCGAGCAGCACCTTGGCGAGACGGAAAATCAGGTGCGCCGGCTTGAGAAAGTGTTTGAACTGCATGGCGTGGCCCCCAAGGGCGTCAACTGCCCGGCGATCGACGGCATTCTTGAAGAGGCCGATGAGGTCTCGGGCGAAACCGCCGACAATGAAGTGCTGGACGCCGCGCTGATCGCGAGCGCTCAGGCCGTCGAGCATTATGAAATCACGCGTTACGGCACGCTGATCGCCTGGGCGAAGGAGCTTGGCCGCGAAGACTGCGCGCAGCTTCTGTCGGAGACGCTCGCGGAAGAAAAGAACGCGGACAAGAAACTGTCGTCGCTTGCCGAAGGGCGGGTCAATCGTAAGGCCGCCTGACGCAAGGGCGCCCAACAGGAGCATCGGCGTCGTCCGCGGGCGGCGCCGCTGACGTGGAAATGAACCAGACTTCGCGGAAGCCGCTCGCCGTGGTGACCGGCGCCTCGTCAGGGATTGGCTACGAACTGGCCCGGATCTGCGCTCAGCGGGGCTTTGATCTGGCGATCGCGGCCGATCGTCCCGAAATTCACGGCGCCGCCGCTCGGTTTCGGGAGCTTGGCGCGAATGTGACCGAGGTCGAAACCGACCTCTCCACAACGGATGGCGTCGACCGGTTATGCGCCGCAGCTGAGGGGCGCCCGATCGCCGCGCTTCTCGCCAACGCCGGACATGGGTTGGGTCGCGGCTTTCTCGATCAAGACTTCTCGGCGGAGCGGCATGTGCTCGACACCAATGTGACGGGCACGATCTATCTGCTTCACAAGGTCGCCAGGGACATGCGCGCGCGGGGCGCCGGACGCATTCTGGTCACGGGCTCCATCGCCGGCTTCATTCCGGGGTCGTATCAGGCCGTTTACAACGCGACGAAGTCTTTTCTCAACAGTTTCTGCTTCGCGCTGCGCGAGGAGCTCAAGGATTCCGGCGTCACCGTCACCTGCCTGATGCCGGGAGTGACCGCGACCGATTTCTTCGAGCGCGCTGATCTGATGGACACGAAAGTCGGACGGTCGGAAAAGGCGTCCGCCCAGGAAGTGGCGATGGATGGCTTCGAAGCCATGATGCGCGGCGACGCGGAGATCATCAGCGGCTGGGCCAACAAGCTGCAGGTTGCGGCGGCGAACATCACCCCCGGCGAGATCCTCGCGAAGCGACATGCGCAGCAGACCGCGCCGGGCACGGCGGGTCAGTAACGTCAATCGAGCGCATACGCCGTCAGATCTGCGAGCGATTTGCCCTCCGCATCAGCTTTGCTCCCCAACTCCTCGGAAGGCAGGCCGAGCCTGTTGACCCAAAACGTCGGATAGCCAAAGGCCTTTGCGCCGGCCGCGTCCCATCCGGCGAAGGCGACGAACAAGATCTGGCTTTCCGCCAGTCCGAACGCATCGACTCCTAGCCGATAGGCGTCTGGACTTGGTTTGTACGTCTTCGCACGATCCGTGCTCAGGACATGCTCGAAAACGCCCTCAAGCCCGGACGCTACGATCGATCCGTTCAGCATATCGGGCGTAAGATTGGAGAGAAGCGCCAGACGAACGCCCGCCGATCGCAGTTCCTGCAGAGCCGGCTTCGCGTCCGGCCATGGGCCGAGCGCAAGATGGGCGCGAAGGAGTTGATCGCGCGTCTCTGCGCTCACTTGCAGCTTCAGCGCGTTGCCGGCGAAGACCAGCGCTTGCTCCGATACTTTCATGAAGTCCACATATTGGCCTGACGCAGTTCGCAGCCACGAATATTCGAACTGACGATTTCGCCACAACTCGACAAGTCGCCTTCCGTCGCCTTGAAGAAGCGTCTCGGCGCGCGCGTCAATCGGCCTTGGATCGAAGATCGGGAACGCGTCGAAAGCCAAAGCCTTGAAGCGCGCCGTCGCAGTTCTGACGGAACGTCGGGGATGCTCCGGCGATCGCAGGCCGGTCATCGACGCCAGACCTCCCTGGATCAATAGACGACGATCAAAGTGCATGTTCCGGCTCCGTCTTCAAAGTCGACGGGGAGAAACCTAGTTGATGCAAAGACGCCCCGGCAGCGGTAGTTTTGCCGCTCATGTCAGCAAATTCGCCGCCGATGAACTGGAACGATCTGCGCTACGTGCTTGCGGTGGCCCGCGCAAACGCCATCGCGCCAGCGGCGAAGGCTTTGCGGGTGGACGAGACGACGGTGGCGCGGCGAGTTCGGCGCATCGAACAAGGCCTCGGATTGACGCTGTTCGAGCCTCGCTGGCGCCTGACGGAGATCGGCGCGTATATCATCGAACGCGCGGAGCGCATGGAGGAAGAGGCGATCGCGATCGCCGAAGCGTCGGCTGGCGCCGACTCCGCGCCGACCGGCAGCGTCCGCATCACCGCCATCCCGCTCATCGCAAGCCGGCTTCTGCTGCCCGCGGTCGAGCGGCTGACTCAAATCTATCCCGGACTGTCGCTCGAGATCATCGCCGAGCCGCGCAATCTCAGCGTTATGCGTCGCGACGCCGACATCGCGCTTCGCCATGCGCGGCCGCGAGAAGATCAACGAGCGATCACGCGTCGCATCGCAGACCTCGACTATGCCGTCTACGCGCCGACCGCGGGGGACGCGCGGCGGCTTTCATGGATCACTTACGAGGCGGAGATGGCCGGGCTTCCACACGTCGCCTGGATCAATCGGGCGGTCAGTCGGCAGGGACATCCGGCGAGCCTTGCCGTCAATGACTCCGAACTGGCCCTCAACGCCGTAAAGATCGGCATCGGAAAGTCGCTGCTGCCGTGTTTGATCGCCGATCGCGAGTCTGGGTTGCGCCGGCTCGGCGACAAGGCGCCCGTGCTCAAGCGCGAAGTGTGGCTGCTCGTCAATCCCGGCGACAGACATGTTCCAAGGATCAGGGCGGTGACGGCCTGGATCGAAGGCATATTCGGCGCGACCCAAAGCCGACAAGGAACGTAAAAAAAGTCCCGGGTTTCCCCGGGACTTTGACTGGATCAGCGATTGGTGGCGAGACTTAGAAGTCCATGCCGCCCATGCCGCCGCCGCCCGGCATGGCCGGCGGGCCTTCCTTCTTCGGCGCTTCGGTGATCGTCGCCTCGGTGGTGATGATCAGACCGGCGATTGACGCGGCGTCCTGCAGCGCGGTGCGCACGACCTTGGTCGGGTCGATGATGCCGAGCTTCATCAGATCGCCATACTCGCCCTTCTGCGCGTCGAAGCCGTAGCCGTATTCGGACGCTTCGAGCAGCTTGCCGACCACCACGGCGCCGTCGCCGCCGGCGTTGTCGACGATCTGGCGCGCCGGCGCCTGGATCGCCTTGCGGACGATGTCGACGCCGGTCTGCTGGTCGGGATTGCCGACCTTGACGGCGTCGAGCGCCTTGATGGCGCGCAGCAGCGCCACGCCGCCGCCGGGCGACACGCCTTCCTCGACCGCCGCGCGGGTGGCGTTGAGGGCGTCGTCGACGCGGTCCTTCTTCTCCTTGACTTCGACTTCGGTCGCGCCGCCGACGCGGATCACCGCGACGCCGCCGGCGAGCTTCGCCAGACGCTCCTGCAGCTTTTCACGATCGTAGTCAGAGGTGGTCTCCTCGATCTGTCCCTTGATCTGGGAGATGCGCGCCTCGATGTCCTTCTTCTCGCCGGCGCCGTCGATGATCGTCGTGTTCTCCTTCTCGATGCGCACGCGCTTGGCGCGGCCGAGCATGGCGAGCGTGACGTTCTCGAGCTTGATGCCGAGGTCCTCGGCGATCAACTCGCCGCCGGTGAGGATGGCGATGTCTTCGAGCATCGCCTTGCGGCGATCGCCGAAGCCCGGCGCCTTGACGGCGGCGATCTTCAACCCGCCGCGCAGCTTGTTGACGACGAGGGTCGCCAGCGCTTCGCCTTCGATGTCCTCGGCGACGATGAGCAGCGGCTTGCCGGTCTGCACGACGGCTTCGAGGATCGGCAGCAGCGGCTGCAGCGTCGAGAGCTTCTTCTCGTGGATGAGGATGTAGGGATCGTCGAGTTCGGCGATCATCTTCTCGGCGTTGGTGATGAAATAGGGCGAGAGATAGCCCCGATCGAACTGCATGCCTTCGACGATGTCGGTCTCGGTCTCGAGGCTCTTCGCCTCCTCGACCGTGATCACGCCCTCATTGCCGACCTTCTGCATCGCCTTGGCGATTTCTTCGCCGATGAACTTGTCGCCATTCGCCGAAATCGTGCCGACCTGCGCGATCTCGTCGTTCGAGGTGACCTTCTTCGAATGCTGCTTGAGATCGGCGACGATGGCTTCCACGGCGAGATCGACGCCGCGCTTCAGATCCATCGGGTTGAGTCCGGCGGCCACCGCCTTGGAGCCTTCGCGGGCGATCGACGCAGCGAGAACCGTCGCGGTCGTCGTGCCGTCGCCGGCGATGTCGTTCTGCTTGGAGGCGACTTCGCGGACGAGCTGGGCGCCGAGGTTTTCGAACCTGTCGGCAAGTTCAATTTCCTTGGCGACGGTGACGCCGTCCTTGCTGATGCGCGGCGCGCCGAAGGACTTTTCGATGACCACGTTGCGGCCCTTGGGCCCGAGCGTCACCTTGACGGCGTTGTTGAGGATTTCGACGCCGCGCAGAATGCGATCGCGGGCGTCAGTGGAGAAACGGACGTCTTTTGCAGCCATTTACAATTCTCCTGAGTTGGAAGCGAACGGCGTCGAGTCAGTCGACGATGCCGAGGATGTCGCTTTCCTTCATGATGAGCAGGTCGTCGCCGTCGATCTTGACTTCGGTGCCGGACCATTTGCCGAAGAGCACGCGGTCGCCGGACTTGACGTCCAGCGGGTTCAGCTTGCCGTTTTCGTCGCGCGCGCCGGGGCCGACGGAAATCACTTTGCCCTCTTGCGGCTTCTCTTTCGCGGTGTCGGGAATGATGATGCCGCCTTTGGTTTTTTCCTCGCCTTCGAGTCGCTTGACCACGACGCGGTCGTGGAGGGGACGGAACGTCATTGTTGATCTTTCCTTTTCTGACCTGACGGGGTTCGGGCCCCGTCAAAAAGGGATATGCGAAGGCTTGCTGGCACTCGCTTGCGATGAGTGCCAGCAAGCGCCACACAGATATGGGCGAGGCCAACCGCTGTCAAGTTGGGGAAAGGCGCAGAATTTTGGGTTTTTTGGCCCTGCAGCCACGCGCAGCCTAAAGACTGATCTTAGCCATTTCATGAAATCGGTCGGGCGCCGCGCCTCGCACCGTTCGTTTGCACAGGCGATCAAATTCGGTGCGGAGAGCTTCAGATCAACGCCTTCGCCGGCTCCGTTCTGGATGGGTTCCAGCAGAAGGACGACGATCGTCGCCCAGTGATCTCGTCGGATGAGCGGGGCCGTTTCTTTTTCGGATTGATCCGGCTTAATGCTGCGGTGGCGTCATGGAGATCCCGCTTGTCTGGCAGACTTTCCCCCCGCGCACTGGGCCTCGCCGCGGCGCTCGCCGCTCTGGCCTTCGACCAGGCGCATAAATTCTGGATGCTGAATATATTCGACGTCGCCGCCCGGCCGCCGATGAGCCTTGCGCCGTTCCTCGACGTCGTGCTGTCCTGGAACTATGGCGTCTCCTATTCGCTGTTTCCGGCCCACGAAACCTTGACCCGACTCGCGCTGTTGACGATGCAGGGCGCGATCATCGCCGGACTGGCCATCTGGATGGTGCGCACGCAAAGCCGCGCGACCGCTGTGGCGCTGGGATTGATCATCGGCGGCGCGCTCGGCAACGCCGCCGACCGCATCACACGGGGGGCGGTCGCCGATTTCTTCTATCTGCACACCAGCCTGCCCGTCGGACCTCTCGCGAACTACGTGTTTAATGTCGCCGATGTCTTCATCACGGCGGGCGTGGCGCTGCTCGTCGTTGAGGGCGTTTTTCTGCCGCAGGAGCGGCGCGCCGAGACTTGAACGCGCTCTGGTTGCGCCGTGGCCCGGTCTTCGCCACTAAATCGCCAATAAGTCGCGTCCATGTAGCCGCATATAACCGGAGCCCCGAATGGAGTCCGACAGATGAAGCTTGCTCAGTCGCAGCGCTGCGCCCTTTACGCTCTCGCCGGTTTCGCGGCGATCCAGGCCGCGCCAGCTCTGGCCGGCGACGATAAATCCACATGGTCGGCGATGATGGAGATGGTCGGCGCGTCTTCGGACGAGGGCGTCGGCAAGATCGATTATAGCGAACGGCCGAAGCTCGTCTTGCCGCCGAGCGCCGGCGACCTCCCGCCGCCGCGCGAGCGGGGCGCCAAGCCGGGCGAATGGCCCGCCGAACTTTCGGCCGAGCGGCGCCGCAACGTCAACCGCTACGCCCGGGTGCCGAACGCGCCGCCGGAGGCGCCGCGCCCCGGGGTGATTGCGCGGGTGCTTTCCTTTGGATCAGGCGGTCCGCCGCCCGCGCCCGCCGTCGAGGAGCCGAGCCGCATCATGCTGACGGAGCCGCCGCCCGGCTACCGCCGGCCGACGCAGGACCTCAACAATCTCCGCGAGACCGAAGCCGCCAAGAAGAGCTCCTGGTGGAACCCGTTCAGCTGGGGACGCGGCGGCGCGGACAATTCCGCCGCCGGCGCTTCGGGCGCGAACCCCGGCGCCCCGGACATGCGAAGCGGAGGGGCCCATGCGACCGGCGCCTACAGCTCCGCCGCCCCGGACACGCGAGGCGGCGATATGCTGTCGAACTTCAGCGCCGTGATGCCGCAATTCCTGCGCGGAAGCTCGGACAACGACAAGAATTAAATTACGGCCTATATAGGAGAGACACTCTCCGAGACGCGGCCGCCGCCGCGAGAAAGGCCGTTCATGTCATTTGAGACGAAGGCGTCAGCCGTTTCGCTTGCGCCTGGGGCTGCCGCGCCGGGGCCTGCGCGCGCGAGCATTGCGAGCTTCACGCTCGACAACGGCATGGAAGTCGTCGTCATCCCCGACGCGCGCACGCCTGTCGTCACGCATATGGTCTGGTACAAAAACGGCGCCGCCGACGACCCGCTCGGTCAGTCGGGCATCGCGCATTTTCTTGAACATCTGATGTTCAAAGGCACGACGAATCATCCGCAGGGCGAATTCTCGAATCTTGTCGCGGAACTTGGCGGCCAGGAGAACGCCTTCACCAGCTATGATTACACGGCCTATTTCCAGCGCATCGGCAAGGAGCATCTCGCCACGCTGATGGCGTTCGAGGCCGATCGCATGCGCAATCTGGTTCTGACCGACGAGGTGGTCGATCCGGAGCGCGACGTGGTGCTTGAGGAGCGCCGCATGCGCACCGACAGCGATCCTTCCGCCCAGCTCGACGAGGCCGTACAGGCGGCGCTCTTCGCCCATCATCCCTACGGCATCCCGATCATCGGCTGGAATCACGAGATCGAGGGGCTCGATCGCACACATGCGCTCGCCTATTACCAACGCTTCTATACGCCGGAAAACGCCATCCTGATCGTCGCCGGCGACGTCGAGGCTGACGAGGTCGAGCGTCTCGCCAAGGATGCCTACGGCAAGGTTCCCGCGCAGGCCGCGCCGCCGCGGCGCGCCCGCGCCCAGGAGCCGCCGCACCGCGCCCATCGTCTGGTGACGCTGCGCGATGAGAAGGTCGAGCAGCCGGCGCATGAGCAGGTTTATCTGGTGCCGTCCTACAGCACGGCGCAGCCCGGCGAAGCCGAGGCGCTGGAGACGCTCGCTTATATGCTCGGCGGCGGACCCACGAGCGCGCTCTATGAGGCGCTGGTCGTCGAGGAGCAGGTCGCGGTCGGCGCCGGCGCCTATTACATGGGCTCCGCCGTCGACGACACGCGGCTTTGGGTCTATGCGACGCCCGCGCCGGACGTTTCGCTCCAGGACCTCGACGTCGCGATCGATCGCGTGCTGCGGCGGTTCGCCGAGGAGCCGATCGAGGCGGAGCATTTGCAGCGCGCCAAGACTCGGCTGATCGCCGACGCCGTTTACGCGCAGGACAGCCAGGTCTCGCTTGCCCGCTGGTATGGCGAGGCGTTGGCCACCGGCCTCACCATCGACGACGTCGTCGCCTGGCCCGAGCGTATGGAGAAGGTGACGGCCGAGGACGTGCAAAACGCCGCGCGCAAATGGCTCGACAAGCGCAGGGCCGTCACGGGTTTTCTGCTTCCCGCCTGAGACGACGATCGCGTCGGGCCGTCGGCGCAAAGCCGACGCCTGACTCGACCCATGACTTACCGCCGACCTCCGTTAGGAACTGAAATGACCGCTCACGCGCCCCTCGTCACCATCGCCTCCCGCGCCGAACATGTGCAGCGGATCACGACGCCGGCCGGCCTTGAGGCCTGGCTCGTGGAGAGCCACGCCGTGCCGCTCGTCGCGCTCGAATTCGCGATCCGCGGCGGCGCGTCGCAGGACCCGGCGGATAAGCCCGGACTGGCGACGCTGCTCGCGTCGACGCTCGACGAAGGCGCCGGCCCCTATGACGCGCGCGGCTTCCATCGCGCCATCGACGATCTCGCGATTCATGTCGGCTTCGGCGCCGATCGCGACGCGATCTCGGGCCACCTGCAGACGCTCTCGCGCAATGTCGACAAGGCCTTCGGCCTGTTAAAACTCGCGCTCAATGACGCGCGGCTCGAATCCGGCGACGTCGCGCGCGTGCGCAGCCAGCTCGCCGCGGAATTGAAGCGCGACGCCAATGACCCTGATTCGATGGCGTCGAAGGCCTTCCGCGAAGCGGCCTTCCCGAACCATCCCTATGGGCGCCCGGTGCGCGGCGAGCTTGCGTCGATCGACACGCTCTCGCGCGAGGACCTCATCGCCCTGCGCGAGCGGCTCTTCGCGAGATGCGATCTCAAGATCGGAGTCGTCGGCGCGATCGACGCGACGACGCTCTCCGATCTGCTTGACGCGACCTTCGGCGGGCTGGCGCTGCAGAACGATCTCGCGCCCGTCCCGGAAATCGCAGTGGCTAATGTCGGCACGCGCCAGATCGTCGATCTTGACGTGCCGCAATCGACAATCCGCTTCGGGCGCCCGTCGATCACCAAACATGATCCCGACTATTACGCCGTGGTCGTCGCCAACCACATTCTCGGCGGCGGCACCTTCACCTCCCGGCTGTTCCGCGAGGTGCGCGAAAAGCGCGGCATGGCCTATTCGGTCTATTCGCATCTCAATGAATATGACCATTGTCCGATGCTGATCGGCGCCGCCGCGACGAAGAACGAGCGCGCCGGCGAAGCGATCGGCGTGATCCAGGAAGAGTTCAGAAATTTCGTCGCCAACGGTCCGACCGAGGATGAATTGGACAAGGCGAAGAAATTCCTCACCGGCTCCTATGCGCTGCGCTTCGACACCTCGACCAAGATCGCGAGCCAGCTGGTCAATTTGCAGCTCGATGGATTCGCGCCGAGCTTCCTCGATGAGCGGAACGGCCGCATCGCCGCGGTGACGATGGAGGATTGTCAGCGCGGCGCGAAGCGGCTCTTGGGCGACGGCGACCTGCTGGTGACGGTGGTCGGGAAGCCCGCGGGGGTGTAGCGGCCTGTCACAGCGCCGCCGATGGTCGGCATCTTGCTAAGAGACTGTCATGGATAACGCTCTCCTTATGGCGTGGGGCGGCCCTTTCCGCCTGCCGCCTTTCAATGCGATCCGGCCCGCGCATTTCCGCGAGGCGTTCGAAACGGCCTTCGCTGAGCACAAGGCCGAGATCGACGTCATCGCCAACGACCCGTCGTCGCCGAGTTTCGACAATGTCATCGGCGCGCTGGAGCGGGCGGGGCGACTTCTGACCGACGTCGGAGCGGTGTTCTGGAATCTTGCCGCCGCCGACACGACGCCTGAGTTGCAGGAGATCGAGCGCGATATGGCCGGCGCCTTTTCGCGTCACTCCAGCGACATCTCCATGAATCCCGCGCTGTTTCGCCGGATCGAGGCGCTTTACGAGACGCGCGGGGCGATCGATTTGACGCCGGAGCAGCGGCGCGTTCTCGAGCTGACCTATAAGAATTTCGTGCGCGCCGGCGCGAAGCTGAAAGACGCCGACAAGGCGCGTCTCAAAACGATCCTCGAACGGCTGGCGGGCCTCTCGACGCGGTTTTCGCAAAATGTGCTGGCCGATGAATCATCATGGCTGCTGCTGCTCGACGAAAGCGATCTCGACGGCCTCTCGCCGGACTTTCGCGCCGCCGCTGCGCGCATTGCGGCCGAGCGTGGGTCGCCCGGCAAATATGGCGTAACGCTGTCGCGCTCCAGCGCGGAAGTCTTTCTGCAAAGCTCGACGCGGCGCGATCTGCGCGAGACGGTGTTTCGCGCCTGGGCGAGCCGTGGCGAGAATGCGGGCGCGACCGACAACCGCCCGCTCATCCGCGAAATTCTGCAATTGCGCGAAGAGCGCGCGAAGCTGCTCGGCTTCGACAGTTTCGCCGCTTTCAAGCTCGATGACACGATGGCGAAGACGCCGGCCGCCGTGCGCGAATTGATCGATCGCGTCTGGGCGCCGGCGCTGACGCGCGCCGCCGAGGAGCGGGCGCAGATCCAGGCGATGGTCGAGGAAGAGGGGGCGAATTTCACCGTCGCGGCGCATGACTGGCGCTATTATGCCGAGCGCGTGCGCGCGAAGCGCTACGATCTCGATCAGGCCGCGCTGCGTCCCTATTTCCAGCTCGACAACATGATCGCCGCGGCGTTCGACGTCGCGCAAAAACTCTTCGGCCTCCGCTTCGTCGAGCAGAAAGGCCTGCCGCTCTACCATCCGGATGTGCGCGCCTTCGATGTGCTGGACAGCAACGGCAAACATGTCGCGCTGTTCCTTGCCGATTATTTTGCGCGGCCCTCGAAGCGCGGCGGCGCCTGGATGTCGGACTTCCGCGCGCAGCACAAGCTCGCTGGCGAAACCCGGCCGATCATCGTCAATGTGATGAATTTCACCAAAGGCGCCGATGGCGCCGCGACGCTGCTCAGCCTCGACGACGCCCGCACGCTGTTCCACGAATTCGGCCATGCCTTGCATGGCATGCTGTCGGACGTGACCTATCCTTCGGTCGCGGGCACCAATGTCGCGCGCGATTTCGTCGAGCTGCCTTCGCAGCTTTACGAGCACTGGCTGCTGGAGCCGGCGGTGCTGAAGAAATTCGCGCTGCATGCCGAGACCGGCGCGCCCATTCCCGATGATCTCGTCGCGCGCATCGCCGCTTCGCGCCATTTCAATCAGGGCTTCGCGACGGTCGAGTTCTGCGCCTCGGCGCATGTCGATCTCGACATCCACATGCAAAGCGTCGGGCCGGATTTCGAGGCGGGCGGTTTCGAGACGGAGAGCCTCGCGGGGATTTCCATGCCGCCGGAAATCGTCATGCGGCACCGCCTGCCGCATTTCTCGCATATCTTCTCCGGCGACGGTTATTCGGCGGGCTATTACAGCTATCTCTGGGCCGAAACGCTCGACGCCGACGCTTTCGAAGCCTTCAAGGAAACGGCCGACCCCTTCGCGCCCGAGGTCGCGCAGCGCCTGCGCGATCACATCTACGCCGCGGGCGGCAGACAGGACGCGGCGGACGCCTATGTGGCCTTCCGCGGGCGGATGCCGACGGTGGAGCCGCTGCTAAGGCAAAGGGGATTTGCGGAGCCGGCGGCGTAGAAGAACTCGCTGTTGCAGTAACGAAGAGAGTGGCGAGCGGGGGCGGCCAAAGCGAGTTCCTTCGACAAATCTTCGAAGCAAGCCAAGCTGGCGGGCTGAAATTCTGGATGAGCGCGCCGAAGCTCGTCGTCTTCGCCGGTCCGAACGGCTCCGGCAAAACGACGCTGACGAGGAAAACTGCCGTGACGATTGCGGTCTGTTGGCGCGGCTTACTGCGCTTGCGAAACTTTACCTCTTGCGACGGTCGGGCTGACTTTCCCTTAAAGCGCGAATTTCACTGCTCAAGGACAAAAGAGCCTTGGCAATATCGGCCTCATCCGCTTGGGATTGGTTGAGACGTTCCGATATAGCGTTCTTGAATCCATTCGAGGACTTCTGCTCGGTATCGAGAAACTGCTGAACGACTCCTTGAACGAGACGTTTCGTTTCTGCATCCTGCTGCTGAGATTTCCATATGTCGTAGCCAGTCTGACCAATCGGCATAACGATTGCCGCAGACAGCGCAATCCATGCGATTTTGATGGAACGACGAGAAAATTTCTCCGTGTCCCGCGCTCCATTGGCAAATGCTTCAAGGAGCCCAGAAGCCGCTGTATTCATGCTGTGAACGAGTTCCACTGTTTGCCCTGCAAGCGTTTCGAAGCGTTCGAACCTTTCAAGCAGGCCATCCAATCTTTCATTGGTGCCATGTATTGGATTTGGGGGTGGCTTGGGAATCTCAAACTTAGTTCCTCCAAACACGTCCTTAATCTTCGGCGTGAGATGCTCCGCTTTGAAGGCCTTGCTTGCGGCTTCCGCAGCCTTGATGGAATTATTCAAGCCAGCGAAGCCATCTGTGACCCTGCTAATATCGTTCCAACGAGAAAGAGCATCGTTGGGCTTTAAGATATCGCTCAAGCGCGTTAGAGGGTCCGACGCCTTGGCGATATCGTTCCAGCGAGATAAGGCGTCATTCGTGCGAGTCAGAGCGAGGGTTTGCGCTATTTGATCAGAAATCTTTGCATTTCGCGTTAGCGCGGAAAGCGTCGATGGCGAGGCCCAACCCAAGACGCTTTTCGCCAACGAGTCGTTGAGGCCTTTCGGGCTAATTTCCTCGAATATTTTCGCCTGTTTTTCGAGATATTTTGAAAATGTACGCTGCAAATATGCAGTTGCGGACTCGTTCTCGTTGCGTGGAATAGTAACGTCACCCTTCCGGCAGCTAACTGTTGTTTCTCCTTTGTCGTTTTCCGATTGTTCAATGACAAGGTCGTGATACATATATTCAACGTAATTTAATAGCTGCTCCGCAAAATGCTCTTTTTCTTCTGAAGAAAGAGATGCGATTTGCTCCGGTGTTAAATGCTTTCCCTTCTCATCTTTGGCCAGAGTGCCGATAAGAATATCAATGAATTCAATCGGCGAGTTTCCACCTCGGTCTTTGATGGCCTTCTCAATCTTCGCCAGACGCGTGATGGTAAGATTGTCAACGGTAATTCGTCCGAACGCGTTAGTTTGCAATTCAAAGATTGGACCCGCAATTCTTGCTACATTGATCATTTATGTTTTCGCCTCAAAATGTCGGACTCGTTTATATCAGACATAGAGCCGCACAATGTTCCGGCCGCTCACGTTGTAGCGGATCGCCGGCGGGCGCCGTGGCGTATGCCGTGGATGATAAACTCGGTTTCCGTTGCGCGATAGAAAATCAGATAGGGGTAAGGGTAGACCACCATGCGGCGAAGTCCGTTTTAGCCGGTTTGTGGATGCTCCAGGAGGAGCGCCGTCATCGCCTGAATTCGGGCTTTGACGCTGTGAGCGCGCCCTGTGGCGAAAGCGCGTCGATGAAAGAAAGAATCTCGTCGAGTTCAGCGGCGGCGCGTTGCGTGTAGCGAAGCTTCACAGCCCATGCTTCGCCCAGATGGCCCGAATTTGTTCGTCTGTCGCAAATTCGCCGCGCTCGGCCTGCGTCAGAGATTCCTCGAACGAGGCTTCTTCTTCGGGGGTGAGCTGAACGGCCGGCATCTCTTCGCCCGTCATCGCGATGATGATGCGGGCCATGTCGTCCTGCATGGCGCGCGGCAGGCTGCGGGCCGCCTCGAAGGCCTGTTCGAGCAGTTTCGTCATGGCGCAATTTTAGCGATTTGTGCGAGCGTTGGAAGCATTTTCCGCTCACCGCGCATGCCCGCGACAAAAGCGCGGGCATGACGCGGCGCGTCACTTCTCCTGCGGCAGCAGCGCCAGCAAATCGGCCATTTTCGGCGCGGCGCTCGGATTCATCATGCCCACGACATGGTAGCCGGCGTCGACATGCAGCACTTCGCCCGAAACGCCGCGCGCCATCGGCGACAGCAGATAGACCGCCGTCTCGCCGACTTCCTCGATCGTCACGACGCGGCGCAGCGGCGAATTATATTCGTTCCAGCGCAAAATGTAGCGGAAGTCGCCGATGCCGGAGGCCGCCATGGTCTTGATCGGCCCCGCCGAAATCGCGTTGACGCGGATGTTCTTGACGCCGAGATCAGCGGCGAGATAGCGCACCGAGGCCTCCAAAGCCGCCTTCGCCACGCCCATCACATTGTAATGCGGCATCCATTTCTCGGCGCCGTAATAGGTCAGCGTCAACAGCGAGCCGCCGTCCGTCATCAGTCTCTCGGCGCGCTGCGCGATCGCGGTGAAGGAGTAGCAGGAGATGTTGAGCGACATCTGAAAGTTTTCCAGCGTCGTCTCGACATAGCGCCCGTCGAGCTGGTCCTTGTCGGAATAAGCGAGGCAATGCACGACGAAATCGAGCTTGCCCCAGAGCTTTTCGATCTCGGCGAAGACGGCGTCCATCGTCTCCGGCTCGGCGACGTCGCAGCGCCCGACGACCGTCGCGCCGATGTCCGCCGCGAGCGGGCGCACGCGCTTTTCCAGCGCTTCGATCTGATAGGTGAGCGCGAGTTCGGCGCCTGCGTCGGCGCAGGCCTTGGCGATTCCCCAGGCGATCGAGCGATTATTGGCGACGCCCAGGATGAGCCCCTTCTTTCCCTTGAGCAGTCCGGCGAAAAGGGCGGCGGGCGCAGCTTGCTGTGTCATGCGTGTCTATGTCCTGGGCGAGAAAAGCGCTCGGCGGCTCGCGCCGTTTAGCCTGCTTTGGGCGCAAAGGAAACCCTCGCGCCACAGGGGCGGCGAATGTGAAATCGGATGCGCCAGAACGGCCAAGCATAGCCAATCGCGCGGCGATGCCCTATCATTCGATAGGAAACGTCATTGGCTTCGCAGACTGGCGAGAAGACCGAGCGGAGCGGGCCGCATGGGCAGAAGAGCCGACATCATAGCGGGTCTGGGCGGAGCGACTCCGGCCCTGAGACGCTATGCGCGCGCGCTTTGCGCCGGCGCGGGCCCCGCCATCGCCGACGATCTCGTGCAAAGCGCGCTGCAGTTGGTCGGCGCGCGGATTCGGGCGCGAGATCTGCGCCCCGCC
This sequence comes from Methylocystis sp. SC2, assembly GCF_000304315.1. Classification (NCBI taxonomy): domain Bacteria; kingdom Pseudomonadati; phylum Pseudomonadota; class Alphaproteobacteria; order Hyphomicrobiales; family Methylocystaceae; genus Methylocystis; species Methylocystis hydrogenophila. The sequence continues at coordinate 1,385,667 of NC_018485.1, read as the reverse complement.
GATCTCGCCGAAGCGCGAATCGAGGCCTATGCGGCGCTTGTCGGGCTCGCTCAGAAAAAGCTCGCAAACGCCCCAGGACCGGCGTCGCGCCACCCGCCGGTCGTGCATGGGCTTGCAAGTCTTTGTTTCGACGAGCGCGCCATGTTGCTGCTCGTCTCGCTCGAGGGCTTCGGCTATGACGCCTCGGCGCGCATCGTCGGCGCGAGCCGAGAAACGGCGCTGGCGCGGCTGATGCGCGCGCGGGCGGCGCTCGGCGCGGAAGGCTTGCGGCCCGTCGCGCCCTTGGAGGGCGGCCGCCGCGCCGCCTCGCATCTGCGGATCGTGAAGTAAGCATGACGCCCTCGGCGCTGATTGAAGAAGCCGATTTGCACGCCCTCGTGGATGGCGAACTCGACCCCGAGCGGCGGCGCAAGGTCGAAGACCATCTTCTGCAGCATCCCGAGGACGCCGCGCTCGTTGAAGGCTGGCGGCGACAAAACGCGGCGCTGCGCGCCGCTTTCGAGCCGGTGGCGCTTGAGACGCCGCCTCTGTCGCTGCGGGAGGCGGCGGCGCGCCCGCCGGCCCCGCCCGCCGGTCAGGGGCCGATCGAAACCGGCGCCATCCATTGGGGGCGACCCGGCGCCGCGCCGCGTCCGACGCGCAAGCTCGACGAAATCCGCGCCAGCCGGCGGCGTCAGGCGCTCGCTTCGACGCTGCTGACGCTCATTGCCGGCGCGGCCGTCGCCGCGGCGACGTTGCTGTTTCTGGCAAGCCGTCCCCCGGCGCAGAGCCCGATGACGCGCGCCATCGCCGCCACGAGCTATGCCGCGCGGGCGGGCTTGACCTACGCGACTTACATTCTTGACCCGCGACCCGTGGAGGTCGAGGCCAGCCGGCGCGGCGAACTGCTCGCGTGGCTTCAGGAGCGCGTGGGGTTTTCACGCGCGCCGGATTTGAGCGGCGTCGGATTGCGGCTGCTTGGCGGACGCGTCGCGCCCGGCGTCGCGGCGCCGGCGGCGTTTCTCGTCTATGAGCGCGACGATGGCGGGCGGGTTGGGCTTTATTTCGAGCGGGCGGAGGCGCTCGCCGCGCCGGCGGGTCAGCGCGGTCAGGGCGTTTCGGTCATAGAATGGCGGGCTGGGGGCTTCGCCTTCGTGCTCGTTGGCGCCTTGGCGCCCGAAGCGATGCAGGCCGCGGCGGAAGCCGCCGCCGCCGCGGTCGCGGCGACGCCTGCGCAGGTTAAATAACCGAGGACCTCACGACATTTTGGCGCGCGGATCATAGGGATGCGCGTCGCGCCATTCCCGCATCCGCGCGTCGAGATCGCTCGACGCCGTTTCCGGCAGCATGATCTTCAGCGAGACATAGAGGTCGCCGGCTATTTTGCCGTCGCTCGCCGGAAGGCCTTTGCCGCGCAGCCGCAGCACGCGCCCGCTGTTGGAGTGCGGCGGAATGGTCAGCTCCACCTTGCCGTCCAGAGTCAGGGTCGGAACCCGTCCGCCGAGCGCGGCTTCATAAACCGTCACCGGCAGCTCCAGCCGCAGGTCGCGGCCATCCAGCTTGAAGTAAGGATGCGGCGCGACCTTCACGGTGATCAGCGCGTCGCCGGGTTCGCCCCCCATGGAGCCGGGCTGGCCCTGGCCGCGCAGCCGAATCTGCTTGCCGTCCTCGATTCCCGCCGGAATTTTGACTTCCAGCGTGCGGCCGCTGGGCAGGATGACTCGGGCCGAGCCGCCGTGCGCGACCGTTTCCAGCGGCACGGTGGCGGTGGCGACGACGTCGTCCCCGCGGGTCGGCTGCGTGCCGGCGCGACGGCGCCCGCCGGCGCCAAAGAGATCGGCGAAGAGGTCGGAAGGGTCGAAGCCCGCCCGCCCGCCGCCGGGCGCCTCGTTGCCGAAGTGAAACTCGAAATGCTGATCGCCGCCGGGCGCGCCGCCAGCCTGGCGCCAACTGCGGGTAAAGCCGCCGGGGCCGGCGCCTCCGCCCGCGCCGAAGCCTTCAAAGCCGGTGAAGCGGGGTTTCCCGTCCGGACCGATTTCGCCCTTGTCGAACTGCGCCTTCTTCGTCTCGTCGCCGACGATTTCATAGGCGGAGTTGATTTCGGCAAATCGCTCCTTGGCCTTCAGGTCGTCCTTGTTGCGGTCAGGGTGGAATTTCTTGGCGAGCTGGCGATACGCCTTCTTGATTTCGGCGTGACTCGCCGATTTGGGCACGCCGAGAACGTCGTAAGGATCGCGCATAATCTTCCAATCAGCCCATGTGAGCGCCCGCCCTTGGCGGCGCGGGCGCGTATGTCCGCCTATTATTTGGGAGAAGCGCGTTCGCAACGCAAGCGGCGAAGGTCGCGACGGGCTGAAGCCTAGCGCCCGCGGGACGCGAAAAAGGCGGCGAAGCGCTCGCGCGCTTCGGGCGACGTCAGCGCCTTGGCGAAAAGCGCGGCTTCCGCGTCGATGCGCGACAGAATGTCATTGGGGTCGCCGCGCATCAGCCGCCGCGCCGCGAATAGCGCTTGGCTGGGCTTCGCCGCGAGACGCCGCGCGGCGTCCATTGCAAGATCAAGCACGCCTTCCGGTGGGGCCAGCGCGTTGACCAGGCCCAGACGCAGCGCCTCGGCGCCGTCGAAGCTCTCGCCAAGCAGCAGATATTGGGACGCCTTCGCCATGCCGAAGCGGCGCGGAACCAGCAGGCTTGCGCCTCCTTCGGGCGGCAGGGCGAGGTCGACGAACGGCATCGTGAACCGCGCCTCCGAGCTGGCGTAAACGAGGTCGCAGTGGAAGAGCAGGGTGGCGCCGATTCCGACGGCGTCCCCCGTCACGGCGGCGACGAGCGGCTTCTCGAAGGCCGCCGCCGCGCGAACGAAGGCCAGCGCCGGAAATGTTTCCGCGCCAGGAGCAATATCTCGGCCGGGAGCAAAATCGCGAAAGTCGGCGAGATCATTGCCCGCGGTGAAATTGCCGCGCGCGCCGGCGAAGACGACGGCGCGCGCCGTCGCGTCATGGGCCGCCTCGTCGAGCGCGGCGATCAAGGCGCGATACATTTCGCGATCAAGCGCGTTCTTCTTTTCGGGGCGGTTCATCAGCAGGCGCCACACCCCGAGATCTCTCGAAACGATGATCTTTTCCGACATAAGCGTCTCCGGATCCGCGCGCTGCGCCGAGCTCGCCAAAGTTTTGTGGAAATGTCCTGAGCTGGATTTAAGGCGGGCGCCAGGGCCGTGGATCATCGGCGACTCGCAGGAGCGCCGCAAGCGCGGCGCGCAGCCGCCGGGCGCCTTATCTTGGAAGGTCGACGGGCGAGGCGCCGCATGGCGCGATCTATTTCAATGTCGCGCAATTTCTTGTCGATCGGAGCTTGTATATGCGCCGGCTCACAGCGCGATCGGATATAAGCCTGTCTACTTTGTCCATGACCTCATTCCATTCGAGGCGCCGGAGTCCTTTCGCGAGAGAAGCGATGCCGCATTCCAGACGCATGAGCAAAATCCGTCCTATGGCGCAGGCGCCGTCGCCGGACCGCAGGGCGTCGCCCGCCGCTTGCGCGGGAGGAGTCGCCGCCGCGCCCCGACGCTTGTCTTGCAAGGATTGACGAGCTTCATCGCGCAATTATAAAGCGCGCTTCGACGCGGACCAGAATTGACCCGTTGGCGCGGCGCGCGCACTATTACTTCACTCCAAATGAGTCGCCCAGCGCGAGAACGACTCGGGAAGTAAGGGGTTTCATTTGACTCTCTGCGATCAGCCGCAAGGGACCCCGCGCAAGGCGCCAAGTGAAGACGACCTGGCCGCGTTGGCGCAATTTCGCATCGCCTTGCGAAGGTTCTTAGCCTTCAGCGAACAGGTCGCCGCGGACCATGGCGTGACCGTGCAGTGGTATCAGGCGCTGCTGGTGGTGCGCACCTATCGCGGCGCTAAACACATCAGCGTCGGCGAACTCGCCGAGCAGCTGATGATCCGCGATCACAGCGCGGCGGAACTCGTGTCGCGCCTCGCGCAGGCGAAGCTTGTCCGGCGAAAGACCGACCCGACCGATCGCCGTCGTTCGCTCGTCGTCATCACGCGTGCGGGCGAGCGGCGCCTGTCGGAGCTCGCCGCCGTACATTTGAAGAAGCTGCGAGAGACGAGGGGCTTTTTTGCTAACGTCTTCGCGTAGCCGCGGAGCGTCAATAGCCGGTCATTTCGAGATAGCCTTCGCCGCTGTGCGAACCGGTCATGCGGATCGGACCTTCCCAATAGGAAAAATCGGTTCCCACCCAGCTTCTCGGATTGAGCGGCCGCGTCTCGACGTCGACCCCGCGGCTCTTGATCTTCACGCGCCAGCGAATCGGCACGTCGCGATCGGCGATGCGTGTCGTTTCCAGAGGCTCGATGACGATGTCGCCGCGCGCGAGCATCGACGTCGCGCCGTCGGCGTCGATCCAATTTCCAAAGAGAAACGACGGCGCTTCGACGCTGCGCATGCGATACAGCATCAGCTTGGCGCCGCCCTCGAGGTGCAGCGAAAACCAGTCCCAGCCTTTTTGATCAGGGCTTAGCGGCTGACTCGACCATTCGCGATCCATCCAGGCGCGGCCGGAGACCTGGATTTTGCGTCCGTTCATCGACCACGCGCCTTCCGCCGTAAAGAACGGCTGGCTGTAATAATAGGAGGCCTGGCCGGCCTCGGACTTGCGGCTGTAGCCGCCTTCGCCTTGCAATACGACCGGCTCCGTCGCTGTGAGATCGAGCGCATAGGCGAAATTCCTGTCGCCCGCCGAAACGCGCAGCCGCTCTATTCCCGAATCCGCAGAACTGTCGCGCGTTTCCAAAGCCCAGTCGTCGATGAAGGCGCGAAAGGGCGAAGCCGCGACGCCCGCCTGGCCAATTCCGCCGCGGGCGAATTTCTGCGCGAAGAGATGGTCGCTGGCGCTCGTCGCCGCCGCATGGCCCATCCAGATGGTGCGGTCGTCCCAGCCGGCCCGCGCCGCGTTCGGCTCCAGTGCAAAGCGAAAGAGCGTCCATTGGACGCCGTACGAGGCGCCGTCGTCGCCGTTTAGATTTGCGGTGACGTACCACCATTCGGTGCGAAAATCGGGATGCGCGCCATGGTCTTTCGGGAAGACGAGCGGCGTTCCGGGTCGGGGAATCGCGAACCCCGGCGCCGTCGCGCCAAGACCGCCGAAGCCTTGCGCCAACGCGCCGCTCGACGACAGCGCGAGAAGCAGCGCCGATCGCCTCGACATTGCCGAGCGTCGTTCGGGAGAACCGTTCGAGGCCTTAGCGTTCATTGGAGAAGACCCTAAGCAGTTCGGTCGGCGAAACGCGCGCAAGCCTCGCGAAGGGAATAAGCGCCGCAAAGAATGCGGCCCCGAGCGCGATGCAGGAAACCACAAGCCATTGCGCCGGAAACATATGAAATGGAAGTCGCCATCCGAAGGCGGCGACATTGATGATGGCCACGAGGCACCAGGTCATGAACAGCCCAAGAGGGATCGCGAAAGCCGCGGCGCCGGCGGCGAACCCCAAAACCCGCGCCATTTCCAGCGCCGCCAGCTTTCGCCGCGTCGCGCCCAGCGCCCAGACCGGCGCGATGCGGGCGCGCCGCATGTCGCTGAGCGTCAGCAGACTGGCGAAGAGCGCGACGCCGGATACGATCAGCGTCAGCGTGTTCAACGCCGTCGTCACGGCGAATGTGCGTTCGAAGATTTCCGTCGACAGGGCTTTGACTTCGCCCTGATCGACGATGCGCGCGATTTTTCCGCCAAAGCGCTGCTGCATGGTGTCGATGACGCGCGCCGTGGCGCCCGGATCGACGCGCAGGCTGTAATGCACGCCGGAGGCGTCGTCGAAAGAGCGCTTCAGCTTTTCGTGATCAATGCGCAGCTGGCCTTTCGGATTGCCGTAATCCGGAAAGACCCCGACGATGCGCGCGGGCCAGTCTTGCCCCGACGTCGGAATGTCGAGGGTTTCGTCGACCGTCAGACCAAGACGGCGCGCCAATTGTTCGCTGACGAGGACGGCGTCCTGGGCGTGCAGCGCCGTCCATGCGTCCGGCGCGGCGTCGATCAGCGGAAAATGCGCCGTATAGGTTTGGTGAGGCGTCATGCCGACGACATCGACGGGCCATCCGCCGACGCGCGTCTTCGCGCGCCAGACGGGGAGGATCGCGGCGATGTCGGGCTGGGTGCGCGCCCACGCCTCGATGTCGCGCGCATCGGCGGGCGTCGCCGCTTCGAAATAGATCTCGGCGACGAGGCGCGCGTCGAGCCAGCGATCGAAGGTCTGGCGAAAGCCCTCGACCATGCCGCCGACGCCGATATTGGTCGCAAGCGCGATCAGCAGCGCCATCAGCGCAAGCGAAAGACCGGAAATTTCCTGGCGTCCGTCGGCGAAGAACCAGCGGGCGAGCGGCCGGCGCGCGAAATGCTCGCCGAGCGCCAGGGCGCCGGCGAGGCCGACCGGCAGAATGAGAGCGGCGGCGAGAAGCGCCAAGCCGATGATCGCGAAGCCTGACGCGAGCCCCTCGCCGAAGCTATAGGCGCAAGCCGCCGCGACAAGGGCGAGCGCCGCGAGCGCGGCCTGCCGTCGCAAATAGCGGTGATGCGCGCCGCGCCAGGCCATGGGACGCGCGAATGACAGCGCCGGCAGCCGCAGTGCTTTCGTCAGGCCGCTCGCCGCCGCGAGCGCCGCGCCGGCGCCCGCCATCGCGAGGCCGGAGAGCCACCAACGCGCATCGAGCGCAAGGCGATCGGAGATTTGCGCGCCGTAGAGGCTCTCGAGACTTTTTGCGACATCCGGCAGAAGCGCCTGCGCGATCGCGTGACCGCCGAGGACGCCCGCGCCGCCCGCCAAGAGCGTCAGGATCGCGATTTCGCAGGCCATCGCCGCGATGAGATGGGGCGGCCCAACTCCGAGCGCGCGCAAGGTGCGCAGGGTCGGCAGTCGCTGTTCGAAGGCGAGGCCGTAAGCGGCGTGCACGATGAACAGCCCGACCAGGAACGCAAGAAAGCCGAAGGCGGTGAGATTGAGGTGAAAACTGTCGGTCAGACGGCCCAGATCGCTGTCATCGTTCGGCGCGACGAGCCGCAGCGCATCGCCGGCGATCGGCTTAAGCCGCGCCTTGTCGAACGCCTCCTCGTCGGCGATGACGAGGCGCGAGAGTTTTCCGGGGCGATCGAGCAGGCGCTGGGCGACGCCGATGTCGACGATGATTGCGCCGGGCGGCGCTTCGGGGAGCGCCGCAAGCGGCGGCAGCAGCCGACCGCGCTCGGTTCGCGGCTGCGCGCCCTCTAGAAGATCCAGCCGGCGCAGGGTCTGCGGGGCGGCAAAGCCGCGGCCCGGGCCGGAGAAGAATTCTTCCAGAACGTCAGCGCGGCTTCGCCTATGCGCGATTGGCGAAGCGCGCGGCAGCGACACCGGCTCGACGCCGACGATCCGAATATTCTTCTCTCCGATTCGGACTGCGCCTTCCAGCACCGGCGAGACGTCGACGCCGGCGCGGCGCAGCTTCACGAACAGGTCTTGATCGAACAGCCCGCCGCGCGCGGCGACGAGCGTGCGCGCGCCGCCGCCCGAAATCGCGTTCGCCGCGGCGTCGTAGCTGTTGCGCGCCTGAGCGTTCAGCGCCTGCACGCCGCTCCACAGCGCCGTGGCGATGGCGAGGCCGAGCGCGAGCGTCGCGAGATTGCCCGGCCGTCGGCGCCAGTGGCTGATCAGCGCGGCCAGCGTCCAGAGCATCTCTCTCATTGCGTCGCCAGAAGACCGGTTTCCAGCCGCACGCGCCGTTGCAGCCGCGCCGCAAGCCGTTCGCTGTGCGTCGCCATAAGAAAGGCGCAGCCGGTCGCGGCGACGAGGTCGAGGGCGAGCGCCATGACGGCGTCGCCGGTCGCTTCGTCGAGATTGCCGGTGGGTTCGTCAGCGAGCAGAAGCCTCGGGCGCACGGCCAGCGCGCGGCCGATGGCGACGCGCTGCTGCTGTCCGCCGGACAGTTCCTCAGGATAGCGGGCGGCGAGCGTCGCAAGACCAAGACGCGCCGTGAGCTCTTCCTGCCACGCCGGATCGTATCGCCCCGCCAGTCGCGCCTGGAAGCCCAGGTTTTCGCAAACGGTCAGACTCGGAATCAAATTGAACTGCTGAAAGACGACGCCGATCCTTTCGCGCCGGATGGCGGCCCGCGCATGTTCCGACAGCCGCGTCAGCGCGACGCCGTCGAGAATGATTTCGCCGCTGTCGGCGTCGTCGAGCGCGCCGACCAGATGCAGGAGCGTGCTCTTGCCGCTGCCGGATTCGCCGGTCAGCGCCAGGCTGGCGCCGGCGGCGAGCGTGAAGTCCACGCCGCGCAGCACGGGAGTGCGGCCCTGCGGCGTCGGATAGGATTTTCGCAGCCCCTCGACGCGCAGCATCGGCGCGCTTGTCCGCGTAGCGGCGAGATTTTCCGGCGTCGCGTGAATCGACAAGCGCTATCCTTCATCGGACCGGCGAAGGCGGCCGGCGCGCCAGCCCTATATATGGCTTGCCTCGCCGATCGCCCAAGCGCCGCTAGAAGGCGAGCCTTAGGCCTCCGTAGATCACGCGTCCCGTGCCCGGATAGAAGACCCGCGGATCGAGACCGCGGGCGTCGACGATCGTCGTCACGTCGCTGATGTAGTGGCGATTGGTCAGATTGCGCGCTTCGACGAAGAACGAGAGACCGTAGGGCAGCTTCATGCCCGCCTGGACGCCCAGCAAGACATAGCCCGGCGCCTGCAGCGTATTGGCGTAGTCGACGTAAGCGCCCGCCGGAACCCAATCCATCTGCGGCGCGAAATACAGGCCATCGGCCGGCCGCCAATAGGACAGCGTGGTGCGCAAGACGTGGCGCGGAATGCCGGCCAGCGTATTGTCGCCGAAGTCGCGATCGCCGACGAAGCGGAAGTCGTTCCAGGTCCAGACCTGCGACAGCTTCAGCGCGTCGCCCGCATCCGGCGCGAAAATGTCGCGCAAGAGTTCGGCGCTCGCCGCGAATTCGACGCCCTGGTGCATGGTGCGCTTCGCGTTGAAGGTCGTCGCCGGAATGCCGAGGCCGGGATTGGTGGTGAACTTCAGCAATTCGTCCTGCAGTTCCGAATGGTAGAAGGTGACGTCCCAGGTGTAGCGGTCCCATCCGCCGCGCGCCCCCAGTTCGCCGGTCCAGGCTTTCTGCGCCGCGAGCGGCGTGAAGGTCGTGCCGTCGCGCGGCGGCGGAAACACGCCTTGCGTGAGGTCGATGAAGTCCGGCACGTCGCGGCTTCCGGTCATGTCGGCGAAGAATTGAATGTCCGGCGTCGGCTCGAACATCAGGCCGACCTTCGGCACGATGCCGCGGTAGACCTTGTCCGACACGCCGGGAACCGGCTCGAAGGGAATGCCGCCGAGAACCGCATAGCGGCGCGTATCGGCGAAAAGCTTGGCGCCGAACATGAAGATGAGCTGCGGCGCAATGTGCAGGCGATTCTCGAAATAGGCTTCGAGATTGAGCGCCGTCGCGCGGTTGTTGCGCAGACGCGGATCCAATCCGGGATTGATGAACAGGCCGCAGAAGCCGAAGCACGAATTCGCCGCGCCAAATTGCGCGAGTCCGTTGAACGAATAGGGTGGAAAGGAGAACTGCGCACTGGCGAAATTGGCGGGGATCCCGCCATAGGGATTGAGCCGCATGCCATTGTAATTGTCGAACCAATTATCGCTCGACGATCCGCCCCAGACGCGGCCGCCGAGGATGAGCTCATTGGGGTGGCCGTCGACGAGGAAATTCGAGGTGAGGCGCGGCGTGAATCCCCAGGTTCCGCCTTCCTGTTCGATGACCACGAAGATCGGATGATAGAGATAATTATGCGTGTACCAGCTGTTGAGGTCGATGCGGCCGATTTCGCTCAGGATCGTGGTCTTATTCGAAATACGCCAATTCTTGACGTTTCGCGCCTGATTGGCGCCAAAGCCGTCCGCTCCGAAGCCCGGCGGAAACGGCGGCAGCGACAGCCGCGGATCATTGCGCGCGTCGAATTCATTGAGCTGCCCCGGCAGCAATTGCCACGTGTCATAGACGCCGAAATAGAACCGCGTCTCGAGATCGTTGGAGAAGCGATAGCCGAGATTGCCGTTGAGCTGCGTGTAGTCTGTCGTCGAATGTTTTCTGTAATTGTCGGCATGGGTGAACGTGCCGTTGATGAGGAAATCGAAATTGCCGATGATGCGGGACATCTGCGCTTGCCCGCGCACGGTTCCATAGCTGCCGCCCTCGAGCGACGCCATGTTCGGCGCGAGCGCCGTATAGGCGGTCGGCGAGATGAAATTGATGGCGCCGCCGAGCGTCGAGGAGCCATAGGCGAGGGCGTTGCCGCCTTTCAGGACTTCGATCGCGCGAAAATATTTGGGATCGATCTGATACATGTCGCCGCCGCCGTCGGCGTAATTCATCGGAATGCCGTCCTGCAGCAGCTCCAGTCCGCGCAGATGGAAGTCGCGCGTCAGATTCGAGCCGCGGATCGACAGACGCAGCTCCTGGCCGTAGCGGCTTTCGACATAGACGCCCGGGACGTCCTTGAGCGCGTCGCGCAGGTCGTGAACGTAGCGGGTTTGAATCTCCGGCGTATTGGCGTCGACGAAGGCGACCGAGCCGACGTTGCGCATGAGTTCGCGGCGCTGCTCGGCGACCGAGGGCACGGTCAGCGACCCGCCGCCGCCGCCGGTTTGCGTCGGCGTGGCGGGGGCGGCCGGCGGGGTGGCCGTAGACGGGGCGCGACCGCCGCCGCGTCCGGCGACGCGCGACCTGACGCCGCCAATGTCGATGGTCGGCAGACTCTGCTGCGCGAAAACGCTCGAGTCCGCGAAAGATAGAACAAGGGCGACGGCGCAGGCGCCGCGCAGCAAGCCGGTCCGGAACATGGAAATCTCCTGAGCGGCGTCTCGCCGCGCGATCGTTGAGGGAAGACTGTCGCGATCAGGAGAAGCGGGGCGGCGCGCGCGGTGCCGCGCGCGAATGTGCGCGGACGCCTTTTACAGGCGGCGCCCGAACGGCGCGGAACGCGCGGCTTGCGGCGCGTGGCGGCGCATAGGCGATGGCGGCCGAAGCGGGCTCAAAAACAGGAAAAACCAGGTCTTTCTGGCTGTGACCGCACAGCAAGCAGCATTGCTCGCCGCCACACGGATGCTTCGTCGGCGCCGGCTGAGGCGTGTCCAGACAATGCGCGGTCGTCTCGGGACGGGCGGGATGCGCCGGCGCCGAGGATGACGCCGCCGCGAGCGCGACAAGCAGCGCGATGCAAAGGGCCCCGATGCGCCGCAAAATCATCGAGCGAGGCGTTCTCGCAAGGGCCGCCATCTTGTCTCGGATCCTCGTGGCTGCGTCTCGCCGAAGGCGTGAAAGGGGGCGCCCGGAGCGCCAAGCATGATTGTTGGTAATCTACCAAATGACGTCTTGGCAACGCTTCGGCTGGCCTGACGGGCGCATTTTCGGTCGCTGTTGCTTCGGCGCAACAGTGCGCGACAGTCAGGGAATAGGCTTGTGATGGGGATCGAACGGCGAATGGCTTCCATCCGCCTCGACGGCGGCCATGCCGTCAAATCGGGAGAAACGCTCGACGACCTCGGGCGAGAGCCGCTTCTCTTCGGCCGCCAGCCGCCTTGCAAGCGCCTCGGCGTTCGCTTTCGAAACGCCGAGCTTTTCAAGCGTGGCGCGGTCCTTTAGGGCGTCGCCGGCGCAAAGCGCGATGCTCCACGCCTCGCCCTTGCGCGTCAGAAACGCCCGGCCGCCGAGTTCGCCCTGACGCCAGTCAGCGACGGCGGAGTCGCCCGCAACGACGACAGCATCCACGAAAAGGCGCGTTTCGGGCTTGTCGAATGTTTCGAAAAGCAGGCGGCGCGCCGCCTCGGATCCGTCGTCGGCGCGCGCGCTCAGGCACGCCGCCGCGCTAAACGTCAAAATCAGAAAAAATCTCATCAGTCCTCTCCAACGCCGGCGTGGCCGACCCAGATTGGTATATTACCAAATATAGCGCAAGCGTCAGAGGCGTTTCCGCGGCGCGTTTTTTTTGATAGGACGCTGGCGCGGCGAAGGTTTGAATGAACGCTTATGGCGATGGTCGAAAAAAGCGCGCGTCAGCGCATTCTGGACGCCGCGTTGAAAATCTTGAGGAAGGAAGGCGTCTCCGCGCTGACCCAAACCCGCGTCGCCGCCGCGGCCGGACTGCGGCAGTCGCATTTGACCTATTATTTTCCACGCAAGACGGATTTGCTCGCCGCGACGCTCGAAGCGTCGCATGCTCAGGCGCATAAGCCCAAGCGCGGTGCGATCGGCGGCGACGTCGATCCTGTCGAAGCGGTGCGCGCGCTCATGTTCGAGCGCAACAGGATGCGCTTCTTCTTAAGCGTCGTGGCGCAGGCGAGCGACCAAGCGGAAATTCGCGCAACGCTCGCCGCCCACGCCCGCGGCGTGGCCGAGCAGCTCGCGCCGCTCTTCGGACGGACCGCCGACGACCCCGATATCATCGCCTTTATCGACATGCTGCGCGGCATGGGGTTGCGCCTCCTGCTGGAATCGGATGACAAGCGCCGTGCGACGGTTGACATCGACGCGCTCGCTGCGCGCTTCGGCCTCAGGCGGGCGCCTGAAGCGCAGCTTTGAGCCATGGCCCGGAGCCGCTAGAACTGTGGCATGCAACGAATCGGCAAAAACGCCGGCCGCCCGGATGGTCAGCCCTACGCCCTCGCGGCGGCGTTCTTCCTCGTCTGCGCGCTGGCGCTCGCTTTTCCCTGGCTGTCCGGGCGCCTCACCATTCCCTGGGACGCGAAGGCGCATTTTTTTCCGCAATTCGCCTTTCTCGCCCATGCCCTGCACAGCGGCCAGTCGCCGTTCTGGACGCCGCACGTCTTTGCGGGGATGCCGCAGATCGCCGATCCGCAATCGCTGATCTTCGCGCCGTTTTTCCTGCTGGCGGCGGCGCTCGTTCCCGAACCGTCCTTCGTCCTGACCGACGCGATCGTCTTCGCGATGCTGGCCATGGGCGGCCTTGCGCTCATCGCCTATTTTCGCGATCGCGGCTGGAGCGCCGCGGGAGGATTGCTGGCTGCTCTCGCATTCGCGTTTGGCGGCTCGGCGGCGTGGCGCATTCAGCATGTCGGGCAGATCATGAGTCTCGCCTGGCTGCCGGTCACGCTGTGGCTGCTGGCGCGGGGTCTCGATCGGCGGTCGGCGCTCTACGGCGCCGCGGCGGGCGCCGCCGCCGCGCTGCTGGTGCTGGGACGGGACCAGGTCGCGTTTCTGGGCGTGCTGATGCTGTCCGCTTACGCCGCCTATCGCGTCGCGACGGATGAATCGCCCAAACTCAGCGCGGTCGCGCCCCTCGCCGCCGGAGCGCTCACGGGGCTGACGATCATCGTCGTCCCGCTTGCGTTCACGCTGGAGCTCGCCGCGCATTCAAACCGACCCGAGATCGATCTCGACGGCGCATTCAAGGGCTCGCTGCCGCCGGGCTCCTTCTGGACGCTGATTTCCGCCAATATGTTCGGAACGGACGGTCCGCTTAAAAACTTCTGGGGGCCCCCCGTCGGAGAGCGCGACCTATTCCTCGCGCGCAACATGACCAATGTTTACTTGGGCGAACTGACGCTCGTATCGTTGCTCGCGTCGCTGGGCAGGCGCTTCCTGTCGAATAAGGAAATCCGCTTCTTCGCCGCCGCCGCGCTGTTTTTCGCGCTCTACGCCCTGGGCCGCTACACGCCGGCCTTCGCCTTCTTCTATCATCTGCCGGGCGTCGACCTTTGGCGGCGGCCGGCCGACGCGACATTCTTGCTCGGCGCGACGCTCGCGATTCTCGCGGGCTATGGCTTCAATCTCGTTGAGCGCGGCGAGGCGACGCCACGCACGGCTTGGCTTGTCGGCGCCGTCGCCGCGCTGTTCGCGGTCGCGCTGCTTGTCGCGGCCGCCAAGGGCCATCTTAATCAGGCCTCCTGGCCGCTCGCGATAAGCGCGATGTTTGCCGCGCTCGCCATCGCGCTTGTCCTCGCGACTCGCGACAGGCTGTTGGGCGGCCCCTATCTGCTCGCGGCGGTCGCCATGCTGATGGGCGTCGATCTGACGATCGGCAATGGACCCAATGAATCGACGGCCTTGCCGCCTGAACAGTTCGACGCCTTGCGGGTCGACGGCAAGGATCCGGTGATCGCCTATCTGCGCGGCAAGCTCAAGGAAACGGCGGCGCCGGATCGTCGCGACCGCGTCGAACTTGCGGCGATCGATTTCCATTGGCCGAACGCGTCGCTCGTCCACGGCTTCGATCATGATCTCGGTTACAATCCCATCCGGCTTCGGCTCTTCGAAGACGTAACCGGCGCCGGAGACCATCTCGCGCTTCCCGAGCAGCGCCAGTTTTCCAAGCTCTATCCTGCCTATCGCTCGGTCCTGTCGGACATGCTCGGCCTGCGATTTATCGCGACCGGCGCGCCCATCGAAAAGATCGACGAGAATTACAAGCATGGCGACTTCGTCGAGCTCACGCGCATCGGCGACGTTCACATTTACGAAAATCCTCGCGCCATGCCGCGCGTCATGCTCGCAACCTGCGCCATCCACGTCGATTTCGCGGCGATGATGCAGAGCGGCGAGTGGCCGGAGGCGGACTATCGCGAGACGGTGCTCCTGGAGACGCCGCCGATCTGCCATACGCGCAAGGACGCGCCGCCGGCGACGGCGAAAATCCTCTCCTACGAGAACGACCGCGTCGTCGCGGCGGTCAGCGCGCCTCCGGGCGGCGGCTGGCTTGTGTTGAACGACGTCTGGCATCCGTGGTGGTTTGCGCACGTCGATGGCGCGGAGGCGCCGATTTTGCGCGCCAATGTGATGTTCCGGGCCGTTGCGATTCCGGAAGGGCGCCATGAGGTGCGCTTCGAATTTCAGCCGCTGCGCGGATTGCTGACCGAATTGTCGCGAAGATAACGCGCGAATGTCGGCAATTGGCGCGGGACACGAATTCTCTTTGCGCCGCTCCGACGTCATTCCCGACGCGCGCAACGCGCGCGATCGGGAATCCAGAGCAAGACCAGCATTCTTGAATTTGCTCTGGATTCCCGGTCAGGCCTTCGGCCTGCCGGGAATGACACCGTCCAAGAGAACGGATCGCGCGGAATCCGTATCAAATCCACCCCGCAATCTCGCGCTTCGCCAGAGTCTCGATCAGCGCCATGCCTTCGTCGCTGTCGTTGAGACAGGGTAGGCGGGCGAATTTCTCGCCGCCTTTCTCAAGAAAGAGATCGCGGATTTCGACGCCAAGCTCTTCGATCGTCTCCAGGCAATCGGCGGAAAATCCCGGCGCGACGACGGCGATGCGTTTGACGCCGGCGCCGGCAAGTTCGGTCACGACGTCGGACGTGTAAGGCTCGATCCAGCGCGCGCGCCCGAAACGCGACTGAAAGGCGAGGCGCAGGCTTTGGCCGTTCATGCCGAGCCGTTCGCAGAGCAGCCGCCATGTCGCTTCGCAGTGCGCGCGATACGGATCGCCGCGGTCGATTTGCGCCTGCGGAAGGCCATGGAACGACGCGACGATGACCTCCGGTTCGAAATCGAGCGCGGCGCGCGCGCGCCTGACGCTGGCGGCGAGCGCGTCGATATAGGCGGGGTCGTCGTAATAGGGCGCGCCGATGCGAAGCGCCGGCTGCTTGCGCATCTTGCGCAGCGCGTCGAAAGCGGCGTCGGCGGCGGAGCCCGTGGTCGATGACGCATATTGCGGATAGAGCGGCAACAGCGCGATCCGCGTGCAACCTTTCGCGATGAGCGACTCGATCTGCGTCGCGATCGACGGCGCGCCGTAGCGCAGCGCGTAATCGACGACGAGATTGGAAGCGCCCATCCGCGCCTGCAGCTTCTCGGCTTGCAGGCGGGTGAAGGTCTTCAGCGGACCTTCGCCCGTGTCGACGTTCCAGATCGATTCATAGAGCTTCGCCGAGCGCGCCGGGCGGGTGTTGAGCACGACGCCGTAGAGGATCGGCAGCCATAGCGCGCGCGGGAGGTCGACGACCCTGCGGTCGGATAGAAATTCCGCCAGATAGCGCCGCACCGCCGCGGCGTCGGGCGCATCAGGCGTGCCGAGATTGACGAGAAGGAGTCCGACCGGCGCTTCTTTCGAGATCGTGGCGGACGTCATGATGAGCCTTGTTGCGGATCGCCCGCCCGGATGGCGGCGCGGCAAGAGAATATCTTCTAGCGGCGGCGGCGGTCCTGGCAACTCGCCACGATGACCATGCGCGCGGCATGGAAATCGCTTCCCGCACGAAGGCCGGCTGATGTGCGGATTGGCCCCTCGCGAAAGGGCGCCATGAAATCCATATCTCGCAGCCGCGCCATGTGCGAATGGGACGATTTCGACGCCGCCGCGGGGCAAATTCGGGCGGCGCTCGCCATGCCGGACGGGCCGGCGACGCCTCCCTTCCTCCTGCTGTCGGAGCCCGGCATTACCGCTGGCGAACAGCGCGCCTGTTCCGAGAGCTGGACCGCCGCGCGGCTTTTGGCGGCGGGGCCGCTGCGCGCGAGCCTCGCCATGCGCTTCGACCTTTCCCGCCGCAGCCGGATTCGCGTCGGCTATCTGTCAAACGACTTCCACGAGCATGCGACCGCGCATCTTCTCGTCGAGACGCTGGAGGCGCATGATCGCGCCCGCTTCGAGATCCGCGCTTATAGCTATTGCGGCGTCGAGGGGGCGATGCGGACCCGGCTGCGGGCCGCTTTCGACGCTTTCGCCGATATTTCGCAGCTGACCGACGCTGAGGCCGCGCGCCTCATCAATGCGGATGGCGTCGATATTCTGGTCGACCTCAAGGGCTTCACTCATGGCGCGCGCACCAGCGTGATGATGCTGCGGCCCGCGCCCGTTCAGGTCAATTATCTCGGCTATCCCGGCACGCTCGGAACGGGCGTGTGCGATTACATCGTGACCGATCGCTATGTCACGCCGCCGTCGTCGGCGTCGGCCTATTCGGAAGCCTTCGCCTATCTGCCGCACGCCTATCAGCCGCACGGGCGCGGGACGCCGCTGCGCGCGCCGCCGTCGCGGGCCGCCGCCGGTCTGCCGGCGGAAGGCTTCGTCTATTGCTGCTTCAATCAGGCCTATAAGCTCACGCCCTTCATCTTCGATCTTTGGGCGCGACTGCTCGAGGCGACGCCGGGCGCGGTGCTGTGGCTCTCGGCGGCGATGCTGGCGGAAGGCAATCTGCGCAATGAAATGCGCCGACGCGGGATTGACGCGGCGCGGATGATCTTCGCGCCGCATTTGCCGCAGGCCGAACATCTGGCGCGCCTGCAACTCGCCGATCTCGCGCTCGACACCGCGCCCTTCGGATCGCACACGACGGCGAGCGACGCGCTATGGGCGGGCGTGCCGATCGTGACCTGCGCCGGCGACACCTTTCCCTCGCGCGTGGCCGGGAGCCTCTTGCATGCGATCGGAATGCCGGAGCTGATCGCGGCGGATTTTGACGAATATTTAGAGATCGCGCTGGTCTTGGCGGGCGATCCCGTGCGTTACGCCGAACTGCGGGGAAAGCTCGCCGCCAATCGCCTGACGACGGCGCTTTTCGACGTCCGTTCTTACACGCGCGCGCTGGAATCGCTGTTTGAAGCCATGTGGCGCCGGCGTCTCGCCGGCGCGCCGCCCGTCGTCATCGGAGCGGCTTAAGACCCGCCGCCCGCTCGAAGGCGGCGCGTTCGTCGTCGGCCATATGAAAGGCGTGTTCCTCCCCCGGAAAGCGCCCGGCGCGCACGTCGCGCGCATAGGCCGCGACGGCCTCGCGCAGCGCCGCGCCGACGGCGCCGTAGCGGCGGTTGTGCTTGAATTCACGCGCGGTGAGCCCTGCAAGATCATTGACGACGAGCACCTGTCCGTCGGTCGCCGCGCCGGCGCCGATGCCGATCGTCGGCGCGCTGATCGCTTGCGTGATCCGCGCCGCGAGCTCCTGCGGCACGAGCTCCAGCACCACAAATTTCTGTCCGGCGGCGTCGAGCGCCAGCGCGTCGTCATAGAGTTTCGCGGCGGCCTGCGCCGTCTTGCCCTGGCGCCGCTTCACGTCGTGATGCTGCGATTCGAGGCCCAGATGTGAGCACACGTCGAAGCCGGCCGCGGTCAAGGCGCGCATGATGTCGAGTTGCGCGCCTTCGAATTTCACGCAATCGGCGCCGGATTCGCGCAGGAGTCGCGAACTTTCGATCGCCTGTTCCGCCGTGTCATAGGTCGCATAGGGCAAATCGCCGATGATGTAGACCTCGGGCGCGCCGCGCCGCACGGCGGCGATATGATGGGCCATGTCGGCGAGCGTCACCTCGCGCTCATGCGCATAGCCCAGAACATTCACTCCGACGCTGTCGCCGACGAGGATAATGTCGGCCCCCGCCTCGACCTCCAGGCGCGCGGTCGGCGCGTCATAGGCGGTGACGACGACGATTTTCTCGCCCCGGCGCTTCATGTCGAGGAAGGTGCTGGCGTTCGGCAAAGGGGGCTCCGGCGCGCCTAATCGTCAGGACGACACTCTAAAACGGCTTGCGCTGGCTGGGGAATGCGTCAGCGCGCCACGCCGTCCCTGCAGGCGTGGGGCTGGCCGGGAACGCGGAGCTCCTGGAAGCCGCCGCATTTGTCGCAGGCGGACAGCAGCGCGGAGAGGGCCGCCAGCAGCGCGAACACTCGGAATTTCCGCGTCATCTCGTCCTTCCTGGCGGCGGCTTGACGGCGCGACCATACTGGCCGAGCCGCCCTGCGGCAAGCCGCGAGGCCTTGCGCTCTTGCATCCTGCTTAAAGCCGCGTATAAACCGCCGATCGCGACGTTCCCGGCCGGGGGCTGAACGGAAGCGCTCGAGCGCATATTCCCGAAAAGTGCGAAGCGGTTTTCGGACAAGAATATGCGCAGAGACCGCATATTCCCGAAACGCGCAAAACGGTTTTCGGACAAGAATATGCAGAGATCGCATATTCCCGAAAAGTGCGATGCGGCTTTCGGACAAGAATATGCGCAGCTCAACGAGCGAGGGTTTATTCCCGTCTTCCCGTGCCTCCGCCTTCGAACTTTCCTTCTCGAGCCTTTCCGGGGCAGGTCCCCAAGAATCGCTCGAAGGGCTTGGCGCCGGAGCGGCTCGCGGCAACGGAAAGGCGAAAATCCATGCCTCTGTACGAGCATGTCTATCTCGCCCGTCAGGATGTGTCTCCCCAGCAGGTGGAGGCTCTGACCGGGCAGTTCAAAAATGTCATCACGTCGCTCGGCGGCACGGTCGGCAAGATCGAATATTGGGGCGTCAAATCGCTCGCCTATCGGATCAACAAGAACCGCAAGGCGCATTTCACCCTGATGAACATCGACGCGCCGCCGGCGGCGATCGCCGAAATGCAGCGCCAGCAGAGCATCAACGAAGATATTTTGCGCGTGCTGACGCTGCGCGTCGACGAGCTGGAGGAGGGTCCTTCCGCCCAGCTTCGCAAACGTGAAGACGACGACCGCGGCGAGCGCCGCGGCCCGCGCGGCGATAGAGGCGAGCGCGGGGATCGCGGCGACCGCGGAGATCGGCCCGAGCGTCGCCCGCGCCGCGAAGAAGGCAAGGTTGAAGGAGAGGTCGAATGAGCACCGCACCGCGCCGCCCCTTCTTCCGCCGCCGCAAGTCCTGCCCGTTCACCGGCGCCAACGCGCCGAAGATCGACTACAAGGACACGCGCCTGCTGTCCCGCTACATCAGCGAGCGCGGCAAGATCGTGCCCTCGCGCATCACCGCCGTTTCGGCCAAGAAGCAGCGCGAACTCGCCCAGGCGATCAAGCGCGCCCGATTCTTGGGCCTGCTGCCTTACGTGATCCGCTAAGAAGATCGCTATGAAAGCCTGCGGCCGCGCTCCGAAAGGGGCGCGGCTTTTTTATTGCGACTGATTCGCGGTTATCCGTCGCTGGCCTGCTTCTCCGCAGCGCGCTTGCATCCTCACCCCGCCGGCTGCTGCGCGCCGGCTTCGTAAACCCCGTCAAGCGGCGTCGTCGAAA
This sequence comes from Methylocystis sp. SC2, assembly GCF_000304315.1. Classification (NCBI taxonomy): domain Bacteria; kingdom Pseudomonadati; phylum Pseudomonadota; class Alphaproteobacteria; order Hyphomicrobiales; family Methylocystaceae; genus Methylocystis; species Methylocystis hydrogenophila. The sequence goes on along the minus strand of NC_018485.1, from coordinate 1,365,699 downwards.
CGGTCGGCTCGGTCATGAACTGCGCCGCCGCTAGCATGGCGAAGCGACCGCCCTTCGCGACCAATTCGTCGAAGCCGCCGCTCTCGACGATCTCGCCCTGATCGAAGACGAGGATGCGGTCGGCGTTGCGCACGGTGGCCAGCCGATGGGCGATGACGAAGGTCGTGCGGCCCTTCATCGCCGCCTCCAACGCCTTCTGGATCATCCGCTCGGTCGTCGCATCGAGCGCCGAGGTCGCCTCGTCGAAGACCATGATCGGCGGGTTTTTCAACAGCGCTCTTGCGATCGAGAGCCGCTGGCGCTCGCCGCCCGAGAGCGAGCGGCCGCGTTCGCCGACGCGCGTCGCCCGCCCGTCGCTCTGATGCGCGACGAATTCCGTCGCCTGCGCCAGTTCGAGCGCATGCGCGATCTCCTCGTCGCTCGCGTCGGGATTGCCGATGCGCAGATTGTCCTCGATCGACCGCGCAAACAGCATCGGCTCCTGAAAGACGACGCCGATGTTGCGGCGTAGCGAACTCAGCGTGAATTCGCGGATGTCGACGCCGTCGATTTTCACCGCGCCGCTGTCTGGATCGAAAGCCCGGTGCAGGAGCCCGAGCGTCGTTGATTTGCCGGAGCCCGTCGCGCCGACGAGCGCGATCGTCTCGCCAGGTTCCGCCGTAAACGACACGTCGCGCACCGCCGGCCGTCGCCCGTCGTAGGAAAAGGCGACGTGGTCGAATTCGACCGCGCCGACAAGCCGCCCCGCGTCGCGGGCGTGCGGGCGATCGGCGACGCTCGCCGGCGTGTCGAGCACGCCGAAGAATTCCGCAATCTTCGCGGACTGCTGGAACAGGACATTGACGAAGCCGACCGCCTGTTCGAGGCGGGCGATCAGCATCGTTGCAAAGCTCATGAAGGCGACGATCTCGCCGATCGTCGCCTGTCCGCGCAAATGCAGCCAGACGCCAAGCAGGAAAATCGCCAGAATCGTCAGCGTCGCCGAGGCGCGGCTGGCGACGGCGACGAAGGCCCACCAGGAGAGAACCGGCATCTGCGCCGCGATGACGTCATCGATGATGCGGTTCAGCGCATGCGACTCGCTTTCGATGCGGGTAAAGCTCTGCACCACCGGAATGTTGCCAAGCGCATCGGACGCATGTTCGGCGAGCGTCGAATTGTAGCGCTCGACCTGGCCCTGCAGATCTTCCGTGCGTCGCAGGACGAAGCTCGTCACGAAATAAAAGAGCGCGACAAGCGCCACAAGCAGCGAGCCGAGCCGCCAATTGACGAACAGCGTCGCCGGCAAGAGCACGAAGAGCGCAACGAAGGACGCGCAGTTCTCGCGAAAGAACGACAGCCACAGCCCCGACATGGCGTTCGCGCCATCGAGCATGATCTTCAGGAGACGTCCGGAGTGGACGTTGCTGTGAAAACTCAGCGGCAGGCTGAGAACGTGATCAAAATAATCCGACATGATCGCCAGCCGTCGGCGATGCGCCAGACGATCGGCGTTGAGTCCGACGAGAATGGCGCCGCCGATCGAAAACAGGCCGAAGGCGGCCCAGGCGGACACGAGCGGCAGCAGATCGCTCCATGTCAAAGTCGCGCCGGGCGCCTGCGCGCGCGTCATGCGGTCGATGATGCGCCCAAAGAGCATCGGCTCGGCGAAGGCGGAGACGGCGAGCGCCAGATTGGCCGCAACGAGGATGATCGCGAGCCGCGCCTCAGGACGCAGAAGCCCCAGCACCCGCACGTAAACTTTAAAGACGGACATGTGACGACGCCTGCCTGCAGGGGAGGGTTCAGCAAACTGCGACGGATCGCGACTTTCACGAGGCCTTCAATTAACGCGGCGACCGTGGCGGACGCGCTCAATGGAGCCCGGCCGCCTGCGTGCAGGGTTTTTCGCGCGCGCTCGCTTGCGGCGGCGTTTTGCGCCGCGCTATTCGTCCTCTCCGAAGCGGTGGGCGACGAGCGTCTCCAGCGCGTCGAGGGCCGCCTTCGCCTGCGGTCCCGTCGCGGTGACGGTGATGGTCGCGCCCTGGCTTGCGCCCAGCGTCAGAATGCCCATGATCGAGCTGCCGCCAACCGTTTCATCACCTCTCGAAACAGTGATGACGGCGTCGAACTTCTCGCAGCACTGCACGAATTTGGCGGTTGCGCGGGCGTGCAGCCCCTTCTTGTTGACGATCGCGAGTTCCCGCGACAAGACGTCTTCGGCCGCAGCCTGATGCAATTTATCGGTCACGAGGTCATTCATTTTGCGTTGAGCACTTTGCTGGCGATGTAAACATATTTGCGGCCGGCGTCCTGCGCCTGCAGCACCGCCTGCTCCAAAGGTTGCGTATCGCGGACCGAAGCGAGTTTGATCAGCATCGGCAGATTGACCCCCGCGAGAACCTCCACCTTTCCGCCATCCATTACGGATATGGCAAGATTGGAGGGCGTGCCGCCGAACATATCGGTGAGCAGCACCACGCCGTCGCCGCTGTCGGCCTCGCGGATCGCCTCAATGATATCCCCGCGCCGGCGCTCCATATCGTCCTCGGGCCCTATCGAGATCGCCGCAATCTGCTTTTGAGGTCCGACGACGTGTTCGAGCGCCGCGCGAAACTCAGTGGCAAGGTGGCCATGGGTCACCAAGACCATTCCGATCATACGACCCTACCACTCATGAAGACGTCTCTTGCGCGCCGATGTCTCGTAAAATGCGTCGGCCCGCAAGGGCGAACGGAGCCAAATTGCATCCCAGGAGGAGCCGTTGCGCCCGCCGTGATCGCCCCGCTCAACAGGGGCGACATTTTGTGCAACGCGGCGAAATAGGCAAGCGAAAACAGCGAGGCTCCGTCAATTTGTCGCAACATTCTGAATGTAAGCCGCAATCCGCGCCGCCGCCCCGACGTTTGCGGCGTTTTCGAACATACGCGGCAGCGTCACGCCGCTCAACCGAGTCTTTGCTTCGTCCGCATCGGGATATCGTTTCGGCGACTCTCCGGACGCGAGAAGGTCAACGACGCCCCGCAGGACGCAGGCCGGCTCATAAGGGACGCGTAACAGCCCGAGACCGCGCGCCTCGATCATGCCGCGGATCGACGGGTGCGGTCTTGCGATCAGGCGGCCGTGACGCGCTTCGAGCGCGACGCGGTCGTCGCCGACAAGCGCCGCGAAAGCGCCGCGCGCCCGCCAGTCGGCGACAAGCTGCAGGCTGAGCGCGCTCTTGCCGGCGCCGGACGGTCCGCGCAGCAGCAGGCCGAATTCGCCGAGAACCAGCGCGGTGGCGTGCACATAGTCGGACGCTTGCGGCGGCGTCATCGCGCCGAAGGCAACCAGACGACGAAGCGCGCGCCGAGCACGGCGTCGCCGCGGCGGGGCTCGTCAGTGCCCTGCGGATGTGCGCGGGTGCGGTTGAGGGCGCGGATGCGTCCGCCATGCGCCTCGATGATCTGGCGGGAGATCGAGAGCCCGAGCCCGGAATTCTGGCCAAATCCCTGTTCCGGGCGGTCGGTGTAGAAACGCTCGAAGATGCGATCGAACGCGCCGTCGGGAATTCCGGGGCCGTCGTCGTCGACGATGATCTCGTAGCCCTCGATCTGCTGGCCTCCCGGCCCCTTAGCCCGCTCCGGCCACAGCAGCACGCGCACGGCTCCGCCGGGCTTTGAAAACGACCGGCCATTGTCGATCAGATTGTTGAACACCTGTCCGAGACGCGAGTCATTGCCGAGAACGCGCCAGCGGCCGCGCGGCGCGTCATGCGGCGAGGCGCGCACGGTCAGTTGAATGTTGACGCGGTCGCCGCGATCCACGGCGCGCGCCAAGTCGACGACGGTCGATAGCGCCGCCGCGAGATCGACCACGTCCATGTCGGCGCGGGCGAGTTCGGCGTCGAGACGAGACGCGTCGGAAATATCGCTGATCAAACGATCCAGCCGGCCGACGTCATGTTTGATGATGGCGAGCAGCCTGTCGCGCGACTCCTCGGTCTTGGCGATCGGCAGCGTCTCGACGGCGCTGCGCAGAGACGTCAAGGGATTCTTGAGTTCATGCGCGACGTCCGCGGCGAAATGCTCGATCGCGTCGATGCGGTTGTAGAGCGCCTTCGTCATGTCGCGCAACGCGCCGGAAAGATGGCCGATTTCATCCGGCCGGTCCGAGAAGTCCGGGATCTCCTGGCGAGACTTCACGCCGCGCCGCACGCGCTCGGCCGCCTCGGCGAGGCGGCGCATCGGTTCGGTGATCGTGTTGGTGAAGAACAGCGAGATCAGCAGCATCACGCCGGCCGAGACCAGAAAGATGCGGATGATGCCCCAGCGTTCCGTGACGATGACGGCGTCGATGTCGCCGCCCATGGTCGAGAGGAGCAGCGCGCCGCGCACCGACCGGAAGCGCTGAACCGGAACGGCGACGGAAATGATGGTTTCGCCCCTGGCGTTGGCGCGCACCACCGAATGAATGTGGCCGCCGAGCGCGCTGCCGACCTCAGGATAGGCTTTGCCATTGCCCATGCCGATGTCTTCGTAAAGCGGCAGCTCCGGCCGATGCGACAGCCGTTGGACAAACTCCAGCGATCTTTCGAGGAAGGAGGAGGCGTCGAGGGTCGTAGGCTGGCCGGCCGCGGGCGGCAAGTCGAAGCGCAGAATGTTCGAACGGCCGGAGACGGAGCGCGAGTCGAGCAGCAGAAAGCCGTCGCGGTCGTAGATGCGCGCCCGCAGCCGCGTCGGCGACACCAGACGCCGCAGCAGCGGCCCGACGCGTTCGGGATTGAGTGAAAACTCCAGCGGCGATCCGCCGTCGGCGCCGCTCGCGCTCTCTCCCGGCGCGAGCTTCAACAGCTTTTCCGGATCGATGGAGATGGCGTCGGTGTCCACCGTCGCCGAGGCCGCCACCGCCGCGGCGATGATCTCGCCCTGCGTCTGCAGGCTTTGCACGCGGGCGTCGATCAGACCTTCGCGAAACTGGTTGAGGTAGAGGAACCCGGCGAGCAGCGCGACCAGCCCGCCAAGATTGAGAACGACGATGCGTCGGGTGAGCGAGGACGATAGATGCGACTGGACAGTTCGTTGCACGGTTCGCTGCGCCCGCGCCAAGCGGATGGAGATTGTCCGCCACAGGCGCGCCCGCGCCGCCGCGGCGTCGCGCGCCGGAGCTGCCGCCGGGACCGCGGAACGCGGCGGCGCTTCCGCGACCGGGTCGCCGACGGCGGTCACGTCGCCGTCACCCTCGATGCTTGCGTCCATCTCGCGTCCCCTCCGCGAGAACTCAGGCTTCCTTGAATCGATAGCCCACGCCATAGAGCGTCTCGATCATTTCGAAATCATTGTCCACAACCTTGAACTTCTTGCGCAAGCGCTTGATGTGGCTGTCGATCGTCCGATCGTCGACATAGACTTGGTCGTCATAGGCCGCATCCATGAGCGCATTGCGGCTCTTCACGACGCCGGGACGCTGAGCCAGCGACTGCAAAATCAGGAATTCGGTCACGGTCAGCACCACCGGATCGCCGCGCCAAGTGCAGGTGTGGCGCTCAGGGTCCATCACGAGCGCGCCGCGCTCCAGGACCTTGGCCTCGGATTCCTTCTGCGCCGCGGCCTCCTTGGGATTGGCGCGCCGCAGGATCGCCTTGACGCGCTCGACGAGCAGCCGTTGCGAGAAGGGCTTATGAATGAAGTCGTCCGCCCCCATCTTCAGGCCGAACAGCTCGTCGATTTCCTCGTCCTTGGAGGTGAGAAAAATCACCGGGAGGTCGGACTTCTGCCGCAGTCGACGCAGAAGCTCCATGCCGTCCATCCGGGGCATCTTAATGTCGAAGATCGCCAGATCGGGCGGGTTGGCGCGCAGCCCGTCGAGCGCCTGCGCGCCGTCGGTATAGGTCTGGACGCGATACCCTTCGCCTTCCAGAGCGATGGAGACTGAGGTGAGAATGTTTCGATCGTCGTCGACGAGAGCGATGGTCGGCATCTTCACCCTTTGCTATTTGCGGCCGCAATTTAACGTCCGGGCCGGCGCGACGTGACTGCGCGTTCCGCGCGAAACGGCCGCCCCCGACTCCTCGAAGGGCGCGACGTCGATGCTCTACTGTCGACACACTTATCGACTCGACGGCGGGACTTTCGACAGGCGCCGTCGACCTGACAAAGTCCGAGGCCAAGGCGGCTGAAATGTGGCCGACGTCCGTTTCCAAGGGGCGGCGCCGCCTCGATGCCGCTGTACTGCTTATACACAGCATTTCTGGAAAAATCACCTTGTGCCAGGGCATGCGCGATTAAATATAATAACGACAATGGGATAGCTTGGCCACAGCGAGAATCTGGCGGCGCCCCGGGGGTTGGAAAATCTCGGGTTTTCGCCAATCTGCTGGAGGTTCTTTTAGCTCCGACGCCGTTCGGGTCATAAGACGCAAGTAAAAAGCGCGGCGCGGCGGCGGCAGCCCCAGGGAGTGGATCGATGAGCGAAGATTGGGCATATCAGGTTCGAGTCAATCTCGTCGACGCAGCGGCCAAGCTCGCGCGCAGGGATCCGGAAAATCCGGCGTTAAAACCGCTCAGCGACATTCTCGCCAAACATAACGCGAAGCTTCGGAACCAGCTCGACGCCTTTTCCGAATATGTCGCCGCGGCCGAACAGCGCGGCGAGGAGAATTACCCGCTCTACAAATGGACCAAGGCGGTGATCGAAGACCCGGCGAAAATCGAGAAGCACAGCAAAGCCTTCTCGATCCATGTCGCCGGCGAGGAAATCTACGGCAAGGACGTCGCCGACGCGCTGGAGGCGGAGCTGCAGCCCCTCGTCGGCGGTCCGCTGGTCGCCCGCCTGACCAAGCACGACAGCAACCCCGCGAATAATCCGCAGCCGCCGGCGCAATATCGATAGCGCGGCGCCGTGGCAGGTCGGCCGGTTCCCCGCGTCATGGCCGCGCTTGTCGCGGCCGTTCACGCGGTGGCGCGCCTTCCAAGACTCAAATAGGCGCGGTCGCCCCGTCATGCCCGGCGCAAGGCCGGGCATGACGGCAACTGCGCGGGGCCCGCTCCCTCTCCCGCGCCGCGAGGAGGGGCGGGGGCGTGAGGCTTACGCCGTCGCCAGGAAGCCGGCGATCTCGTCCTTGAGCGCCAGCCGCTTCCTTTTCAAATCTTCGATCGTCGCGTCGTCGGCCGGCTCGACATTGGTCTCCATGCGGTGAATGGCGCGATTGAGCGTGTGATAGTCTTCCGCGATGCGCGCGAAGTGCGCGTTCTCGGTCTTTAGGATGTGAATGGCCTCGGCGTGTTCGGGAAATTCTTCGTGCAACTCATGCGCAACATGGCTCATTCGAGCTTCCTTCCTTGACGAACTTCGGCGGCGTCGCCGTCGCAGCGGGCGATGATGTGACCGGCTCGCGCCAGGCGCAATGCCGTCCGCATGCGACCAAACTGCGCAGATGAGACGAATTCGACGCATTTGGCATCTGCGCCTGTCCCGAGGCAACCGAATGGCGAAGAAGGCGCCGGCTCGAAACGCGCATAACGCCTTGCGCCCTCAGTAGGCGTGGCCGCCCGGCTCAAAGATACGGGATGGCACCTTTCCGCGCAGCACCCGATAGACCCAGGCGGTATAGGCAAGAACAATGGGGAGAAAAATGATGACGGCGATGAGCATGACGAACAGCGTCAAATGACTCGATGAGGCGTCCCACGCCGTCAGACTGACGTCAGGCTCGATTGATGACGGCATGAGAAAGGGAAACATCGCAAAACCCGGCGTCGCGACGATGCCGGTCACGGCGGCGGCGCTGCAGATGAAGGCGGCGGCTTCCTTTCGCAGCGCGAACATCGCGGCGGCCGACAGCGCCCCGAGAAGACCAAGCGCCGGCGCCGCCGCCGACCATGGATAACGCCCATAATTGAGCATCCAGTCGCCGGCCGCGACTTCGACGCTCTTTCGCAGCGGATTGGAAGGCGCGGAGGGCGCTATCTCGCTAACGATCGCATAGCCGTTGAGGTGGGCGTAGACATAGACGCCGCCCATCGCGAACAGCGCGAAAGTGACGATGCTGGCGATCATGCCGGCGCGGCGCGCGCGCGCCGCGATCGGCTCCACGGTCTTGGCCTGCACATAGGCCGCGCCGTGCATCACGAGCATCCAGACGCTGACGGCGCCGCAAAGCAGCGCGAAAGGCGTGAAAAGCTCAAAGAACGAACCCTCATAGATGGCGCGCAGCTCGTCGTCGAAGCGCAGCGGAACGCCCTGCAGCAGACTGCCAAAGGCGACGCCGAAGACCAGCGCGGGCGCCAGCCCGCCGAAAACCAGCGCCCAGTCCCACGTCTGTCGCCACAGCGCATTGTCGATCTTGCCGCGGAATTTGAAGGCGACCGGCCGCAGGATCAGCGCCAGAAGCGTGACGAACATCGCAACGTAGAAGCCGGAGAAGGCGGCGGCATAGACCGGCGGCCAAGCCGCGAATGACGCGCCGCCGCCAAGGATGAACCAAACCTGATTGCCCTCCCACACCGGACCGATGCTGTTGATAAGAACGCGCCGCTCCTGGTCGCTGCGGCCGAGGATGGGCAACAACATCGCCGTGCCCAGGTCGAAGCCGTCAAAGACCGCAAAGCCGATCAGCAGGACGCCAAGCAGCGCCCACCAGATGACCCGAAGCGTGTCGTAGTCGAGAGGAATATGCATTTCAGGCCTCCTCGATGGGTCTCAGATCGCCCATCGGCGCGCCGCCGGGCGGCGCCTGCCGCGTCGCAAGATCGGGAACCTGCCACGTCTCGGTCGGTCCGAGTTTGGCGTATTTCACCATCAGGAATACGTCGACGATGAGCAGCGCGGTGTAGAACAGCACAAAGCCCGAAAGGCTCAGCCAGACGTTGCCGGGCTTAATCGGAGAGGCGGCGAGAAAGGTCGGCAGCACGCCCTCGATGATCCATGGCTGGCGGCCGTATTCGGCGACGATCCAGCCAAGCTCCGCCGCGATCCATGGCAGCGGCAAGGACCACACCGCGACGTGCAGGAGCCACCGCCGCTCTTCGAAGGCGCGCTTGGACGAAAGATAGAACATCGCGGAGAAGAGCGCGATGAAGTAGAAGCCGAGCGCCACCATGACGCGGAACGACCAGAAGATCACCGGCACATTCGGGATCGTGTCCCAGGCCGCCTTCTCGATTTGCTCGGGCGTCGCGGCGGCAGGATTGTCGGTATAGCGGCGCAGCAGCATCGCATAGCCGAGATCCCTCTGTCGTCGATCGATGATCTCGCGGGCCGCCGGGTCCGGCGCCGCGCCCTTGAGGCGGCGCATCGCCTCATAGCCCTCGACGCCGCGGCTGATGCGCGTCTTGGCGTCATCGATCAGATCGAAGATTCCGGGAATGACCTTGTCGAGCGAGCGGGTCGCGATGAGCCCTAGCATCCAGGGCGCCTGAAGGGCGTAAGAGGTTTCGTGAGTCGTGGGATTGGGGATGCCGAAAATGGTGAAGGCCGCCGGCGGCGCCTCCGTCCGCCACAGGCCCTCCATCGCCGCGAGCTTCACTTTCTGGTTTTCGGTCGTGGCGTAGCCGCTCTCGTCGCCGAGAACGACGACCGAAAGCGCCGAGGCGAGCCCGAATGAGGCGGCGACGGTCATCGAGCGCAGCGCGAAGGCGCGATGGCGGCCCTGCAGCAGATACCAGGCGCTGATCGCCAGAACGAAGACCGCGCCGGTGACATAGCCCGCGGCGACGGTGTGGACAAATTTGGACTGCGCGACGGGATTGAACAGGACCGCCATGAAATCCGTCACCTCCATTCGGATGGTGTCCGGATTGAAGCGGCTGCCGACGGGATTCTGCATCCAGGCGTTGGCGACGAGAATCCACAGCGCCGAGAAATTCGACCCCAAAGCCACGCACCAGGTGACCGCGAGATGGCCCGGCCGGCTCAGCCGGTCCCAGCCGAAGAAGAACAGACCGATGAAGGTCGCTTCCAAAAAGAAGGCCATCAGGCCTTCGATGGCGAGCGGCGCGCCGAAGACGTCACCGACATATTGCGAATAGTAGGACCAGTTCGTGCCGAACTGGAATTCCATGGTGATGCCGGTGGCGACGCCCATGGCGAAATTGATGCCGAAGAGAATGCCCCAGAAGATCGTCATGTCCCGCCAGATGCGCCGGCGGGTCATCACATAGACGCTCTCCATGATCGCGATCAGCACCGAGAGCCCGAGCGTCAGCGGCACGAAGAGGAAGTGGTACAGCGCGGTGAGCGCGAACTGCAGGCGGGAAAGCTCGACGACGTCCATAGCGGCGCTCACGGTCCAAACAGCCAGCGCGCCGCGCCGGGAAGCGCGGGCTTCGAGGCGAAGAAGGCGAAATAGATCGCGGCGAGGGCCAAGACCTTGGCGGTGAGCACGGCGCTGATGTCTTTGGTTAAGCTTCGGCCGCGCCAACGGAATTTCGACATGGGCGTCTCCCCGGGGGCTAACGCGAAAGATGAGGAGCCGTTCCGCGGCCGCCGGGATTTTGCCGGCGCCTCCAATACTGCCGACTTAACCGCGAAATTGATTGGCGACGTGCGGCGGGCGTGACACAGAGTAGAACGCTTGCGCATGCGAGACGCGCGCGGCGGCGAAAGACTCAAGCACAGACGCGCAGACGGGCATGCGACGATATTCGAAAAATCGCGCATTCTGCGCTTGACGCGCCGCACGCTCGCGATTAGGTTCCGCCCACTTTCGACAGGCCGTAAGTTCACGCCGTCGGCGAGCGCCTCGCTCTCGATCCTTCGAACTTAAACGCTGTCGCCTTGCCTGTGACCGCCAAACGTAATTGGTAATCATACCGGCGCTCGGACGTTAGAACGCGTCCAAAGCTCGTCGGACAGGAAGGCACGATCCCGGCGACGGGATCCTCTGCGTTAGAAGCGCCTTGGCCCTTACGGCCATCGGCGCTTCGCTCGTTTGCGCGTGCCTTTAAGGCCATGCGCGGCGAGGCCACCTTGACATCCGCCATTCGCAATCACGCGAAGGACCCTATTGAATGCCGACGATCAGCCAGTTGATCCGCAAGCCGCGCCAAGCGCCGACCTATCGCGAGAAGGCGCGCCATCTGCAGTCCTGCCCGCAGAAGCGCGGCGTGTGCACCCGCGTCTATACGACGACGCCGAAGAAGCCGAACTCCGCGCTTCGTAAGGTCGCCAAGGTGCGCCTGACCAACGGATTCGAGGTCATCGGCTACATCCCGGGCGAGGGCCATAATCTTCAGGAGCACTCGGTCGTGATGATCCGCGGCGGCCGCGTGAAGGATCTTCCCGGCGTTCGCTACCACATTCTGCGCGGCGTTCTGGACACCCAGGGCGTCAAGGACCGCAAGCAGCGCCGTTCGAAATACGGCGCGAAGCGTCCGAAGTAAGGAGCCGTTCGATGTCTCGTCGCCACCGTGCCGAAAAGCGTGAAGTGATCGAAGACGCCAAATTCGGCGACATCGTGCTCACGAAATTCATGAACTCGATCATGTACGACGGCAAGAAGTCGGTCGCCGAGCAGATTGTCTATGGCGCGCTCGATCAGGTCGAGGCGAAGGCCAAGAGCGATCCGCTCGCCGTCTTCAAGCAGGCGCTCGAGAATGTCGCGCCGGCGATCGAGGTTCGTTCCCGCCGCGTCGGCGGCGCCACCTATCAGGTGCCGGTCGAAGTGCGCAACGAGCGTCGTCAGGCGCTCGCCATCCGCTGGATCATCACCGCGGCCCGCGCCCGCAACGACAAGACCATGGTCGATCGCCTGTCGGCCGAACTGCTCGACGCGTCCAACAACCGCGGCGCCGCGGTGAAGAAGCGCGAAGACACGCATCGCATGGCGGAGGCCAACCGCGCCTTCTCGCACTACCGCTGGTAAGGCGCAGCACGAGCTTACGAGGACAACCGTCATGGCCCGCTCTCATCCGATCGAGGACTACCGTAACTTCGGCATCATGGCCCACATCGACGCGGGCAAGACGACGACGACGGAGCGCATCCTCTATTACTCCGGCAAGAGCCATAAAATCGGCGAGGTGCATGAAGGCGCCGCGACGATGGACTGGATGGAGCAGGAGCAGGAGCGCGGCATCACCATCACGTCCGCCGCAACGACGACGTTCTGGAACGGCAAGCGCCTCAACATCATCGATACGCCCGGCCACGTCGACTTCACCATCGAAGTCGAGCGCAGCCTGCGCGTGCTCGACGGCGCCGTATGCGTGCTCGACGGCAACCAGGGCGTCGAGCCGCAGACCGAGACCGTCTGGCGTCAGGCCGACAAATACAATGTGCCGCGCATCGTCTTCGTCAACAAAATGGACAAGATCGGCGCCGACTTCGACCGCTGCGTCGAGGAAATCAAGACGCGCGTCGGCGGCCGCCCGATCTGCGTGCAATTGCCGATCGGCTCCGAGTCGAATTTCAAGGGCGTCGTCGATCTCGTGCGCATGAAGGCCGTCGTCTGGGAAGACGAAGGGCTCGGCGCGAAATATCACGACGAAGAGATTCCCGCCGACCTGCTCGACAAGGCCAAGGAATATCATCTGGCGCTGATCGAAGCCGCGGTCGAAATGGACGACGACGCCATGGCCGCCTATCTCGACGGCCAGGAGCCGGACGAGGAGACGCTGCACAGGCTGATCCGCACCGCCGTGCGCAAGATCGCCTTCATCCCGGTGTTCTGCGGCTCGGCCTTCAAGAACAAGGGCGTGCAGCCGCTGCTCGACGCCGTCGTGCATTATCTGCCGTCGCCGGTCGATCGCGAGGCGATCAAGGGCGTCGACGTGGATACGGGCGAGGAGCTGGATCGCAAGCCGCTCGATTCCGAGCCCTTCTCCATGCTCGCGTTCAAGATCATGGACGATCCCTTCGTCGGCACGATCACCTTCGCCCGCGTCTATTCGGGCAAGATCGACTCCGGCACGACAGTGCTCAATTCGACGAAAGAGAAGAAAGAGCGCATCGGCCGCATGCTGCTGATGCACGCCAACAACCGCGAAGACATCAAGGAAGCTTACGCCGGCGACATCGTCGCGCTCGCGGGCCTCAAGGACACGCGCACCGGCGACACGCTCTGCGACATGCAGAAGCCAGTCATTCTGGAGCGCATGGAGTTTCCGGATCCGGTCATCGAGATCGCCATCGAGCCGAAGTCGAAGGCCGATCAGGAGAAGCTTGGCATCGCGCTGCAGAAGCTCGCCGCGGAGGATCCCTCCTTCCGAGTCTCGACCGATCAGGAAAGCGGCCAGACCATCCTCAAGGGCATGGGCGAACTGCATCTCGACATCAAGGTCGACATCCTGAAGCGCACCTACAAGGTCGACGCCAATATCGGCGCGCCGCAGGTCGCCTATCGCGAGCGCCTCGGCCGCAAGCTTGAAATCGACTATACGCATAAGAAACAGACCGGCGGCACCGGTCAGTTCGCGCGCGTGAAGATTATTTTCGAACCCAATGAAGCCGGCAAGGGCAATGAGTTCGAAAGCAAGATCGTCGGCGGCGCTGTGCCGAAGGAATATATCCCCGGCGTCGACAAGGGCATTCAATCGGTGACGACCTCCGGCATTCTCGCCGGCTTCCCCGTCGTCGATCTGAAGGCGACGCTCGTCGACGGCGCCTTCCACGACGTCGACTCTTCGGTGCTCGCCTTCGAGATCGCCTCGCGCGCCGCGACGCGCGAAGCGCTGCAGAAGGGCGGCTCGGTGCTGCTCGAGCCGATCATGAAGGTCGAAGTGGTGACGCCGGAGGAATACACCGGTTCTGTCATCGGCGATCTGAACTCCCGTCGCGGACAGATTCAAGGTCAGGACATGCGCGCCAACGCCGTGGTGATCAACGCCATGGTGCCGCTCGCCAACATGTTCGGCTACGTCAATCAGCTGCGCTCCTTCACGCAGGGTCGCGCGAGCTACACGATGCAATTCGATCACTACGAACAAGTCCCCGAAGCGGAGTCGAAAAAGGTCCAGGCGAAATACGCCTGATCTCGAACGCAACGGGGCGACAGGTACTCTTCAAAGGAGCACGGCGATGGCCAAGGAAAAGTTTTCACGCACGAAGCCGCACTGCAACATTGGGACGATTGGGCACGTCGACCATGGCAAGACGTCTTTGACGGCGGCGATCACCAAGGTTCTGGCGGAGACGGGCGGGGCGACCTTTACGGCCTATGACCAGATCGACAAGGCGCCGGAAGAGAAGGCGCGCGGCATCACCATTTCGACGGCGCATGTCGAATATGAGACGCAGAACCGTCACTACGCCCACGTCGACTGCCCCGGCCACGCCGACTATGTGAAGAACATGATCACCGGCGCGGCGCAGATGGACGGCGCGATCCTCGTCGTTTCGGCGGCCGACGGCCCGATGCCGCAGACCCGCGAGCATATTCTGCTCGCCCGCCAGGTCGGCGTGCCGGCGCTCGTCGTGTTCTTGAACAAGGTCGACATGGTCGACGATCCGGAGCTTCTGGAGCTCGTCGAGCTCGAAGTGCGCGAGCTGCTCAGCAAGTATGAGTTCCCGGGCGACGACATTCCGATCGTCAAGGGTTCGGCGCTGTGCGCGCTCGAGGGCAAGAATCCCGAGATCGGCCATGACGCGATCCTGAAGCTGATGGCGGAGGTCGACAAATATATTCCGCAGCCGGAGCGGCCGAAGGATCAGCCCTTCCTGATGCCGGTCGAGGACGTGTTCTCGATTTCGGGCCGCGGCACGGTGGTGACGGGGCGCATCGAGCGCGGCGTGGTGAAGGTCGGCGAGGAAGTCGAGATCGTCGGCATCCGTCCGACGACGAAGACGACGGTGACGGGCGTCGAGATGTTCCGCAAGCTCCTCGATCAGGGCGAGGCGGGCGACAACGTCGGCTGCCTGCTGCGCGGCACGAAGCGCGAGGACGTGGAGCGCGGCCAGGTGCTGTGCAAGCCGGGCTCGGTGAAGCCGCACACCAAGTTCAAGGCCGAGGCCTATATCCTCACCAAGGAAGAGGGCGGCCGCCACACGCCGTTCTTCACCAACTACCGTCCGCAATTCTACTTCCGCACGACGGACGTGACCGGCATCGTCACGCTTCCCGACGGCGTCGAGATGGTGATGCCGGGCGACAATGTGACGATGGACGTCGTGCTGATCGTGCCGATCGCCATGGAGGAGAAGCTGCGCTTCGCCATCCGCGAAGGCGGCAGAACGGTCGGCGCCGGCGTCGTCGCCAGCATCATCGAGTAAAGCGAATCCCGGGCCGCGGGCCAAGCGCTCGCTCTTGTGAAAGAAGCCGCGCGCAACGGCGCGCGGCGCATGAAGGCGAGCAGAGCCGCTCGCGGTCCTAAAGGACGGAAAAATGAACGGTCAAAATATCCGGATTCGCCTCAAGGCGTTCGATCACCGGATTCTCGACACGTCGACGAAGGAGATCGTCTCGACGGCCAAGCGCACGGGCGCTCAGGTCCGCGGTCCGATTCCGCTGCCGACGCGCATCGAAAAATTCACGGTGAACCGTTCGCCGCACATCGACAAGAAGTCGCGCGAACAGTTCGAGATCAGAACGCATAAGCGCGTTCTCGACATCGTCGATCCCACCCCGCAAACGGTGGACGCGCTCATGAAGCTCGATCTCGCCGCCGGCGTGGATGTCGAGATCAAGCTCTAAACGGAATTCAGGCGGCGCTCGCTGAAGGATGCGAGCGCGCTTTGCGAAGGATTGGATCATGCGGTCGGGCGTCATCGCGCAAAAGGTCGGAATGACCCGCATCTTCACGGAGGCGGGCGAGCATGTGCCGGTCACGGTCCTGAAGCTCGACGGCTGCCAGGTCGTCGCGCAGCGGACTCAAGAGAAGAACGGCTACACCGCCGTTCAACTCGGCATCGGCCGCGCCAAGGTCAAGAATGTCTCGAAGGCCGAACGCACGCGGTTCGCCGCGGCCTCGGTGGAGCCGAAGCTGAAGCTCGCCGAGTTTCGGGTGAAAGAGGAAGAGTTGCTGCCGATCGGCGCCGAGATCACGGCGGATCATTTCGTCGTCGGCCAGTTCGTCGACGTGACAGGAACCTCCACCGGCAAGGGCTTCGCCGGCCCGATGAAGCGCTGGGGCTTCGGCGGTCTGCGCGCGACCCACGGCGTCTCCGTGTCGCACCGCTCGCATGGTTCGACCGGCGGCCGTCAGGACCCGGGCAAGACTTTCAAGAACAAGAAAATGGCCGGCCATATGGGCGTCGAGCGCGTCACCACGCAAAATCTGCGGGTGGTGCAGACGGACCCGGCGCGGGGACTGCTGCTGGTCGAAGGCGCGGTGCCGGGCACGGCCGGCGGTTGGATTTTCGTGCGCGACGCGGTGAAGCGCGCGCTGCCGAAGGATGCGCCGCAGCCGGGCAAATTCCGCCTCGGCGACGGACAGGGTGAAGCCGCGAATTTGGACGCCGCTCCGCAAGAAGAAAAGAAGGAGGACTGAGCCGTGAAGATCGACGTCACGTCGTTCGACGGCCAGGCGGCCGGTTCGATCGAACTCTCCGATGAGGTCTTCGGCCTTGAGCCGCGCAAGGACCTGATCTTCCGCATGATCCGCTGGCAACTCGCCAAGCGGCGCGCCGGCACCCATGCGGTGAAGAACCGCGCCGAAATCGCGCGCTCGGGCAAGAAGCTGCACAAGCAGAAGGGCACCGGCGGCGCCCGTCACGGCTCGGCGCGCGCGCCGCAGTTCCGCGGCGGCGGACGCGCCTTCGGTCCGGTGGTGCGCAGCCATGCGCATGACCTGACCAAGAAGGTGCGCCAGCTCGCCTTGAAACATGCTCTGTCCGCGAAGGCCAAGGACGGCGGCATCATCGTTTGGGAGTCGGCGGAGCTCGCCGAGCCCAGGACGAAGCTGCTCGCGTCGAGTTTCGCCAAGACCGGTCTCGAGAACGCGATCATCATCGTCGGCGGCGCGCCGCAGCATAATTTCGTGCTCGCCGCACGCAATATCCCGAAGATCGACATCCTGCCCGTCGAAGGCGTCAATGTTTACGACATCCTCCGCCGCGAGAAGCTGGTGTTGACCCGCGCCGCAGTGGACGCGCTGGAGGCGCGACTGAAATGAGCAAGGACGTTCGTCATTACGACGTGATCGTCGCCCCGGTCATCACCGAGAAGGCGACGCTCGCCTCCGAGAGCAACAAGGTGGTCTTCAAGGTCGCCAAGACCGCGACGAAGCCGCAGATCAAGGCGGCGGTCGAAGGTCTCTTCGACGTCAAGGTCGAGGCGGTCAATACGCTGGTGCGCAAGGGCAAGGTCAAGACCTTCCGCGGTCAGCGCGGCCAGCAGAGCGACGTCAAGAAAGCGGTCGTGACCCTCGCCGAGGGCCACAAGATCGACGTGACGACCGGACTGTAAGGAAGGCGTGAGGATAGAACTATGGCGCTGAAGACATTCAAGCCGGTCACGCCGAGCCTTCGCCAGCTCGTCATCGTCGACCGCAGCGAGCTCTACAAGGGCAAGCCGGTCAAGACCCTGACCGAAGGCAAGAGTTCAAAGGGCGGCCGCAACAACGCCGGCCGGATCACCGTGCGCTTTCGCGGCGGCGGCCATAAGCAGGCCTATCGCGTCGTCGATTTCAAGCGGCGCAAGCTCGACGTCGCCGGCAAGGTCGAGCGGCTCGAATATGATCCGAACCGGACGGCGTTCATCGCGCTCATTCGCTATGCGGACAATGAGCTCGCCTATATTCTCGCGCCGCAGCGGCTCGCCGTCGGCGACGAAGTGATCGCCGGCAATCAGGTGGACGTGAAGCCCGGCAACGCCATGCCGATCGCCAACATCCCTGTCGGCGCCATCGTGCACAATGTCGAGATGAAGATCGGCAAGGGCGGCGCCGTCGCGCGGTCGGCCGGCACCTATGCGCAGATCGTCGGCCGCGACCAGGGCTATGTGATCATCAGATTGAATTCCGGCGAGCAGCGCCTCGTGCACGGCCAGTGTTTCGCGACGCTCGGCGCCGTGTCGAATCCCGATCATATGAACACCTCGATCGGCAAGGCCGGCCGTTCACGCTGGCTCGGCCGCCGCCCGCACAATCGCGGCGTCACGATGAATCCGATCGACCATCCGCACGGCGGCGGCGAAGGCCGCACCTCCGGCGGCCGTCATCCGGTCACGCCCTGGGGCAAGCCGACCAAGGGCAAGAAGACCCGCACCAATAAATCCACCGACCGTTTCATTGTGTCCTCGCGACACAATCGCAAGAAGAAGGGCTAACCCATGGCGCGCTCGATTTGGAAGGGCCCGTTCGTCGACGGCTATCTTCTCAAGAAGGCCGAGACCTCGCGTGGTTCAGGCCGCTCCGAGGTGATCAAGATCTGGAGCCGCCGCTCGACGATCATCCCGCAATTCGTGGGACTGACCTTCGGCGTGCACAACGGCCAGAAGCATATTCCCGTGTCCGTGTCGGAAGACATGATCGGGCACAAATTCGGCGAATTCGCTCCGACCCGCACCTTCCACGGCCATGCGGCCGACAAGAAGGCCAAGAGGGGCTAAGAGAGGCTAAGAGAGGCTCACGATGTCGAAGGAAGCCAATCCGCCCCGGCTTGCGGAAAATGAAGCGAAGGCCGTCGCGCGCATGCTGCGCGTCTCGCCGCAGAAGCTCAATCTGCTCGCGCAGTTGATCCGCGGCAAGAAGGTGGATCGCGCGCTCGCCGATCTGGAGTTCTCCAGAAAGCGGATCGCGCATGAGGTGAAGAAGGCGCTTGAAAGCGCCATCGCCAACGCCGAGAACAATCACGGTCTCGACGTCGACGATCTCGTCGTCGCCCAGGCCTTTGTCGGCAAGGCGCTGGTGATGAAGCGCTTCCACGCCCGCGCCCGCGGCCGGGCGAGCCGCGTCGAGAAGCCCTTCGCCAATCTGACGATCATCGTGCGCGAAGTCCAAGCGCAAGCCAACGCCTAAAGGATTTAAAACCATGGGTCAGAAGGTTAATCCGATCGGGCTGCGACTGGGCGTCAACCGCACCTGGGATTCGCGCTGGTTCGCCAGCAAGGGCGAATACGCCAAGCTCCTGCACGAGGACATGGCGATCCGCGAAACCGTGTCGAAAACCTTGAAGCAGGCGGCGGTGTCGAAGATCGTCATCGAGCGCCCGCACAAGAAGTGCCGCGTGACGATCTATTCGGCGCGGCCCGGCGTCGTCATCGGCAAGAAGGGCGCGGACATCGACAAGATCCGCAAGCTCGTGGGCAAGCTCACCGGCAGCGAAGTCGTCATCAACATCGTCGAAGTGCGCAAGCCCGAAACCGAGGCCGCGCTCGTCGCCGAGTCGATCGCGCAGCAGCTGGAGCGTCGCGTCGCCTTCCGCCGCGCGATGAAGCGCGCCGTGCAGTCGGCCATTCGGCTCGGCGCGCAGGGCATTCGCATCAATTGTTCGGGCCGTCTCGGCGGCGCCGAAATCGCCCGTCTCGAATGGTATCGCGAAGGACGCGTGCCGCTGCACACGCTGCGCGCCGACGTCGATTACGGCACGGCGACCGCCCACACAGCCTATGGCGCTTGCGGCATCAAGGTCTGGATCTTCAAGGGCGAAATCCTTGAGCATGATCCGATGGCGCAGGACAAGAAGGCGGCCGAACAGGCGTCCGGCGGCGATCATGGCGATCGCGACCGCGGCGGCGAGCGCCGCCGTCGCGAGCACCGCGAACCGCGCGACGCGGCGTAACGAACAAGATTAAAGAGCGCAATCATGCTGCAACCCAAACGCACCAAGTTCCGCAAGGCCTTCAAGGGCCGCATCCGTGGCGCCTCCAAGGCGGGCTTTTCGCTGAACTTCGGTCAGTTCGGCCTTAAGGCGCTGGAGCCGGAGCGCATCACCGCGCGCCAGATCGAGGCCGCGCGCCGCGCCATGACGCGCCATATGAAGCGCGCCGGCCGCGTGTGGATCCGCATCTTCCCGGACGTGCCGGTCTCCAAGAAGCCGACCGAAGTGCGTATGGGCAAGGGCAAGGGCGCGCCGGAATTCTGGGCCGTGCGCGTTGCGCCCGGCCGCATCATGTTCGAGATCGACGGCGTCCCGGCGCCCATCGCGCGCGAGGCCCTGACGCTCGCCGCGGCGAAGCTGCCGATCAAGACGCGCTTCATCGAACGCATCGCCGAATAAGGGGAACGTGATGAAATCCAAACAGCGCCTCTCCGATATCAAGGCGATGACCGAAGATCAGCTCAATGACGAAGTGCTGAAGCTCAAGAAGGAGCAGTTCAATCTGCGCTTCCAACGGGCGACCGGCCAGCTCGAGAACACCTCACGCGTGCGCGTCGTTCGTCGCGACATCGCCCGCGCCAAAACCATCGCCGCGCAAAAGCGCGCGGAACAGCAAGGTTAAAGCGCCATGCCGAAGCGAATTCTCCAGGGCGTCGTCGTCAGCGACAAGCAGAACAAGACCGTGGTGGTGAAGGTCGAGCGTCGCTTCACCCACCCGCTGTTCCAGAAGACGGTGCGCCGCACGAAGAACTATCACGCCCATGACGAGAACGGCGCGTTCAAGGTGGGCGATTCGGTGACGATCGAAGAGACCGCGCCGATCTCGAAATTGAAGCGCTGGCGGGTCGTCGAAGCGACGGCCGAGGCGTAGTCGGTGGAACGAACTGTCCGGACGAAGTCGGCGGGTCCAAAGTGGGCTTGCCGAAACCAGACCGGAACGAAAGGCGGGTAAGCCATGATTCAGATGCAAACCAATCTCGACGTCGCCGACAACTCCGGCGCGCGCCGCGTGATGTGCATCAAGGTGCTGGGCGGCTCCAAGCGCAAATACGCCGGCGTCGGCGACATTATTGTCGTGTCGATCAAGGAGGCGATTCCGCGCGGCCGCGTGAAGAAGGGCGACGTGCTGAAGGCCGTGGTCGTTCGCACCGCGAAGGACATCAAGCGTTCCGACGGCTCAGTGATCCGTTTCGATTCGAACGCCGCGGTGCTGATCAACAATCAGAAGGAGCCGATCGGCACCCGCATATTCGGGCCGGTGCCGCGCGAGCTGCGCGCCAAGAACCACATGAAGATCATCTCGCTCGCCCCGGAGGTTCTGTAATGGCCGCCAAGATCAAGAAGGGCGACAAAGTCGTCGTTCTCGCCGGCCGCGACAAGGGCCGCAGCGGCGAAGTGCTGCGCGTGATCCCCGCCGAAGGCCGCGCCGTCGTCGACGGCGTCAACATCGTCAAGCGCCATCAGCGTCAGACCAAGGATCGCGAAGCCGGCATCATCAACAAGGCCGCGCCGATCGATCTGTCGAATCTGGCGGTCGCCGATCCCAAGGACGGCAAGGCGACGCGCGTTGGATTCAAGATTCTCGACGACGGCCGCAAGGTCCGCGTCGCCAAGCGTTCCGGAGAATTGATCGATGGCTGAGGAAAAGAAGCCCAAGGCCGAAAAGCCCGCCAAGGCTCAAAAGCCCGCCGCCGAAGGCGCGGAGCCGAAGAAGGCCGCCGCGAAATCGGCCGAAAAGCCTGCGGCCAAGGAAAAGCCGGCCAAATCCGGCGATGACGCGGCTGCGGTCGCCATGGACGCCGCTTATGTGCCGCGCATGCGGAAGCATTATGAAGAGGTCGTGCGCGAGACGCTGCAGAAGCAGTTCGGCTATAAGAACGCGCTCGAAGTGCCGACGATCGAGAAGATCGTGCTCAACATGGGCGTCGGCGAATCCGTCAACGACAGCAAGAAGGCGACGTCGGCGGCGAGCGACCTTGGCCTCATCGCCGGCCAGAAGCCGGTCGTCACCCGCGCGCGCAAGGCGATCTCGACCTTCAAGCTGCGGGAGAACATGCCGATCGGCGCCAAGGTGACGCTGCGCAAGACGCGGATGTATGAGTTCCTTGATCGTCTGATCACCGTGGCGCTGCCGCGCGTGCGCGACTTTCGCGGATTGAATCCGAAGTCGTTCGACGGACGCGGGAATTATGCGCTCGGCATCAAGGAGCACATCGTGTTCCCCGAAATCGACTACGACAAGGCCGAGTCGATCCTGGGCATGGACGTGATCGTCTGCACGACGGCCAAGACCGACGAAGAGGCGCGCGCCTTGCTGAAGGCGTTCAATTTCCCGTTCCGGCAGTGAGGGCGTAACGGCTCCTCAAACGCGGATACTGAAAGGCGAAACTGGTAATGGCGAAGAAAAGCGCGATTGAGAACAACAAGCGGAAGCGAAGGCTCGTGAAGTCCTACGCCGGGCGGCGCGCGCGGCTGAAGGCGGTCGCGAACGACAAGACGCTGAGCGTCGAAGAGCAGTTCGAGGCGCGTCTGAAGCTTGCTGAGCTCCCGCGCAATTCGGCGCCGGTTCGCGTGCGCAACCGCTGCGAAGTGTCGGGCCGTCCGCGCGGCTTTTATCGCAAGCTGAAAATGTCGCGCATTGCGCTGCGCGAGTTGGGGTCCCGCGGCCTGGTGCCCGGCCTCGTGAAGTCCAGCTGGTAAGGAGACGCAGATGGCGATCAACGATCCATTGGGCGATCTCCTCACCCGCATCCGCAACGCGCAGATGCGCCGTAAGGACAAGGTGTCCTCTCCGGGCTCGAAGCTGCGCGCGCATGTGCTCGACGTGCTGAAGGAAGAGGGCTATATCCGCGGCTATAGCAGCACCGACTTCGGCAATGGCCGGACCGAGTTCGAGATCGAACTGAAATATTTCGACGGCGAACCGGTCATCAAGCAGATCGAACGCGTGTCGCGGCCGGGCCGCCGCGTCTATGCGGCGGTTGACGCAGTGCCGCGCGTGGCGAATGGCCTCGGCGTCACCATCGTGTCGACCCCGAAGGGCGTCATGGCCGATCACGCGGCGCGCGAGAATAATGTCGGCGGCGAGGTGCTGTGCAAGGTCTTCTAGACCTTGCGCCTCATCAAACAGGAATTGCAACCATGTCTCGTATCGGCAAGAAGCCTGTCGTCATTCCCGCCGGCGTCACCGCCAAGGTGGACGGTCAGCTCGTGCAGGTGAAGGGCGCGAAGGGCCAGCTGGAGTTCCTGGCGCCCGACGACGTTTCCGTCGTCCAGCAGGACAACGCCATCTCGGTCGACCCGCGCAATGAAACCAAGCGCGCCCGCGCGCTGTGGGGCACGGCGCGCGCCCAGATCAACAATATCGTCGTCGGCGTGACCACCGGCTTTGAGAAGAAGCTCGAGATCACCGGCGTCGGCTATCGCGCCTCGGTGCAGGGAAAAACGCTGCAGCTCGCGCTCGGCTATTCGCATGACGTGAGCTATCCGATTCCGGCCGGCATCGCGATCGCGACGCCGAAGCCGACGGAAATCAGCGTCAGCGGCATGGATCGACGCCAGGTCGGCCAGGTCGCCGCCGAGATCCGCGCCCTGCGCCCGCCCGAGCCCTATAAGGGGAAGGGCGTCAAATACGCCAATGAATTCATCTTCCGCAAGGAAGGCAAGAAGAAGTAAGGACCCGCCATGGCCAGGGATGTCAAAGTCGAACAGCGTCGAAAGGCGCGGGTGCGCCGGGCGATCCGTGAACGCGCCAAGGGGCGGTTGCGCCTTTCGGTGTTTCGCTCGTCCAAGCAGATCTACGCGCAGATTATCGACGACGAAAAGGGCGCGACGGTCGTCGCCGCCTCTTCGCTCGAGAAGGCGAACCGCGAGGGTCTGAAGACCGGCGCGGACGTCGAGGCGGCGAAGGTCGTCGGCAAGCTGCTCGCGGAGCGCGCCGTCGCCAAGGGCGTCAAGGAGGTCGTTTTCGACCGCGGCGCATACATGTATCACGGGCGCGTCAAGGCGCTGGCCGACGGCGCCCGCGAGGGCGGTCTGGAGTTCTAACAGGGGGCGCGCGCCGTTGAGGGCGGGCGCTTCTCGCGCGGAATGCGTGCCGGCGCAGATGCGCCGGGCGTCGATCCGAATGGGTCGGCAGTGAAGGAAGCGAGCGGCGCATCACGCCGCGTAAGTGACGGAAGAGACAATGGCGCGTGAAGGAGAAGGCGGTCGCGGCCGCGATCGGGATCGTGACGATCGCGACGGCGAATTTGTGGATCGTCTGGTCCACATCAATCGCGTCGCGAAGGTGGTGAAGGGCGGCCGGCGTTTCGGCTTCGCCGCGCTCGTCGTCGTCGGCGACCAGAAGGGCCGCGTCGGCTATGGACACGGCAAGGCGCGCGAAGTGCCTGAGGCGATCCGCAAGGCGACGGAAGCGGCCAAGCGCGCGTTGATCCGCGTGCCGCTGCGCGAAGGCCGCACGCTGCATCATGACGTTCATGGGCGCCATGGCGCGGGCCGCGTCATCCTGCGCGCGGCGCCGGCGGGCACCGGAATCATCGCCGGCGGTCCCATGCGCGCGATTTTCGAAACGCTGGGCATGCATGACGTCGTGGCGAAGAGCCAGGGGTCGTCCAATCCCTACAACATGATCCGCGCGACCTTCGATGCGCTCGGCCGCGAAGATTCGCCGCGCTCGGTCGCGGCGCGCCGCTCGCTTAAAGTTTCGGTGCTGCAGTCGCGCCGTCAAGGCGTCGACGCCGACGCCGTCGACGCGTAAGGAGACGACCCATGACGAAGAGCACGCAGCAGATCGTCGTCGAACAGATCGGCAGCCCGATCGGCCGTCCCGAACGGCAGCGCCGTACGCTTCTTGGCCTCGGCCTGACGCGCATCGGCCGCCGCCGCGCGCTGGAAGACACGCCGGCCGTGCGCGGGATGATCGCCAAGGTGGCGCATCTCGTGAAAATCGTCGACGCCAAAACCGTCGACGGGAAGTGAGGACGCGGCCATGAAACTCAATGAAATCACCGACAATCCCGGCGCGAGCAAGAACCGCATGCGCGTCGGCCGCGGCATCGGCTCCGGCAAGGGCAAGACCGGCGGGCGCGGCGTCAAGGGCCAGAAGGCGCGCACCGGCGTGGCGATCAAGGGCTTCGAAGGCGGTCAGATGCCGTTGCATCGGCGCCTGCCGAAGCGCGGATTCTACAATCCGTTCTCGACCCACTACAACGAGGTCAATCTTGGGCGCATTCAACAGGCGCTGGACGCCGGCAAGCTCGACGCCGCCGCGCCGGTGACGATCGAGGCGCTGCTTGCGGCCGGCGTCGTCACCAGGCCGCGCGACGGCGTCAAGATCCTCGGCCAGGGAGAGTTGAAGGCGAAGCTCGCCTTCGAGGTCGTGGCGGCCTCCAAATCGGCGGTCGCGGCCATCGAGGGCGCCGGCGGCTCCGTGAAACTTCTCGCCGGCGAGACGCCGGCGCAATAAAGCAAAATGTGCGGCCGCTCTCGCATGAGCGGCTGCGCTGTTTTATACCAAACGCTCCGAACGGAGCGGGCAAGCCTCGACGGCGACGCTCCGAGCGCTGAGCCCAACAAAATGCGTCGCGTCGACAGCGGCGCGAAAGGGGAGTTCCTTCATGGCATCGGCAGCCGAGCAGCTCGCGGCCAACGTCAATCTCTCCGCCTTCGGCAAATCCGAGGAATTGAAAAAGCGCATCCTGTTCACGCTGGGCGCGCTGATCGTCTATCGCCTTGGCACTTACGTGCCGCTGCCGGGCATCGACCCCGAGGCCTTCGCGAAAAGCTTTTTCGGCCAGTCGAAGGGCATGCTGGAGCTCTTCAACATGTTCGCCGGCGGCGCCGTGCAGCGCCGCGCGATCTTCGCGCTCAACATCATGCCGTATATTTCGGCGTCGATTATCATTCAGCTGTTGACGTCGGTCATTCCGACGCTTGAGACGCTGAAGAAAGAGGGCGAGCAGGGCCGCAAGGTCCTCAACCAATACACTCGCTACCTCACCGTCGCGCTCGCGACGTTCCAGGCCTATGCGATGGCGATCGGGCTGGAGGGCCAGCAGGGCGTCGTCACCGATCCGGGCATATTCTTCCGCATCACCACGGTCGTGACGCTGGTCGGCGGCACGATGTTTCTGATGTGGCTTGGCGAGCAGATCACCTCGCGCGGGATCGGCAACGGATCCTCGCTCATCATCTTCGCGGGCATCGTCGCCGCGTTTCCATCGGCGATCGTTTCGACCTTGGAGTTGGGCCGGCAGGGCGCCATTTCGACGGCGCTGATCATCGGCGTCATCATCATGTCCTTCGCCGTCGTCGCCTTCATCGTGTTCATGGAGCGGGCGCAGCGGCGGCTGCTGATCACCTATCCCAAGCGCCAGCACGGCAACCGAGTCTATGAAGGACAGACGTCCTTCCTGCCGCTGAAGCTGAACACGTCCGGCGTCATCCCGCCGATCTTCGCATCGTCGCTGCTGCTTCTGCCGACGACCGTGGCGAATTTCTACCAGTCGACCGGCAGCGAAAGCGTCTTCGCGACGATCTCCGCCTATTTCGGCCACGGGCGGCCGCTGTATATGCTCGCTTACGTCGGATTGATCGTGTTCTTCGCCTTCTTCTACACCGCGATCGTCTTTAATCCGGTCGAGACGGCGGACAATCTCAAGAAGCACGGCGGTTTCGTGCCGGGCATTCGCCCAGGCGAACGCACGGCGAAATTCATCGACGAAGTGCTGATGCGGATCACGGTGCTCGGCGCGGCCTATCTGGCGATCATCTGCATCATTCCGGAAGGACTCATCGCCTACGCCAATCTACCGTTCTATTTCGGCGGCACGTCGCTGCTCATCGTCGTCAGCGTCACCATGGACACCGTGGCGCAGATCCACGGTCATATGCAGGCGCAGCAATATGAGGGGCTGATTCGCAAGACCAAGCTTCGCGGCGGGAAACGCGCCCGATGAGGCTGGTGCTGCTCGGTCCGCCGGGGGCCGGCAAGGGAACGCAGGCGGCGCGTCTGGTCGAAAAGCACGGCGTGCCGCAGCTGTCGACGGGAGACATGCTGCGCGCCGCGGTCGCCGCGAAAACGCCGATCGGCCTCAAGGCCAAGGAGATCATGGACGCCGGCGCGCTGGTGCCGGACGAGGTCGTGATCGGCTTGATCGACGAACGGCTGGACGCGTCCGACTGCGCCAGCGGGTTCATCCTCGACGGCTTCCCCCGCACGGTGGCCCAGGCCGAGGCGCTGCAGGAGCTTCTTGAGCGCAGGGGCTTGGCGCTCGACGCCGTGCTCGAACTCGCCGTGGACGAAGGCGCGCTCGTCGACCGGATGCGCAAACGGGTGGATGAAACCCGCGCCGCGGGCGGCGTGGTGCGCGCCGACGACAATCCGGAAAGCTTCAAGACGCGGCTCGAAGCCTATCGGGCCCAAACGGCCCCGGTGTCGGCGCACTACGCCAAGCGTAGCGAGCTGACCAGGATCGACGGGATGGCGCCGATTGAAAATGTGACCGCGGAGATTGATCGCGCCCTGTCGGGCGCCGGCTAATTTTTTCGCGGAATCGCTTGACCCTCAACCCGTTGGCCCCTAAATTGGCAGTCTTCACGTTGTTGGACAGTCGGCTCCGGCTCCCGAATTGGGGGGCGGGGCCTGTTTTCGTATGAAGACGGTTCACAACCGTCCGCATGGGCCGGGCTCCACCGGACGCGGGCGTCATCCCGGAGCTTAAGGCTCCTTCTCACATGGAGAGACAAAGTGGCCCGAATTGCAGGCGTCAATATCCCGACGAACAAGCGCGTCGTCATCGCGCTCCAATATATCCACGGCATTGGCGCCAAAAAGGCGGCGGAGATCTGCGAGAAGGTGAGCATACCGGCCGAACGCCGCGTGGCGCAGCTGACCGATGCGGAAGTCCTGCAAATTCGCGAGACGATCGACCGCGATTACATGGTCGAGGGCGATCTGCGCCGCGAGGTCGCGATCAACATTAAGCGTCTGATGGATCTGGGCTGCTATCGCGGCCTGCGCCATCGCCGCCAACTCCCCGTGCGCGGCCAGCGCACGCACACCAACGCCCGCACCCGCAAGGGCAAGGCGAAGCCGATCGCCGGCAAGAAGAAGTAATTCCGGGGCTTCGGCAGTAGGGCTTGGGCAGTCGGAACCCGATTGCCGACTGCCGATCTGCCGACTGCCCCATCAGGTGGAGCCGCTGGAATTACGGCGGCGTCGATATCGAAAGGCAAACTGAACAATGGCTAAGGATACAACGCGCGTTCGTCGCCGCGAGCGCAAGAACATCGTTTCCGGCGTCGCGCATGTGAATTCGACGTTCAACAACACCATGATCACCATCACCGACGCGCAGGGCAATACTGTGTCCTGGTCGTCCGCGGGCTCGATGGGATTCAAAGGCTCGCGCAAATCCACGCCCTACGCCGCGCAGATGGCCGCCGAAGACGCGGCCCGCAAGGCCGGCGAGCACGGCGTGCGCACGCTTGAGGTCGAAGTCTCCGGTCCGGGCTCCGGCCGTGAGTCGGCGCTGCGGGCGCTGCAGGCGGCGGGCTTTACCGTCACGTCGATCCGCGATGTGACTCCCATTCCCCACAACGGCTGCCGGCCGCGCAAGCGCCGCCGCGTCTGAGTTCATTCAGATTGTCTGATTTGATTTCGCGCGGCGCGGCGCATGCCCCAACGCCGCACTCAGGAGCTTCAAGGAAAGGCCTCCAAGTGAGCATCCAGAAGAACTGGCAGGAACTCATCAAGCCGAACAAGCTCGAAGTCACCGCCGGAGACGATCCCAAGCGCGTCGCGACCGCCGTCGCCGAGCCGCTGGAGCGCGGCTTTGGCGTGACGCTTGGCAACGCCCTGCGCCGCATTCTGCTGTCGTCCTTGCAGGGCGCGGCGATCACGTCGATTCACATCGACGGCGTGCTGCATGAGTTCTCGTCAATCCCCGGCGTGCGCGAGGACGTAACCGACATCGTCCTCAACATCAAGGACATCGCCATCAAATATCAGGGCGACGGCATGAAGCGCCTGACGCTCAAGAAGACGGGACCGGGGGCCGTCACCGCGGGCGACATCCAGACGACGGGCGACGTGCAGGTCCTCAACCCTGAGCTCGTCATCTGCACGCTCGACGAAGGCGCCGAGATCCGCATCGAATTCACCGTCGCCAACGGCAAGGGCTATGCGCCCGCCGACCGCAACCGCGCCGAAGACGCCCCGATCGGCCTCATTCCGATCGACAGCCTCTATTCGCCGGTCAAGAAGGTGAGCTATCGCGTCGAAAACACCCGCGAGGGCCAGGTTCTCGACTATGACAAGCTGACGCTCACCGTCGAAACGAATGGCGCGATGAGCCCGGAAGACGCGATCGCCTATTCGGCGCGCATTCTGCAGGACCAGCTCAACGTCTTCGTCAATTTCGAAGAGCCGCGCCGCGAAGAGGCCGCGCCGTCGATTCCGCAGCTCGCTTTCAATCCGGCGCTGCTGAAGAAGGTCGACGAGCTCGAGCTCTCGGTGCGTTCGGCGAACTGCCTGAAGAACGACAATATCGTCTACATCGGCGACCTCATTCAGAAGTCGGAAGCCGAAATGCTGCGCACGCCGAACTTCGGCCGCAAGTCCTTGAACGAGATCAAGGAGGTGCTGGCGCAGATGGGTCTGCATCTCGGCATGGAAGTCCCCGGCTGGCCGCCGGAGAACATCGACGATCTCGCGAAGAGATTCGAGGAGCATTACTGACGGCAGTCGTCAGTCGGGCTTCGGCAGTCGGATTTCGACTGCCGATTGCCTAACGCCGACTGCCCATAATCGACGGCCGTTCCTTGGCACGGCGGCCGCATAATCAACGGAGAGCCGCATGTATCACGGTCACAAGAAGCGCCGCTTCGGGCGCACGCATGAGCACCGCAAGGCGATGTTCGCCAATATGGCGCAGGCGCTCATCAAGCATGAGCAGATCGTCACGACGCTGCCAAAGGCGAAGGATCTGCGTCCCGTCGTCGAAAAGCTGGTGACGCTCGGCAAGCGCGGCGACCTCCATGCGCGCCGGCAGGCGATCGCCAAGATCAAGGACGTCAAGCTTGTCGGCAAGCTCTTCGACGTGCTCGGACCGCGCTACAAGGATCGCAACGGCGGCTATACGCGCGTGCTGAAGGCGGGCTTCCGCTATGGCGACAATGCGCCGCTCGCGGTCATCGAATTCGTCGATCGCGACGTGAACGCCAAGGGGCAGGACTCCGGGCCGGTCCACGAAGCGGAGGCGGCGGCGTAAGCGGCTCAAGGGCGACCGCTTCGATCGTCATAAAGGTCAGCAATCGCGGCGTCGTATCTCGGTTATCGGGACGCGGCGCCGAAAGCGTTTTCAGAGCAAGTCCGAGAACCTCGCGCGAAAGCCCATGGCCGCGCCATACTTCCGGATGGCGCTCGACGACGCATCTCGCGCAGTGCGATCATTGCGGCGCATTCTTATCGTCTCGAGTCTTTGCGTCTATAAATGCGCCGGCAAAAACGAGCTACGGAGCGCTTCATGAAGATTTCGGCGCGTCACATTTTTATGGCTGCGGCGCTCGCCTGCGCCCTCGCGGCGCCTCTGGCCTTCGCGCGCGCCGAAGTCTCGGCTGAACCGGCCCAGGCCGTCTCGCCAAGGCCGCCTGGCCGCGTCGAGAGCTTTACGCCGCCGGCGCCTGATCGCGCCGTGCCGACGAGCCGCGGCGAACTGATTTATTCCTTCGCGCCGGTGGTCAAAAAGGCGCAGCCGGCGGTTGTCAACGTCTTCGCGTCGCGCGTCGAGCGCATGCCCGCCAACCCGCTTTTCGATGATCCGATCTTCCGTCGCTTCTTTGGCGAGGGCGGCGGCATGCCTGGGCGCAACATGGCGCAATCGCTGGGTTCGGGCGTGATCGTCGATCAGAGCGGCCTTGTCGTCACCAACAACCATGTGATCGAGGGCATGACCGACGTGAAGGTGGCGCTCGCCGACAAGCGCGAATTCGCCGCCAAGATTTTGTTACGCGATCCGCGCACCGATCTCGCGGTGCTGAAGCTCGTCGACGGCGCCAATTTCCCGACGATGGAGCTTGGCGATTCGGACGCGCTCGAAGTCGGCGATTTGACGCTCGCGATCGGCAATCCCTTTGGCGTCGGTCAAACGGTCACGCAAGGCATTATTTCGGCGCTTTCGCGCACCCATGTCGGCATCAGCGACTATGGCTTCTTCATTCAGACGGATGCGGCGATCAATCCCGGCAATTCGGGCGGACCGCTGGTCGATATGAACGGGCGCGTCGTCGGCATCAATTCCGCGATCTTCTCGAAGTCCGGCGGATCGGTCGGCATCGGCTTCGCCATCCCCGTCAATATGGTCAAGAGCGTGATCGCCGCCGCGAAGGGCGGCGGCAAGCAGGTGCGGCGGGCCTGGATGGGCGCGACGCTGCAAACGCTCTCGCAGGAGATCGCCGACGGCCTCGGGCTCGATCGTCCCACCGGCGCTCTGCTGGCCGACGTCGATCCAAAGGGGCCGTCGGCTGAAGCCGGTCTAAAGCGCGGCGACGTCATTATCTCGGTCGACGGCCAGACGGCCGATGATCCCGAGGCGGTCGGCTATCGGCTCGCCACCAAGCCGATTGGCGGACAGGCGACGCTCGGCGTCTTGCGCGGCGGCAAGAAGATCGTCGCGCAAATTCGCCTCTCGCCGGCGCCGGAAACGCCGCCGCGCGACGCGATAAGGATAAAGGGCGCGTCGCCCTTCGCCGGCGCGACGGTCATGAATATTTCTCCCGCGGTCATCGAAGAGATGTCGGTGCAGGGAACGAACAGTGGCGTCGTCGTGTCCGAGGTCGATGACGGCTCCTACGCGCAGCAGCTCAATCTGCAGCGCGGCGACATCATTCTCGCCGTCAACGACCAAAAGATCGGGACGACGCGCGATCTGGAGAGCGTAACGGCAGGGCGCGCCTATTATTGGAAGATCACCCTGGCGCGCGGCGGGCAGGTGTTCACGACCGTCATCGGCGGCTAGATCGGCATGAGCGCGCTTGCGATCCTCGCCACGACCATCGACGACGAGGAAAAGGCGCGCGCGCTCGCCCGGGCGGCGCTCTCCGCGAAGCTCGCCGCCTGCGTTCAGATACATCCCATTCGTAGCCATTACGTCTGGAAGGACGAGATGCGCGAAGACCCCGAGTTTCTGTTGCACATGAAAGCGCGCGGCGAGGACTATCCCGCGCTTGCCGAACTGGTCCGCCGTCTGCATAGCTACGAGATGCCGGAAATTCTGCGCATCGACGTCGCCGAGGCGGACCGGGATTATCTCGCCTGGGCGATGGAGGCGACGCGGCGGTAAACGCGCCGGCGGAGCGTCTTCCAAATCGCCGATCTCGGCATTACCTTTCCTGCGCGGCGACGCTCTATGCGCCGCGCCAGCCTTCGGGACCCTTGGATGTCACCTCCCACCGACTATTTCGTTGACCGCCGCAGGCTTCGCCGCAAGCTCGGCTGGTGGCGTCTCGCCGCCCTGATCGCAATAGGCGTCGCGGGCCTCATCGCCGTGGTGCGGCTGGGCGGCGCCGATTCGGCGGATAAGCTCACGCCGCATATCGCCCGTCTCGAGCTGCAGGGCGTCATCACCGGCGACGACGATACGATCGATATGATCAAGAAGATCGGGGAGTCGAGCCAAACGAAGGCTCTGCTGCTGGAGATCGAGAGTCCCGGCGGCACGACGACGGGCTCGGAACGGCTCTATGAGGAGCTTCGGCGCGTCGCGGAAAAGAAGCCTGTCGTCGCGGTTGTCGGAACGGTGGCCGCGTCCGGCGCCTATATCGCCGCGCTTGCCGCCGATACGATCGTTGCGCGCGGCAATTCGCTCATCGGCTCGATCGGCGTGCTGTTCCAATATCCCAACGTCTCGAAGCTGCTTAATAATTGGGGCGTCGAGGTCGAGACGATCAAATCGTCGCCGCTCAAGGCCGCGCCCAACGGGCTCGAACCGACGAGCCCGCAGGCGCGCGAGGCGGTCGCCAGTCTTGTCGCCGACTCCTATGCCTGGTTCAAGGGTCTCGTTCGAGAGCGGCGCAATCTCGACGAGGCGGAGCTCGCCAAGGTCGCTGACGGCCGTGTCTTCACCGCGCGGCAGGGCGTGCCGCTGAAGCTCGTCGATCTCATCGGCGGGCAACGCGAGGCCATCGACTGGCTGGTCGCCAACAAGGGAATTGCAAAAGACACGCCGGTGCGCGAATGGAAGAAGAAATCCAGCTTGGAGCGGCTTGGGCTTGTGGGCGCCGCCGCCGGCCTCGCGCGGGTCGCCGGATTGGAGTCGATCGCCGGTTTTTTGGAAAAATCAATTCTGCTCGAACGGAGCGGCGAGCTTGACGGCCTTTTGGCGATTTGGCAGCATTCGGCCGCCAACTGACTCGGGCGGCACGACGCCAACACATTGGATCGGCTCATGATAAAGTCCGAACTTATTCAACGTATCGCGCGCCGAAACGGCCATCTGTACCAGCGCGACGTCGAGACGATCGTCAGCACGATTCTTGACGAGATCACCTCTGCGCTGGCGCGGGGCGATCGCGTCGAATTGCGGGGCTTCGGCGCTTTCTCGGTCAAGAAGCGCGACGCGCGCACCGGTCGCAACCCGCGCACGGGCGCGCAGGTTTCGGTGCAGCAAAAGAGCGTGCCGTTCTTCAAAACCGGTAAAGAGATGCGCGAGCGCCTCAATGAGAATTATCCGGGCTGAGGCGATTTAAAGCGGCTGCGTCCTCTCGGTCTCGGGACGCGCGGCAGCGGCGAAGCGGCGGCTGTATGTGGCTGCCCAGCGTGTTGCGCGGCGCCGGCAAGAGGGAGATGTTATGAAGTCCATCCTGCGCGTCATCATTTTCGTTCCTCTGGCGCTCATCATTCTATTTTTCTCGATGGCCAATCGTGGCTTGGTGCGCATCGGGCTTGATCCCTTCGCGCCGAGCGACGGATCGGGTCCTTCTTTCGAGGCGCCGATCTTCCTTGTCGTTCTGGCGTCGATGGCGATCGGCGTGCTCGCGGGCGGGATCTCTTCCTGGCTTGGGCATCTCTCCGTGCGCCGCGCCGCGAAGGTCGCGCGCGCCGAGGCGCGCAAGACGCGTGTGGAGATCGAGAAGCTGCGTCAGCAGGCGTTGGCGAGCCTGCCGGCCGATAAGAGAGTGAAGAGCAGCTAAGCGGCTCTCCTTTTGCCGTTCCTTCAGTGAAAGTCCCTCGACTTCGGCAAGATTCGCACATTGCGCGGATGTTTGACGCGCGGATGCTGCGGATGGATGAATTCATCGGCGCGCGACAGGACGATTTCGGGCCGATGCGCCTCTGACAGCCGATTGAGGTCCTGGCTGCGGTCGATGATGCGCTGCGCCATCAGATGCACGACATTCTCCGGGCTTTTCTGCAGCCGTCCTTCCACCAGCATGAGTCGTGACGCCATCGTCTCGCGGCGGAAGCGCTCGAAGAGCCGCGCCCAGATGACGACATTGAGGATGCCGGTTTCGTCTTCGAGCGTGACGAAAATGGCGTTGCCTTGTCCCGGCCGTTGCCGCACCAATACGACGCCCGCCGCGCGCGCCCAGGCGCCGTCAGTGAGCGCCGAAACTTCCGCGCAGGCCATGATCTTTTGGCGCGCGAAAATCGGCCGCAGCACCGCCATCGGATGGGCCTTCAGCGACAGCCGCAGCGTCTGATAGTCGGCCGCGACATGTTCGCCGAGCGACATCTGCGGCAGCAGCGGATCTTCCTCCTTGGCGAGTTCGCGGGCGTCGGCGGCCGCAAAGAGCGGCAGGGGTTTGGCGTCCGGCAGGCGCCGCACCGCCCAGAGCGCGTCGCGGCGGTCGCTCTGCAAGGAGCGGAAAGCGTCGGCGTCGGCGAGCGCGCGCATCGTCGCGGCGTTGAGCGCCGCCCGCCGCGCGAGATCTTCGACGCTGTCATAGGGCTTCGTCCGCGCTTCAACGATGCGTCTTGCTTCGCTCTCATGCACGCCGTCCGCCTGGCGAAAGCCCAGACGCAGCGCGAGAGCGCCGTCTT
This sequence comes from Methylocystis sp. SC2, assembly GCF_000304315.1. NCBI lineage: Bacteria > Pseudomonadati > Pseudomonadota > Alphaproteobacteria > Hyphomicrobiales > Methylocystaceae > Methylocystis > Methylocystis hydrogenophila. The sequence continues at coordinate 1,331,003 of NC_018485.1, read as the reverse complement.
CGGCGCGCTCCAGCCGATTGTCCCATTCGCTGAAATTCACGTCGACGGCGCGCACGTCGACGCCATGTTCGCGCGCGTCGCGCACGATCTGCGCCGGCGCGTAAAAGCCCATCGGCTGCGAATTGAGCAGCGCGCAGGCGAAGATCGCCGGATAGTGGCATTTGATCCAGGAGGAGATGTAGACGAGCTTGGCGAAGGACGCGGCGTGGCTTTCCGGAAAGCCATAGGAGCCGAAGCCCTTGATCTGCTCGAAACAGCTTTGCGCGAAGCCGCGATCATAGCCGCGCGCCGCCATGCGTTCGACCATCAGCGCCTCGAATTGATGGATCGTGCCGACATTGCGGAAAGTCGCCATCGCGCGGCGCAGACGATTGGCTTCAACGTCGGAGAATTTCGCCGCGACCATGGCGAGCTTCATCGCCTGCTCCTGAAAGAGCGGCACGCCCTTGGTCTTTTCGAGCACCTTGCGCAATTCGTCCGCCGGCCCATGCTCCGGCGCGGGCGAGGGATAGATCACCGGCTCGCTGCCAGAGCGGCGGCGCAGATAGGGATGCACCATATTGCCCTGGATGGGTCCCGGCCGCACGATCGCCACCTGAATGACGAGATCGTAGAATTCACGCGGCTTCAGGCGCGGCAGCATGTTCATCTGGGCGCGGCTTTCGACCTGAAAGACGCCGATCGAGTCGCCTCTGCACAACATGTCATAGGTCGCCTGATCCTCGAGCGGCACGTCGGCGAGGCCCATGTCCTTTCCTTCATGGACGCGCAGATAATCGAAACATTTGCGGATGCAGGTGAGCATGCCGAGCGCCAGCACGTCGACCTTCATCAGCCCGAGCGCGTCGATGTCGTCCTTGTCCCATTCGATGAAGGTGCGTTCCGGCATCGCGGCGTTGGCGATCGGCGTCAGCTCGTCGAGCCGCCCGCGCGCGAGAACGAAGCCGCCGACATGCTGCGAGAGATGGCGCGGAAAGCCGAGCAGCCGCGTCGCGAAATGGATGGCGCGGCGGATGATTGGATTTTCGGGATCAAGCCCGGTCTGGCGAATGTATGCCTGCGGAATATCTGAGCCCCAACTCCCCCATTGCGTGCTGGCGAGGGCGGCGGTCACGTCCTCGGTCAGTCCGAAGACCTTGCCGACCTCGCGAATGGCGCTGCGCGGCCGGTAGCTGATGACGGTCGCGACGAGGCCGGCGCGCGCGCGGCCGTATTTGGCGTAGATATGCTGGATGATCTCCTCGCGCCGCTCATGTTCGAAATCGACGTCGATGTCGGGCGGCTCCTTGCGCTCCTGCGAAATGAATCTGGCGAAGAGCAGATCATTCTCCGCCGGATCGACGCAGGTGACGCCGAGCACATAGCAGACGGCGGAATTCGCTGCGGAGCCGCGCCCCTGACAGAGAATTCCCTTGTCTTCGGCGATCCGCACGATGTCGTGAATGGTGAGAAAATAGCGCGCGTAGTCGAGCGTCTTGATCAGCGCCAGCTCCTCGCGCAGAAGTTTCTCGACCTTCTCCGGCACGCCTTGCGGATAGCGCATCGCCGCGTGGCGATAAGTCAGCTCCTCGAGCCACTCCTGGGGATTGCGCCCGGGAGGCACAGGCTCGTCCGGATATTCATATTTCAATTGGCCGAGCGAAAAATCGACGCGCGCCAGAAAACATTGCGTCTCCTCGATCGCTTCTGGCGCGTCGGCAAAGAGACGCGCCATTTCGTCGGGCGTCTTCAAATGGCGCTCGGCGTTGACCTCCAGCCGGCGTCCGGCTTGCGCGAGCGTCACGCCTTCGCGGATGCAGGTCATGACGTCCTGCAGATCGCGCTGGCCGGGATCGGCGTAAAGCGCGTCATTCGTCGCGAGCAAGGGCGTCTGCGTTCGCGCGGCGATCTCTTTCAATTTTGCAAGACGCCGCCTGTCGTCGCCGCGCCGCGGCATGGTCGCGCCGAGCCAGACGTCGCCTTGCGCAAGATCGTGGAGACGCGCAAGCATGGACGGCAGACGCGCCAGATTGCGCGACGGCATGACGATCAGCAGTAGATCGCGCGCGGCTTGCGCAAGATCGTCGACATAAAGGCGGCATTCGCCTTTCTTGGCGCGCAGATTCCCCCTCGTCAGCAGACGCGTGAGGCTTCCCCAGCCGTCGCGATTTTGCGGATGAACGACGATGTCGGGCGTTTCGTCGGCGAAGACCAGCCGCGCGCCGACGACGAGCTTGAAGGAGCCCACGCGCTCCGCGTCGAGCGCAGTGAGAAGCGCCGCCTCGTCGCCGGCCGGCGGATCGCGCAATTTTTCTTGCAGCTCCTTAAGCGCCGCATAGGCGCGCACGACGCCGGCGACGCTGTTGCGGTCGGCGACGCCAATACCGGTATGGCCGAGCAGCAGCGCCGTCAGCGCCATGTCTGACGGATGCGACGCGCCGCGCAGGAAGGAGAAATTCGTCGCCGCGACGAGTTCGGCGTAAGGCGCGCTCATGCGAAGAGCCCATGCAGGAACCAGCGCGGGCTCGCGGTTTCGCTTTCATAGAGGCCCTCGCGAAACACCCAGAAGCGGCGGCCTTCGCGATCCTCCAGCCGGTAATAGTCGCGCGTTCGCCTGTCGCGGCCGACCGCGTTGCGCCACCATTCCGGCGCGATGCGCTCCGGCCCTTCGGCGCGGGCGATCAAATGGCGCACGCGGCGCCATTTGAAATGCATCGGCGGACCGTCCGGCGTCTCCGCCATTGTGTCGATGGGTTGCGGCGGATCAAACAGAAACAGCGGCCGCAAGGGCGGCTCGCCCGGCTCCGGCTTCTCCCAGGAATTGGGTTTGGAAGGAGAAGCCGCGTAAACATAGGAGGCGGCGCGCACGGGATCATGCGTCTCATGCGTCGCAAAGCGCAGCACGCGTTCGCGGCCAAAACGCGCCGCCAGGCGATCGACGAGATCGGCGACGTCGCTGTCCTGCGCGCCCTGCCGCTCGAAGCCGATCTGGCTTTGCGCCAGAGTTTCGGCGTTGAAGACGCAAAAGCGGATAACGTCGAAGCCGAATCCCGGATCGAGCGGATCGGCGAGCGAGTCGGCCTTCAGGCGAAAGAGCCGCAGCAGCGCCTCGACATTGCGCGAGGGCGCGCCGGTTTCGAAATAGAGCGCGCGAACCGCGCCGTCGGTGCGAAAGAAGCGCGCTTCAAAAGCGCGGCCGCCTTGCCCGCGCCTTTCGAGAATGCCCATCGCTTCCGCGATCAGCGGGCGCAGAACGTTTTCTATCGCAGAAAGATCAAGAAAGGGTTCGGCGAAACGGCGCTCGACCATGCAGTCCGGCAAGGGCCGCAAGGGCGTGATGCGCGCGTCTTCGCGTCCCAGAATGCGCGTCAGCCGTCGCATGGTTTCGTCGCCGAAACGCGCCGTCAGCGCGGCGCTGGAACGATCGGCGAGATCGCCCAATGTCGTAAGTCCCGCGCGCGTCAGCGCGACGCTCGTTTCTCTTGGCGCTTCAAGCGCGGCGATGGACAGCGGGCGGGTGAAATTTTCGTCTTCGCCGGGCGGCGCGAGGGCTTGCGCGCCAAAACGCGCCAGGGCCCGCGCAGCCTCGGGCGTTCCGGCGACCGCGGCGCGTCCCGTGAAGGAGAGGCGCGCCATCGCCTGCAGGACGCAGGTCCGCATCATCGCTTCGCCGCCGAAAAGATGCGCGCAGCCCGTCGCGTCGAGCATGAGGCCGCAGGGCGGATCGAGCGCCACGAGGGGCGTGAACTGTTCGCAAAAGGCGGCAAGCCGCAGCATCAGCCGCGCGTCGGCGTCCGCGTCGGCCTGGGCGACTGAGAGATGGGGCGCGCGCGCACGGGCGTCGGCGAGCGTCATGCCCGGCGTCAAGCCGAGCGCGATCGCCTTTCGATCGAGCGCGTCGATGCGCAGCGCGCTGCGTTCTTTCTTGACGAGAATGAGCGGCGTGTCATCCGAACTTGCGTCCGACTGGTTGCGGCGCGACTGCGTCAGGCGCTCCGCCGACAGGAAGGGAAGCCACAGGGCCAGATAGCGACGATGCGTCGAATGTTCTGTCCTCGAAGGCGCCACGGTCACGGTTCCACTCCACACGCCACTCTTGCGACTCTTGCCCCGCCGCGCCGCCGCGCTGGCGCAGCAGAAAAACCGTAAAGGCCGCAGAACCCGGCGCGTTTCCCCCGAGCGGGCGGGAAGGCGCGGCGCGCACCAGCCAGCGGCTCGCGGCGGCGCTCGGCGCAGGGGAGGCGGCGACGCGCGCGATGAAGATCGGCGCGCCGGCGGCGGCGGCGGCCAGAGCGAGGCGCCGGCTCGCGGTGAGGTCATAGGCGCGCGCTTCGCCGAAGAGTTCGATCAGTGTTGCGCCCACAGAGGCGCAGCGTGCGGCTTCGGCGCCCGCCTGCAACGCTTCCCTCGCGTCGCGCACGCGAATGAAGGCGACGGCGGCGGGGTCGAGGCCGATGTCGGCGAGGCCCGGCGGATAGGGCGCGCCGGATTCGGCGCTCAGCGCCTCGGGGCGCGCCCAGAGCAGCGGCTTCCCCTCTCCCGCCATGGAGCGCCTGGCGAGCGCCAAAGCGAAGCCCGTCGCCGCCGGGGCGTCGGCGGCGGTCCCGGCATAGGCCTCGTGCAGCGCCGCGCGGAGAATCCCGCCGCCGAGCCGCCGATCGAGGCTTTCCGCCCCGAGCGCGATGGTCTCGGAAGTTGCGGCCGGATGGGCGCAAGCCAGGCTTTTCCGCAGCGACGCCAGCGGATGGGTCATCTCATGTGTTCCTGTTATGTTCTTATAATGACTCGCCATGCGGGAGAGTCAAGGCGGGACGAGAGACAGGGCGCGACGGCCAGCATATATCTCTTGGTCAGAATACCCCCATCGATCAACGTGCGCGCACAAGCTGCAGCAGATCTGGTCGCGGCGCATGCCGGTGCAGCCCTATGCAGCGAGGATCGCAGCAGCCTTGCGCGACGCCACGCGTTTCAAAAGGAAAATATCTTGGATCGTAATAAGCGAATCTATTTGTCAGCGGGGATAGGCGCATGCATCTCGGCTATTTCTTTATTTTGTTCGGCGGCGCCCGCCCGAGCAATTGATTGCGCGCTCGCGCAAACCCGAGCCGATAAAGCGATTTGCGCCGATGCAGAAGCTCGCGCGGCCGATGATTTGTTGGGCCTCGCATACAATCGCTTGCGGGAAGAGTTTACAGCTAAGGAGCGGTCGGCATTAAAGGAATCTCAAACTGAATGGATCCAGTGGCGTAACAACTCATGCGAAGATCAACGAGAGACCGCGCCATTTATTAAGTGTTTGATTGAAGCCACCAGGCAAAGGGAGACCTATTTGGCCGGGCGTGCAACCTCAGGGAGCGGCGGCCACTTGGTTGTGGGAAGGCCCTTTTTCATGCGCGTTCCTGCCGCGAAGGGCCAAGCCAGACTGACGATTACAGCCTTTCATTTTCGTCCCGGCGCGGCGTGGATGGCGGACGCAAACAGGTTTATCGATGAACACATACAATCAGCGATCGACGACTCAAAACTGGAGAATAACAAAGCCTCTACATTGGAGGGGCACGAGTTTTTTGTGGACCTGTCGGTGCAGTTAAATTATCTCTCTGCGAATATTGCGTCTATTGGGGTCGTATATGAAAACGTTGTCGGTCAAGCCCATCCGTTCCGCTATTCAGTAAACAAGGCATTTGATGTTAATTCAGGGCGTGTTTTAAATTTTGATGATTTATTTGATGAGGCCGGCGCAAAGCAGATATTGCAGCTCTGCGCGCCACAAGTAAAAGAGCAAAAAGATGAACGTGACTCCATGGGAGAAAAATTATTATTAAAAAAGAATTTAAGCGACGACGAACGAGGAGAGGTTTCAAACAGAACCCGCGAACTGGCAAACTGGAGTTTTACCATTTCGTCTGCAATGGTTGATTATGGAGATTATGCCTTCGGCGGGTTTGGGCAGTGCATGTGTCAGTGTGAGTTACCATATTCAATTTTAAACAGAATTATAAAAAAGGAATATATCCTGCAGTAGAACGTTTCCGATCGAAAATTATTAAAGCGTATCCTTTCGGAGTTGCGCAGCGCTTGAGCGCTACAGGCTGAGTTAGGCGCAAGCTGTCACTCACCGCGTCATGGCCGCGTTTGTCGCGGCCATCCACGCGACGACGCGCTGCAAATGTGAGAACATCAGCCGGACATGCCATCTCGGCGCGAAACATTTCGCGATGTCTCGGCGTGGATGCCCGGCACAAGGCCGGGCATGACGGCTGCAGGACGGTCGGCGCTCGCCTGGCTTCGAATGTCACTTCGTCTTCAGATATTCGACGAGCGCCATGGCGCCGGCGACGTCGTCCGACCAATCGAGCTTCAGCGTCTTGCCGTCCTCGACGACGTCCTTGTCGTGCCCCTTGTTGGAGAGCGCCGGAAAGGACGTGGCGTCGAAACGATAGCCCTCGCGCGAGAGCGTCTGCGCGGGCTCCCAGGCAAAGCCGACGAGCTTCTTGTCGTAGTCTAGTCGGCTCTTGACGAAGACGGCCGGGCGCTCGCGCGGGACGAGGAGATGATAGAGCGTCGGCACCGAGCCATTGTGCAGATAGGGCGCCTGCGCCCACACGCCCCCAAGCGGCAGCGCGTTATAGCCCTCATGCGCCTTCGGATCGGCCATGGCGACGTCGGCGCGGTTCTCCAGCGAGACCCCTTCGAACTTCGCGCAGGGCGCGATCCGGTCGCCCGCGGGCGGCATCTCGACCACTCTCGCCGGCGGGCAGATCTTCGTGAAGCTGTCGCGGGCGTTTCTCGCGATCGTATCGCTGACGACGCGCGCGCGGCCGAGATCCGTGCCGAGGTCGTAGACCTTGCCGTTATGCGGCCGGTGACACGCCGCGCAATTTTCTTCAAAAAGCGCCGCGCCTTTTTTCGCGAGCGCGAGATCGACGGGGAAGGGATAGACGGGCGCGGGCAGGTCGCGCAGCAGATCCTCGCTGAAGGCGGCGATGCGGATGTCGGTGTCGGCTCCGAGCCCCAACGTCAGTTCGGCGGCGAGGTTGCGGAAGATCGGTATCGGAATATTGCCGTTCCATTGTCCGCCGCCGTCGACGAGCTGCGTGTGATCCGTGGACCAGCGCGCCAGCCGCTTCTCCTGCTCCCACACGGCCATGAAGTCGGTGATCCCCGGCGTCGGCGGCAGGCTTGTCTTCGGATCAGGAGTTTCGCCGCGCGCTTCGGCGGCGGCGTAGACCATCGACGTGCTGACTCCGGTCGCGTCGGCCATGCCGCCGAAGCCTTGCGTCATCTGCTCCTCGAAGCCCTTATAGTTCTTGTAGACGAGGTCGAGCAGCGAGACATATTCCAGTCCGGCGCGCGTCAGATATTTGCCGACGATCGCCGGGGCGTCCTGCATGAAGAGCTCGATCTGACGCGTCTCATAGGCGGCGTCGAAGCGGCGTCCAGCGAAGGAGTAGTTCTTGTAGAAGTAATTTCTGTCTTGGGCGTGCGCCTTGTCGAGCGCTGTGAGAACGGCTCGAGTGGCGCGTTCGATCTTCTCCTCTGGCGTCGTCGCGCCGGCGGTGATCTTCTCGATCGTGTTTCTGACTCTGACGCGATATTGCACGAGGTTGAACTGCGCGTTCACGCCGCCGTCGAGATAGCGAAAACTGCCGTCGTCGAGACGCACGCGGCCGATATGGCAGGCGCCGCAACTCAACGCCGCGTAGTCGAGCGCGCCGTTCGCGTCCTGGCGCGCCAATCCGGTCCAGCCGAAGCCGCGCGCGATCGGGTAGGTGGGATCGCGCTCATCGATGAAGAGGCCGGCGACGTCGAGAAAATTATTCCCGCTTCCCCATTCTTCCGGCGCGAGCTTCGGCAGCAGCTTCAGAAGGATGAAGGGCGCGCCATCCGTCAGGCCGAAGGGAAAATCCGCGAACCAACGATAGGCGACCGGCTTGCGGCTGATATAGGCGTCAAGCGCCTTCAACCGTCTTTCTTGCTCGGCGCGCCACTCGCCGCCGGAAGGCGTCGTTTGCGCGCAAGCCGGCGCGTGCAGGCAGGCGTGCGACGCCAGCGCCAAGCCTGCGACGAACGAAATGCGCGCGATCGCGCTTGTGAGACGCGTCACCACGGCCATTTTGGGAATCCCGTCGGCTCTTTGGGCTGGGACCGGAACGTCGAAGAGGCGATGTAAACGTCGCGACGCAGCCGATTGATGCCGCCGATCGGTCGATGCGCCGTGAGCCCGTGCCAGGGCGTGAACGCCATATGCTCGCATTCCGTCACCTGAAACGCATTGTCGAAATCTTGCTGACCGATCTCGATCGTCGCGACATTTTGCTGCGGCGCGGTCGTCTCCGACCATTCGGCGGTCGCGTCTTCGATCGGCAGCGACTCGTCATTGCGCAGCTGGACTTTGAAATCGAAGACGGCCGGCTTGCCATTGGCGGGGTCGAGGCTCTTCTTCATCGCCTCGCGCAGATAATTCGTGGTTGGATTTGCCGGCACGGGCGTTTTTTCCGCGCTTCTCGGCGTCACGCTGAATTTCGCGACCCTGTCGGAGCCATAAAGAAATGGCGCGGCGGAGAAATAGGGACTCTCGAGCGGATTGCCGACATTGGTTTGCTTGATCTTTGTGACGACGGCCGCGGTCTTCTGCTTCTCGGGCGTCATATTGGCGAAGAAAGGCCGAATATCATCATTGTTCGCCAGCTGGATTTTCGTGACTTCCAAATATTCCGAAACGTTGGGGAAAGCGAAAGCCGGAAGATTGATCAGCAGAAAATCCTGCGTCTTCGCGCCCGGTTCGTTCAGCAGCGTCTCTCCTTCGACGCCGATCAGCTTGATCGCCATGCCGCGACTGTCGGGACCGCCCTTGCCGAGATCGGGCGCGAGAAAGGGCGTGGCGTTGGAGAAGCGAATCCAGGCCGGATATTTTTTGCCGGGCGTGGCGAATACGCCAACCCGAAAATTTTCCGGAATGTCGGAATTGACGGTGAATGTCGCTTTGACGCAGCCGTGATCCTTCGGATGCACGCCTCGCCGCGCCATGCCTTCAGGATAGCGCATCTCCAGAAGCTGCGTGGTGAGCGCGATGATTTGCGCAATCTGCTCGGCTTCGCCCGGAGGCGCCTTTTCGAATTTGGTGAGCGGGGGCGGCGTCGCGACGGCGGCCGCCGCCTGTTCGGCGCGGGCGCCTTGGCGCGGATGTGTCGACACGGCCAAAAGCATGGCGGCGGCTGCGACAGACGCGCTCCGTCTCTTTGTCATGATTGTCCTCCCCTCGAGAAAGCGATTTTTGAATTGCGCATGAGAAAGAAGTCCGCCGCAATGGCGTTATACGCCCGCGTCACCTCGGCGGCTAGAATGGCGTTATCGACGGTGCGAAGAGAGTTGAGCGGCGCGGCGGCGGACGCAGTTGCGGCGAAGCTCGCCGCGCGCAGCTCTCTCAAGACCATCGCTCGCTCCCACCCGAATCGACGAAACTGAAAACATTAGCAGATTTGCAAATTGACAAAGGCGCGACTCAATCCTGCCGTCGTGGGGGAACGCCGAACCTTCGCTAAGGTTCCGCCGGCGGTCGAATTGGCGGCGCAGGGCGTGCGGTTGCGTCTATCCCTTGCGCGCAACTATAGTAGCGATCTCGAACATTGCGGAGTGCGCCCATTGCGCGTCGCCGTTTGCGGTCGGCCGCCGAAGACATGACTTCAGAACAGCGGGTTTGCGGAAGCGATTCGCAGGGCTGAGAAATGTCATCGAGCGGTCGTGAAAAGCGGGCTTCGATGCGCGCCAGACAATGTGCTCCATGATCCTGCCTGAAGCGGACTCAAAGAACGCGCCCGTAGATTCGCGTCGCTTCGGCGTTGAGTCCTGTGCGCAATTTGGCGCCGAGCTTATTCATGACGCGTGTTGCGGCCGCGCGCGGATCCGCCATATGGGTCTGCGCGGCCGCGCAGCGCTCGCGCGGGCCGTCGAGGAACGGCTTCGACGCCTGCCCGGCGTCCTTTTCGTTCGCTCCAGCGAGTTGACGGGTTCGACTCTCATCGAATTTCAGCAGCCTCTCACAAGCGCGCGGCTGATGCAGGCGCTCGAAGCGGCGGTCGCCGAAGAGCCGGCATGGGACGTCGGCGACGGCGCGTCGCTCGCGCCGGAAAGCGCCGCGCACGCCGAGGCGATCGATGCGCTCGCGACGCGGTTGGAGACCGACGTCCGTCGAGGCTTGACGACAGAGGACGCGTCGGAACGACTGCAAAGATGGGGACGCAACGAACTCCGCCGCGCCGAGCCGCGCTCGGCTGCGATCATTTTCGCCGAGCAATTGACCAGTCTGCCGATCGTTTTGCTCGGCGCATCGGCGGTGGTGTCGCTGGCCACCGGCGGCGTCGCCGACGCGGTGATGATCGCCGCGGTGGTGTTGATCAACGCCGGCATCGCCGCGGCCACCGAGCGTCAGGCGGACCGCACGATTTCGGGCCTTGCCTCGGACGAGCTATCGGACGCCGCCGTGATCCGCAATGGCGCACGATTGAGGGTCGACGCGCGCGATCTGGCGCCGGGCGACCTCCTGCTGATCGAGCGCGGCGCCTTCGTGCCGGCGGATGCGCGGCTGATCGCCAGCGACGATCTGACGGTGAATGAATCGCCGCTCACCGGCGAGGCGCAACCGGCCCCCAAAGACGCAAGGATCGTCTTATCGCCGGACACGGGAGTCCCGGATCGTCGCAATATGGTGTTTCGCGGCACGGCGGTGACCGGCGGATCCGGCGCAGCCATTATCACCGCCATCGGCGCGCAGACCGAGATCGGCCGCGTGCAGCAATTGCTCGGCGCGCTGCAGCGGCCCCAGACTCCCATCCAGCGCGAACTTGGCGACGTCGAGCGCGAACTTGTCATCGTCAATGGCGCCATTTGCGCGTGCGTCTTCGCTCTTGGTCTTCTGCGCGGCCATGGCCTTATCCCCACTTTGCGCAGCGCGATCTCGCTCGCGGTGGCGGCCATTCCCGAGGGGCTGCCCGCCGTCGCGACCACGACGCTCGCCTTGGGCGTGCAGGACATGCGCAGGCGCAAGGTGCTGGTGCGCAAGATCGACGCCGTCGAGACGCTTGGGGCGATCGAAACGATCGGACTCGATAAGACCGGCACGCTCACCGAAAACCGCATGGCGGCGGCGCGCGTTCACGTCGACAGTGGCGCGTTTGAGCTGCAGGACGGGCGATTATTGCGCGACGGCGTCGATGCCGACGCCGCGACGGTCGCTATTGCGCGTCGCCTCTTCGAAGCCGCGACGCTGTGCAGCGACGCCGCCGTCGCGCCCGCAGCGAAAGGTTGGGAGATCGACGGCACGCCGACCGAAACCGCGCTGATCGAGGCGGGCGTGGCGATGGGCGTCGATCCCATCGCGCTTCGGCGATCTGCCCCGGCGCTGACGAGCGTGGCGCGCGGCGAGGGCCGCAAGCGCATGAGCACGCTCCACGAAGCGGCCGGCGGCGGGCGCATGCTCTGCGTCAAAGGCGATCCGGTCGAGGTGCTGGCGCGTTGCGCGGCCCGCCGCACGGCCGACGGCGCCGCGCCGCTCGACGGCCCGGCGCGGACCGCCATTCTCAAGGCCAATGAACGCATGGCCGGCGATGCGCTGCGCGTTCTCGGCGTCGCGGTCGGCGAAGCCGGCGGCGATCCCCGTGACGAGCATGATCTCGTGTGGCTCGGTCTCGCCGGCATGGCGAATCCTATTCGCGCCAGCGTCGGCCCGGCGCTCGAGCAGCTGCATCGCGCGGGCGTGCGCACGGTCATGATCACCGGCGATCAAAGCGCGACCGCCTTCGCCATCGCGCGGCGCCTCGATCTCAATCACGGCGGCGAGCTGCGCGTGCTCGAAGCCGGGCAGATGGCGAAGATGCGGCCCGAGATGCTGGAGGCGCTGGCGAGGCAGCCGCATGTCTTCGCGCGCGTCAGCCCCGTCGACAAGCTCAACATCGTCAAGGCGCTGCAAGGCCACGGCCATATCGTCGCGATGACCGGCGACGGCGTCAACGACGGCCCCGCCCTGCGCGCCGCCGACGTCGGAATCGCCATGGGCGGAGAAGGCGGCGACGTCGCCCGTCAGGTCGCCGACATCGTGCTCGCGACCGACGACATGGATGGCGTCGTCGAGGCCATCAGACTCGGTCGCGCCACTTACGCGAATATCCGCAAGGTGCTGCGCTATCTCATATCGACCAACGCGTCCGAGACCATCGCCATGCTTGGCGCCGCGCTTGTCGGCGGCGAGCCGTTGACGCCGATGCAACTGCTCTGGCTCAATCTGGCGACCGACGCGCTGCCGGCGATCGCGCTGGGGCTTGAGCCGCCGGAGCTCGGCGTGCTCGACAGGCCGCCGCATGATCCGAAAGCGCCGATTCTCGCCGCCTCCGATTTCAGGCGCGTTCTGCGCGAGGGATCGGTGATGGGCGTCGCCGCGCTGATCGGCTATTTCAGCCTCGGCGGCGGCGCGGGCGGCGCGCGCGCCAGCACCGTCACCTTTCACGGCCTCACCTGCGGCCAGCTGCTCCACAGCCTGTCCTGTCGTTCCGAGTTGCGGGGGTTAAGCTCCGAGATCGGCAGGGCGCCCAATTCGACGCTTTATGGCGCCGTCGGCGCGACCCTGCTGCTGCAGGCGGGCGTGCAACTCTTTCCATTGGCCCGGCGAATTCTCGGCCTGTCGCCGCTGGGCGCCGGCGATCTGGTGCGGATCGGCGCCGTCGCGCTCGGCAGTTCGCTCGCCAACGACATCATCGGCAGAATCGCCGATCGTGAAGAGACGCCGCCGCGCGGCAATGGAGAAAGCCATGTCGCCTGACATGATCTTCACGTCGGAGTCGGTGACTCCGGGGCACCCCGACAAGCTCTGCGATCAGATCAGCGATGCGGCCATTGATGCGCTCCTGCGTGAAGACGATCGCGCGCGCGCGACTGTGGAATGCGCCCTGGCGACGGGCGTCGTCTTTCTCGCCGCGCGATACGCCGCCGACGCGCTCGTCGATTTGCCGGCGCTCGCGCGCACGGTCATGCAGGAGGCCGGCTACGCCGCCGGGAGCTTCGACGCGCGCAATTGCTCGATACTGACGAGCTTCATGGAATTGCCGCTCGAGGCGCGCGAGCCGCCTCTCCAAGAACTCGACGACGACGCGGCGATCGGCAGGCGCGTCGCGCATGAGCAGGCCAATGTTTTCGGCTACGCCTGTCGCGACACGCCCGAATTCATGCCGGCGCCGATCAGCCTCGCGCATAGGGTCGCCCGCGCCCTCGACGCCGCTCGGCGCGACGGATTTTCATCGCTCTCGCCCGACGCCAAGACGCAAGTCTCGATCGAATATCGCGAAGGTCGTCCCGCGCGCATCCACGGCGTGTCGCTGACCGTCGCCTTTGACGGCGCGGCGATGGATGACGACAAGTTCGACCGGCTGCGCGCGATCGCGCTCGACGCGCTTTCCGCGGGCGACATGAGGCCGGACGTGCGCACCACGGTTCACGTCAACGCCGGCGAACCCTTTGAAATCGGCGGACCGGCGCGCCACGCCGGTCTGACCGGACGCAAGAACGGCATCGACGCCTATGGCGAGATCGCGCGCCAGAGCGGCTCGGCGCTGTCAGGCAAGGACCCTTCGCGCATCGAACGCGCCGGCGCCTATGCGGCGCGGCACGCCGCCAAGAACATCGTCGCGGCGGGCCTCGCCGAGCGCTGCGAAGTCCATCTGGCTTACGCGGCGGGGCAGGCGGAGCCCATCAGTCTCTCGGTCGAGACCTTCAGCACCGGCTATCTCGCCGATGAGAAAATCGCCAGACGCCTCGCCGCGCTGCTGGAGTTCCGACCTGCCTCGATCGTCCGCCGCTTCGGCTTGCGCGCCGCGCCCCAGATGTGCGGCCCGGCCGGCTTCTATCTGCCGCTCGCGACCTACGGACATTTCGGCCGCGCCGATCTCGACCTCCCGTGGGAAGCGACCGACGTCGCTGAGGCGCTTAAGGGTTAGGCCTACTCGCCGCTATCGCCGTCGCCGTCCAGCGACCAAACGCCGCCGAGCCGTGTGGCGTACCAAAGCAGGGTGATCGCCGGCGGCAAAACGCTCTCCTTCGACATTTGCCACAGCGCCGCTGCAAAGAGCGCCAGCGCCGCGACGATTTTCGGGTCGATCGAGACCGCCGGCGCCTCGCGTGCGGCGTGAGGCGCTTCGCCGAAGACAAAGAGCCGCGCCTCCTGCGCCGCGACGCCGATGCGCGCCAAGGGTCCGCTGTGCTGAATGAGCACGCTGCCCGTCAGCGGCGCCACTTCGACGTTGCGAACGCCGGCGATCGCCGACAGTCCCTTGGAGACCGAAGCGAAATAAGCGGCGTCGCCGCGGCGGTCGGCGACGCGCAGCCGCGCGCGGCCGGGCATGGCGTGGGCCACCTGCGCCAGGGGCAGGATTGCATCGTTCATTTACGCGCTCTCGCTTGCGGCCCGCGGCGCGGGATTCTCTGCGCTTTCGGGCTTTGACGTCGCTTCCGGCTTCGTTTCGGTCTTCGCTTGGGCAGCCTTGGTCTGCGCGGCGGCCATCGCTGCAGCGAAAATATCGGCCACGGCCTCGGCCTTGGCTTCGGCGAAGAGATCTTCGGCGGCTTCGGCGAGTTCAGCGCCCTGCACGCGCGCTTCGTGGTAGGCCATCACCGCGGCCTTCATCGCCGCCTTGGCGATTGGGCGCATGCGCTGCGTTCCCTGACGGTTGAGAAGCAAAACCGCGGCGGCGCCGGTCAACGCGCCCAACGCAAATCCAAAGGGTTTCATCACATCGACTCCGGTCCGATTCGCTGAGGGCCGCCAGGGCCAAGCGACGACGGCCAGGAAATTCTATCAAGACATGCTATCGGCAACAATCGACGCGCTCGCGAAAAAAGCGCGCGAACGCGGTCACATAACTGTAACGTGGCGCGTTCCTATGAGCTGCGGCTGCCCGCGGCTCATTCGGCGCGGACGCCGCTCTTTTTCTCAGAACATCATGGAAGCCATGACCGCAACGCCCGGCATCTCGACGCTAGACCGCCTGCCTCCAGTGGCGACGAACGGCCAGACCGTGGGGCGCTATCTCGTGACGTCCGTGCCTGTGGCCCGCTCGCGGGAGAGCGCCGGCGAGGCGCGGGCGCGGTTGATCGGCCAGCGTTTCGACGACGCCTCGCATGTTTTTGTGCTGGCCCAAGACGGCCGCCTCATTGGCGTCGTCGCCATACGCGATCTGCTTGGGGCGCCGGAGACGACGCCGCTGCATGACATCGCCCGAACGGCCGAAGCCTACAGCGTCCCGCTCGGCGCGGATCGCGAAGCTGCGGCGAGCCTCGCCATTCACTCGGGACTGTCGATCTTGGCCGTCTGCGACGCCGAAGGAAGATTCCTCGGCGCCGTGCCGGCGCGCGCGCTCATGACGATTCTGCGCGACGAGCATCTTGAGGATCTGCATCACATGGTGGGCATCCTCGGCAAGTCGGAGGCCGCAAGAGACGCGTTGACCGCCGCGCCGCACCGTCGCGCGCTGTATCGATTGCCCTGGCTGCTTGTCGGCATGGCCGGCAGCGCGGCGGCGACAGCCATGATGTCGCGCTTCGAAACTGCGCTCAGCGCGCATATCGCTGTCGCCTTCTTTATCCCCGCGATCGTCTATCTCGCGGATTCGGTCGGCACGCAGTCGGAAGTCGTGGTCGTGCGCGGCCTGTCCCTGACCGATTCGGCCCTGCTGCCACTCTTCGCCGGGGAGCTCGGCACCGGGGCGTTGCTCGGCGCGATGCTCGGCTGTCTCGCTTTCCCCATCGTCTGGTTTTTCTTTTCGAGCGTCGGCCTCGCCGCGACCGTGGGAATTTCGCTTGCGGTCGCGAGCACCATCGCGACGGCGTTCGGATTTTTAATGCCTTGGCTGTTCGCAAGACTCGGCTATGACGCGGCGCTCGGCTCCGGCCCGGTCGCGACCGTGGTGCAGGACACTTTTTCGCTCATGACTTATTTCGTCGTCGCTTCTTGGCTGGTGTTCTGAGCAGCGCGTTTGAAGCGTGCGGCGATCAGCCGCGACGCCTGAAGGCCGCGACGCCGCAGGGTTCGAGAAGGCGCTCGCCCAGCGATAGAGTTTCGTCGCCGATGAGCGCCGAAATATCCGTCGTCGTGGCGCCGTAGTTGAAGATGTAGCGCATCGCCCCATTGTCGCGGACGCGGATGTCCTCCGGTAAGGCGAGCGTCGATATGCCGGCGACAACGAAAACCCGCCGCAAGACGCTTGTCAGCAATTCTTCGTCCGGCCAACCGGCGAGATAAAAGACATTGTCGGACCGCGCGAGCGCCGTCTCGCCGTCTTCCGATGTGAACTCGGGCGCGACGCTCTCGCCGAGAGTTAAAAATTCTCGCCAACGCACGAAAGCGCCTTGTGCGGAGACCGGAACTCTTGCGCCGGGCCGAAGGCTTTCGACACGTCTGACGCGAATGTCGATGATGCGTCGCAAAACGCCGGGAGGGAGATCCGCCGGTATTTGAAAATCGGCCGTCTTCGATCCCGTGCGCGGACCGAGCAGGATGCTCGCGCCGCTTTTCGCCAGCGCCTCTGCGAAGTTGTCAGACGGCGCAAAAAGCGCGGGGGCAATGATCAGCCTTCGATCGGCGATCGCCGCCGCGGTCGGCGGAATGACGTCGACGGAAAGCCCCGCGCGCCGCAGCGCCCGATAGAAGCACATGACGAGATCGAAATAGGAGAAGTCCTGGCCTTGCGGCTGGATGCGCCACGCCCAGGCGCTCTCATAGTCGAAGATCAGCGCCACTGGCGCGCGCGCCGTTTCGACGCGCGCATCGAGCATGGCGAGCTCCTTCGACATGCGCGCGACGTCATCATAGGCTTCGTTCGGCGCGGCGTTCGGCAGCAGCAGCGCTTCATGCATCTGCTCTTGCGCGAAAGGCGCCTGCCGCCAGCGAAAATAACTCACCGCCTCGGCGCCGGCGGCGAAAGCCTCGAAGGTCCAGAGCCGCACGGCGCCTTTCGCGGGGGCTGGATTCCACGGCGCCCAATTCACGGCGCCCGGCTGCTGCTCCATCACCTGCCATCGGCCGCGCCCGCACGCGCGGTAGAGATCATGATGAAAGGCCTGAAAGTCAGGATCGCCGACGCGCATGTAGCGCAGCTTGAAATCGTCGTCGTGAGACGAACGTTCGAGAAAGCCGAGCGGATAGCTGTCCCATGCGGCGATATCGAGATCATCCGACAGCGCATAGTGATCAAAGTCGACGAACGCGCCCATGAAATTATGGAGGATCGTCGCGCCCGGCGCATGACGCCGGATGATCTGCGCTTGGCGCCGGTTGAAGGCGACGACCTGATCGGACGAGAAACGCTGAAAATCCATCAGATGCGACGGATTGGCTTCGGTGACGGTCAGATTCGGCAGCTCGATCGCGTCGAAGCTTCGATATTCCATCGACCAGAAGACATTGCCCCAGGCGGTGTTCAGCGTCTCGATCGAGCGATATTTAGCCTCGCACCATCGCCGAAACGCCTGCAGCGCGGCCGGCGAATAGCTCAGCACAGTGTCGTGGCAGCCAAATTCATTGTCGGTCTGCCACGCCACGACTGCGGGATGGCCGCCGAAGGCTCTCGCCAAACGCTCGACGATGCGCTCGCATTCTTGAGCGTAGCCTTCGTGGCTGAAACAATAATGCCGGCGCGAACCGAATTTGCGCGGCCGCCCATCGGCGTCGAGCGCCGCCATCTCCGGCATCTTGTCGACGAGCCATTTGGGCGGCGTCGCCGTCGGCGCGCCAAGCACGACTTTGAGGCCGGCGCGATGTAGCGTATCGATGGCGTCGCCCAGCCATTCGAAACGATAGGCGCCCGCGTTCGGCTCCAGCCGCGACCAGGCGAATTCGCCAATCCGAACAAGGGAAAGACCTATCTCCTTCATCATGGCCGCGTCGTCGCTCCAGCGTGACTGCGGCCAATGTTCAGGATAGTAGCAAACGCCAAGGCGTTGACGTGTCATGCGCGGACTATCATTTGATCCTCTACCGCCGATCCGATGCGGCGTCGCCTTGACGATTTGATGACAATGGGACTGTGGCTGGAATGGAGTCGAGGATCGAGCAAGATCTGATTGCCGCCTTCCGCCGCAATTTCGAGCGCGAGCCGCGCCTTTTTCGGGCGCCGGGCCGCATCAATCTCATTGGCGAGCATACCGATTACAACGACGGCTTTGTCATGCCGGCGGCGCTTGATCTCTCGATCTGGGCCGCCATTGCGCCGCGCTTCGACCGGCGTTTGCGCATAGGCTCGCTGATCATGGACGAAGTCGTCGAATTCGATCTCGACGATGCGAACGCACAGCCGCGCGGCGATTGGACCGATTATGTGCGTGGCGTCGCGATCTTTCTAGAACGCGCCGGCTATGAACTCAGCGGCGCCGATCTCGTCCTCGACGGAAATTTGCCCATCGGCGCCGGACTTTCGGCCTCGGCGGCGTTCGAAGTCGCCGCGGGCTTCGCGCTTGTGACGATTTCCGGCGGCGATGTCGACAGAGTCGAACTCGCCAAAATCTGTCAGCGCGCCGAAAATCAGTTTGTGGGCGTTCGCTGCGGCATTATGGACCAGTACATATCGTGCTGCGCCGTCGCCGGGAGCGCGCTGCTGCTCGACTGCCGCAGTCTCGTTTCGCGCAAAGTTTCGATCGATCCGAACGCGCGTCTTGTCCTTTGCGACACGATGGTGCGCCACCAGCTCGCGAGCGATGAATATAATTTGCGTCGCGCGGACTGCGAGCGCGCGGTCGCGGTTCTATCGACGCGGATCGATGGAATAGCGGCGTTGCGGGACGTGACATTCGCCCAATTGATGCGCCACGCCGATGCGATGTCCGAACTCGTCTTTCGCCGCGCGCGGCACGTCGTCGGCGAGATCGACCGGACGTTGCGCGCCGCCGCGGCGCTGGACGCGGGAGACCTTCAGGAATGCGGCCGTCTCATGTATCTTTCGCACGAAAGTCTGAGCGACGACTATGAAGTGAGCTGCGCCGAGCTTGATCTCATGGTCGAGATCGCCCGCAGCCTTCCGGGCGTCTATGGCGCGCGGATGATGGGCGGCGGATTTGGCGGCTGCACCATCAATCTGGTTGAGGCGCAACATGCGGAAGCTTTCGCGCAGGCGATGGCTGACAGATATCGCGCGGCGACCGGCGTGACGCCGCCCATCCTCACCTGCCTGCCTGGTCCCGGCGCGGGCCCTGTCGGCGATTAGGAGCCGCTCGTGTCCCTGCTGAACAGCGCTTCGCATCGCCGACTCAATCAGCTCACGGGCGAGTGGGTGCTCGTCTCGCCGCATCGGACCAGCCGGCCATGGCAAGGCCAGGTCGAAAAAACCCACGCTCCAGAACGACCTCGATACGATCCGACCTGCTATCTGTGTCCTGGAAACGCGCGGGCGAATGGCGCGCGAAATCCCAATTATGAAGGCGTTTTCGCGTTCGACAATGATTTCGCGGCGCTGACGGCGCAAGGTCCCGAGGAGGACTTCGCTCGGAACGGACTGCTGATTGCGCGGGGCGAGCCCGGCCGCTGCCGCGTGCTGTGCTTTTCCGAGCGCCACGATCTGACCTTGCCGCACATGAGCGTCCCAGAGATCACTCGCGTCGTCGAGGCATGGCGCGACGAGACGGTGCGGCTCGGCGCCTTGGATGCGATCAACTACGTGCAGATTTTCGAAAATCGCGGCGCGGCGATGGGCGCGAGCAATCCGCATCCGCACTGCCAGATCTGGGCGACGCACAGCATTCCGAACGAAGCCGCCAAGGAATCGGCGCGCCAGCGCACATATCTGGAGCAGACCGGCTCTTGTCTCCTGTGCGACTATCTGGCGCTGGAGCGAAGCCTCGGCGAGCGAATCATTTGCGGCAACGATCATTTCGTTGCGCTCGTGCCGTTCTGGGCGATTTGGCCGTTTGAAACCATGGTGATCGCGACGCGGCATATCGGCGCGTTTGACGAATTGACCGGCTGCGAGGCGAGGGCGCTTGCCGACATCCTTAAGCGCCTAACCATTCGCTACGAAAATCTTTTTGAAACGGACTTTCCCTATTCGATGGGATTCCATCAGCGCCCGACCGACGGCGCGCCGCACGCCAACTGGCATTTTCACGCGCATTTCTATCCGCCGCTGCTGCGTTCGGCCACCGTGCGGAAATTCATGGTCGGATTCGAGATGCTTGGCGAACCCCAGCGCGACATCACGCCGGAAACGGCGGCGGCGCGTTTGCGCGACGTTTCCGAAACGCATTATCTCGACAAGCCCACACGATAACCAGGGTTCAGCGAGATGAGAAAAAACGCGATCGCCGTCGAAGCCGCAGCCGAACTCGTTCCCGACGGAGCGCGCGTCATGATCGGCGGGTTTCTGGGCGTCGGCTCGCCTGATCGGTTGATCGACGCGCTCGTCGCGCGTGGCGCGCGCGCGTTGACGATTATCGGCAACGACACGGCCTATCCGACCGTCGGCGTCGGCAAGCTGATCGAAGCGGGATGCGTTGCGCGCGTGGAGGTCTCGCACATCGGCACCAATCCGACCACGCAGCGGTTGATGAGCGCCGGCGCGATCGAAGTGGAGCTCATACCGCAAGGCACGCTCGCCGAACGGATTCGCGCCGGCGGCGCGGGGCTCGGCGGCGTCCTGACGCCGACCGGCGTGGGAACGGTCGTCGCGCAAGGCAAGCAACTGGTTGAGATCGACGGCGCAAGCTTTCTCATCGAAAAGCCGCTGCGGGCGGATTTCGCCCTGCTGCGCGCGCATGAGTCCGACTACTACGGCAATCTGACCTATCGGCTGACGGCGGCCAATTTCAACCCGGTCATGGCGTTCGCCGCCGATTGCGTCATCGCGGAACCTGACGAAATCGTGCCGGTTGGAGTCATTCCGCCCGACGCGGTGCGCACGCCGGGCGTGCTCGTCACGCACATCGTGGGCAGGGCGCGCTGATGGACGCCAAGGAGCTCATCGCGCGCCGCGTCGCCCTGGAGCTGCGCGACGGCATGCTCGTCAATCTCGGGATCGGCCTGCCGACCTTCGTGGCGCGGTTCATCCCGAAGGGATTGTCCGTCGCCATGCAGAGCGAAAATGGTCTTATCGGCTTCAGCGCGCCGCCGCCGGACGGAATGGAGAATCGCGATCTCATTGACGCCGGCGGCGGATTCATCATGTCGTTGCCGGGCGCCGCGAGCTTCGACAGCGCGACGAGCTTCGCGCTGATTCGAGGCGGCCATGTCGACCTGGCGGTGCTCGGCGGGTTGCAGGTCGACGCCGCGGGGCGTCTCGCCAGCTGGATGGTTCCGGGAAAGTTTACGCCGGGAATGGGCGGCGCCATGGACCTCGTCGCGGGCGCGAAACGCGTCATCGTGGCGATGCAGCACGCCGCGAAGAGCGAACCGAAGATCGTCGAAACGCTCACCTTGCCGCCGACGGCGGCGCGGCGCGTCAGCCTTATTGTGACTGAGCTCGCGGTCATCGAGCCGACGGATGAAGGGTTGGCGCTCCGCGAACGCGCGCCCGGCGTCAGCGTCACGGATATCGTCGCCTGCACCGGCGCGCGGCTGATCGCGCCGGACGTTACGCCTGAGATGCCGATCATCGACAGGCCCGCCTGAACGACGACTCGCCTCAGCGTCCCTGCGCAGGCGGCGCGGGTCCTGCGACGCCCTCGCCTCGACGCCCTTGATATCGGCTGGAGCCGCTACACTTGTCGCTTTGGCCGCGCCGCTCTTGAACCGCGGCGGTCAAGCGCCAACAGCAAAGAGTCGATCTATGAGCAAGCTGATTTTCCTTCTTGCGGCCTTTATTGGCCTCGCCGCATTCAATCCCGCGACAGCCCGGACGATGGACAAGCAGCGCGCGGCCTGCGAGCGCGACTCCCACAAGTTCTGCGCGGCGGAAGAGCCCGATGCGATCGCCGTCGAAAAATGCCTGCGCGCGCATATGAACGAGCTGTCAAGCGCCTGCAAACGCCAGTTCAGGGCAAAGCGCCGCTGATTTCGTTCTTCGCTTGAGGCATGCCGGCGCTGGCGGCGCATTCCGCCAAGGTCGTCGGGCGCTGATCAACGATGACGTCCGGCGCGTCCGCCCGAACGGCGTTTCTTGCGCGCAGCTTCATTGCGGCGCCTGCGCAGGCCCAGTAAACTGCCGGCCATGAACCGGCTGTCGATAAGCGCCAAGGCGTGGAGCGCGTTGCTTGCGGCAAGCGCGTTGACTTTGGGCGCTTGCGCCGGATCGGCGCGCGCCGCGCCCTGCGGATCGTCGGAGGCCGGTTTTCGCCAATGGCTCGATGAGGTGAAACGCGACGCCGCGGCGCAAGGAGTTTCGCAACGGACGCTCGACGCCGCGCTGACTGGCGTAACCTATGATCACGCGGTGATTGGCCGCGACCGCGGACAGAGGATTTTTCACCTAAGTTTCGAGAAGTTTTCGAGTCGTCTGGTGACGCCCGCGCGCTTGAACAAGGCGCGGGCGCTGCTTCAGCGGCACGCGGCCCTGCTCGCACGGATCGAGGCGCGCTATGGCGTTCCCGGAGCGGTGCTCGTGGCGATTTGGGGTCTGGAAACGGGCTTTGGCGCCGACAATGGGCGCTTCAGGACGATGCAGGCGCTCGCGACGCTCGCCTATGACTGCAGGCGCTCCGCGCAATTTCATGAAGAGCTGAATCACGCGCTGAGAATCGTCGAGCGCGGCGACATGTCCCCGGCGCAAATGCGCGGCGACTGGGCCGGAGAAATCGGCCAGACGCAATTCATGCCTTCCTCCTATCTGCAATATGGCGTCGATTTCGACGGCGACGGCAGACGCGATCTCATACGGTCCACGGCGGACGCGCTCGCCTCGACGGCGAATTTCCTCAAGGGCAAAGGCTGGCGCTCTGGCGCGGGCTGGAATGAAGGCGAGCCGAACTTCGCGATTCTGCTCGAGTGGAATCAGGCGCGGGTTTACGTAAAAACGATCGCCCTGCTGGCGACGAAGCTCACGGGCGCGCCGTGAGCCGCGGCGCGCCGTTCAGGCGCGTGTCGAATGATCGCGGAACGATCCGCACTGATCGATTTCAGCAAATTCTTCCTTGAAAAAGTTCGTTGTTCTAATTGTCGACTAGGCTATAAGGCTGACGGTTCCGTCGCCTCACCAGCGCAGGTTTCGCCATGCCTTACGCCTCAGTCTCAAAATTTCGCCGCGGCATTTTCTTGCTTGCGCTTTGCGCGGGCGCGTCCGGCGTTTCGCTCTCCGCGTCGGCGCAAAGCAAACTGCCAAAATGCACCCAGGAAAACATCTCGCAGCAGTGCTTCGGCGTCGTAACGGCGCCCGACGGCAACCGCTATATTGGAGAGATGAAGGGCGGCAAGGCCAACGGCAAAGGCGCGCTCATCTTCACGGACGGCAAGAAATACGAGGGCCAATTCCGCGACGGCGCGCCAAACGGCAAGGGAACCATCACGCATCCTGACGGCGAGTCCTACACCGGCGGTTTCAAGGACGGAAAAAAAAGCGGCCAGGGCAAATTGGTCGCCGCTGACGGAAAGATCTATGTCGGCCAGTTCGAGGGCGACGTTCCCCATGGCAAGGGCGCCGTCACCATGCCCGACGGCAAGAAATTCTCCGGAAATTTCGTTGACGGCGAACTTGCGGTGAAGCCGAAAGCGGGCGGCGCGGCGCAAAGCGAACAGAAGGGGCCGAGAGACGGTCTGCCGCCTTGCGACGTCAGCATGGCCAAGCCTTGGAAGCGCTGCGTCGGCGGACTGAAGTTTCCAAACGGCGACGTTTATGCGGGCGAGTTCCGCGACGGAAAAGCGACCGGGCGCGGCGCGATCACTTTCGTGTCCGGCGGACGATACGTGGGCGAGTTCCGCGACGGCGTCCGTCACGGCAAAGGCACGTTCACGATCGCCAATGGCGAAAGCTACAGCGGCGAATTCGTCAACGGCCGGATCATCGGCAAGGGCGCTTACACATTTCCGGACGGGAAGAAATATGTGGGCGAATTCCGCGACGGACGCCCGCACGGCAAGGGCATTCTCACCCTGCCCAACGGCGCCTCCTACCGCGGCGAATTCCAGAATGGCGAGCCGGACGGACAGGGAACGATGAGGTCTCCCGATGGGCAATCGCTGACCGGACTGTTCAAAGCGGGCAAATATCAGGCCCAGTAGGCCGCGTGGGCCCGGCGCTCGCGGGGGCAGGTCGTTCTGATCGGCGGTCGCCGAGGCCGCCGCCGCGCCGAGGCGAAGTCGTTGCAAACGCAAACCCCAGCCCGCGCGGGCTGGGGTTTTTAGAGTCTCGGCCGTTCTTCGTTTCGACGCGCCTACTGGATGGGCGTGACGATCGAGGCCTGCGAATTATTGGAAATGGAGATATTGTCCGAGCCGGTCTTGCTGATCGTCGCGCCTTCGGAGTCGATGATGCTGCCGATCGCGAAGGCTTGCTTATCGATGTTCACATTGCTCTGATTCTGGTTCCCCGAACCAAGATCGAGGAGGCTTCCGCTGACCGAGCCGTTCTGAACGACGGCGGCGTTATTGTTCACGCCGATCTGCGTGACGGTCGAATAGTTGTTGCCATACGCTTGGGACTGGTTCTGGTTCTGATTGTTCTGACCGTCGGCGAGGGCCGGTCCGGCCGCCAGCATGCACAAGGAGATTGTCGCGATCAGCTTTTTCATGGATCTGGTCCCTGGAAGTTAGCGTTCAGTGTTCGGATACTGCCTACTGTCACCCTAGCTTTGCAGCGCGCTGCGGTCGATCGTTTCGACCTCGACGAACTGCGATAGAATCCTCGATGTGGCCGAAACGCCACATGTCTCCGGCCGCGTCAAAAGGCCTTCCGCATATAGGTGAGGACGTTCGGGAAATTGACGGCGACCGGCATGCCGCGCCCGAAGAGGTATTGGCCGTTGGCCTGGCTCCATGTCCAGCCGCCTTCCAATCCGAACGCCCATCCCTCGCCGGCCCAATATTCGGCGTTGCCGACGACGCGCTGACCTCTGACTTGCGTATTGAAGCCGAAAGCTGCGTTGCCGAAACCGAGAAATTCCGGGGCGGAGCCCATGTAGGCCTGAAACGCCGCTCCGGTGATCGAGGTCTTGAACACGGGAGTCCAGAGATGCTCGTAGGATCCCATGACCGCCTGACCGGAGCTCCTCTGAATCGTTCCAGTCGAGCTGCTCACATAGTCGATCGACATATACGGTATGCCGAGATACGACAGCGCGCCTTGAGTCGCAGTGGCCGACAGCATGGCCTTTCCGTACATTTCGCCGCCGATCGGACCAAGGAGCCCGCTCCACTTCCAACGATATTCGCCGGCAAGCTGCGCAGCCCAGCCCCAAGTGGAGTATTTCGGCATGAAGGTATTGTAGGCGTTGGCGGAGACGTCCCTGATCTCGTGCATAGCTCCCGACGCGTGGAGGACGAAGGCGGGCGCGCCGACGCGCAATTGCGCGACAAAATCCGGGTATCCCATGCCCGTCGGATATCTGGACAGAACCCCGTCCGGATAACGCCTCAGCGTCGGATCTTCAGCCGATACGCTGACCGAGGCGCCCAAGCGCGGAAAGAGACTCGGCAGAATGTTGAGATTGTCGATTCTGTGGGTGTACGAAACCGCTGGCGTCGTCATGTAGGACGCATAGCCGGGCATAAAGGTGTAGCCGGTGCGGCTGAAGCTGAAGAGCGAGGGCTGCAGTCCGACGCGCAGCCCGCCGAATTGAACCCAGGCCTGATCGAAGGCGCCCCGCCAATAATGCCCATTGATCTGGTTCAGGGTGATGCGCGTTTCGCCTTCATAGTTCTTTACCGTCCTGGCGAACAATCCGGCGTTGATGAACACGGAGATCGTTCCGTAATCCGTATTCCGGAAGGCCAGAAAATTCACCATGCTGTATGTGCCGGTATAGGCCCCGGACGTCGTCCTGCCGACGAGCGGATTTTTCCAATAGTACAGCATCGGCACGGCGGCGCTCAACGCAAGGCCGTTCCATCCGTATCGATACGCAGGAAGCCGCTGCGTCGTGAACGCGATGTCTTCGGTCGCAAAGTCCTTTCCCAGGAAGCCGGTGAAGGATCCATGGACCGCGCCGCAAAAGCCGACGTAGGGAATTTGGAAGAACTGGGTATTGCCGTTCAGGTTGCACGGCCCCGTCATTCTCACAACGGGCTGCGCCGCTTTCGCCACCGGCTGATACACGGGACGCTTCTCTTTCACGCGCTTTTTTGACGCGGCGTTGAGTTCTTCGATCGCGCGCGTGGCTTCCAGGATCGACGCGTCGACGCCCTTGTCGAAACTTGCCGGTTGGGCGCGCACAGCCGACGCTCCCGCCATTCCGGCGGCGCAGGCGAATGATGCGACGATTTTTATTCGCGTTTTCACGGAGCCAGTCCTTTGGACAATCCGGTCAAAAGTTCGTCGTCAGTGCATTCGTCCAAAGCTGTTCGTCGCCGTCAGACCTGGAGGCGTCCAGATCGCCAGGCTCATGCTGTCCGTGGCGAAAAGCGAAAGATAACCTTCCGCGGTTTGATAGGACTGATAGATCGGACCGTCGGTCGGAATTTGCACCCGAGGCGCGGCGCCATTGCCGACGGCGGAGTTTTGCGCAACGGCGGCGACATTCGTGCCCCCCATTTGCGTGATCTGCGAACCGTTCACCATGCCGTTCTGGGTCACGGACGCGTAATTCTGTCCGCCAAACCGCGGACCGTCGCCGCGAAGGTTCGGGCTGCTGCTAAACTCACCCGTGGAGTCGCCGACCTGCTGCATCTGCGAATAGTTGTTGAGCCCGTTCTGGTTGATCACCGCTTGATTCGCCTGATTGGAGTCCTGAACTCCGTAATAGACGTTCACGAAGCCTGACTGCGAGAGGTCGATGGACGACTGCGATCCGCCGGAGAATCCATATGCGAAATTGAAAGGCGCGCTCTGCGTCGCCATCTGCGCAAAGGCGGAGTTCATGGCGCTCAGGAGGAAGACTGCGGCTGTAAGCGAGATTCGCGACATCTTCTATTCCCAGCTTTCGAACAATGATGACCAAGCGCGCCAGGGCGCTCGTTAAAGACTCGGCGCTAAGAACTAGCGCGTGAGAAAAACCGGTTGCCGACACTCGAAGCGATAGGGGCGATTGTCGCTGCCCGGAACCGGCTCCAAAACCCAGATGTCGTCTCTGAGGTAATCCTGAGCTTCCGTCTGCGCCAAATAGCCGCCGAGACATGCCGGCGAACTGTCATCCGCCACAACCGCTACAGGTCGTCGCTGTCTGTGACTCTTGGCTGCGTCGGCGGGAGCCGCAAAGACGGAGAACCCGATGAGCGCGATGAGGGCGGCATGCAGTCTCGACTTCATTGGAGTGATCCTTTGAAAGGCGCCCTGCTCACGCCGCCCTCGAATGTCGCGAGCGCCGGTTGGCTAAAGAAGCGCACCGGCGCTCGTTTCAGTATTAGTCTTCGATGCTGTTGTGGTTGAGCGTGGCGGCAAAGCCGTTGATCGCAACCGCATTGTCCTGGATATCGATCGGGTTGAAGGAGTCCTCGAGGCGCAGGCCGCCAGCGACGCCGCCACGATCGGCGATGTTGATGTGGGTGTCGACTTCGATCTTCGACACCGAGGTGTTGTCGATGCTGGTGTTGTTCGAGCCGATGGTGATCATGAAGGCCTGGCCGTTGCCGCCATTGGCGTCGATGCCGTTGCCGATGCCGTCCTGGCGGGAAGCGGCGACAGTGGTCGAACGCTGCGACGACAGATTGGCCTGAACGGTGCCGACAGTCGCGGTCGACGAGGTGGTGTTGTCGCCGACGCCGACGCCGACGTTAACCGGAATGATGCTGAGGGGCGCCGTGTCCTGCAGCGCCGTGCCCTGGGCGGAGAGAGCGACCGGGATCGCGACGCCGCCGGCAAGACCGGCCTGATCGGAGTCATTCTCCGACAGCGCAACCGCCGCGCTGACAGCAACGACCGTGACGTCGCCGGCGTCGCCGCCATTGCCGGAGTCGACGATGCTGCCGACGCTGAACGCGTGCGTGTCCATGTTGAAGTTAGCGGTGGTCTGGCTGAACGCGCCAGTGGCGAGATCGATGCCGCCGCCGACCGCGACGTTCTGATTGACGACGCCGACGTTGTTGAGGCCGAGGTTGGTGACGCTGCCGACGTTCACGCCCTGGGACACGGACGTATTGACGCCAACCGGCACCGCAGTGATCGGATCGGCGAAGGCGGGAGCGGCGAGCACGGTGGCGATGGCCACAAGCGAGAACTTCTTCATGGGGAGGATCCTTCTAGTGATTTTGTCCAATGCCGACGACCAGCGCGCCGATCATCGAGGCGCAGAGTTGTCCAAGTGCAGTCGATCCGTCCAGCCACTAAATGTCTCGCTAACCAGTTTTAGTAACAACTGTGGCGAAAGTGCAACATTGTAATGCGCTGCAATATACATGGTCTAAATATCAGAGATATCTCAAATATTTTGGACGCTGCATGGAAAAAACATAGGTTTTTGAACGTGTGGACAAACTCCACCACCGAGGGTTTGACATCGTCATTGGAGTGAAGACGAGAATTATGGAACGTCTCCAAAAGGAGAACATTGAATGAATGCCAAAGACTCTTCTTGTATTCCATGGACGTTCGCTGCATAGCTAATCAACTCGAGCGCTCTACGGTCATGTGAGGAAAAAATAATGGTATTTCACCGACTTAAGCTGATCTCCACCGCCTTTCTCTCGCTGGCTGTTACGAGCCCAACTTCGCTGATGGCGCAAGGAGATATGGGCCCGATCGGCACCGTGGTGCTGGAGAATATGGTTCGCGAACAAAATCCGCCGAGCTATGATCCTCAGGCGTTCAGATCGCGGCCGTCCTATAAGCACACGGCGTGTAAAACTCATAAAATGCATGGCTGCCAGCGCGGAAAACGCTGGAGCAAAGCCAATTAGCATGCATTGCTCAAGTGACATGTGAGCGTGTTACATGTCGATTGTTTAGCTGCCACGCTTAATGACCTGCCTACCTGGGAGGGAGGCATGCGCCGAGGCCGTCTCCGGCGATTTATATCGAATAAGACTACGGAAAGCGGAGCCGTAAGCCTGCACGTCGCAAGCGAGTCGCGCTGATTTGTCGAAACGGCGCGCGCGTTCCGCGCCAACATTTGATAAGGACTTGTTGATCTTGGCGCGCGCAGGCGGCCAAATCTCGGACGCTCGCGATTCCGCCTGTCCAAGGCGCGTTGCGCGCGCACGTTCAGGGTTGGCCGCGTCGGCGAGCACGCCCGCTCCTCCGCAACGAATCAATGTCGACGCGCGGTCTGCGCGGAGCCTCTCTGCGCCGGCGCGCATTCGCGCCTCTTACTTATCCGAGAGGCGCCAATCGCGACTTCAGCCAAGATATTGCGACGGGGAATCGAATCAGTCCTGCTTCGCAGCCTCGCTTCGTCACCAGCTCCGCGCCGCCGAATATCTCTCTGGCCAGCTTCCGAAGCCGGTCCGGAGAGAGACGCAGGCGCGTCGAATCGCGCCGTCCGCGCGAAGCGATCGCCGCCGCAACGGCGCCTTGATCGCCGCCTCGCGACTTCGTGAAAGCGGATGAGCCGCATGGGGCGGCGTTTGGCGCGCCAAACTTCAGCGCTGATTGACGCCGGCGGAACCCTCGCTTTGCGTTTCAAGGCGCGCCGACCCCGCCCGACGTCGCGTCTTGAGGAGATTCAAAAGCATCTCCAATCGCTTTTGGCGGTAGAAGGAACGTAGGCGGGAATCATCGGGCGTAAGGCCGGCGATCCATTCTGGCGTCTTGCCCCGATAACCCAGCAGACGCGACGACAGGCGCGTCGCGCCGGCGATGTCGGTCACGCCATAGCCGCTCGCGTCGAGAAACAGACGCTGGGCGTGTATCCCTTCCAAATTGGGGCGATAGCTGTCGCGAGGCGACGGGCGCGGCGTAAAATTCTCGATGCGCTGTTGAAACCACGCAACGAGCGCAGGATCGTCGGACAGGGATCGCCGCAACTCCGCTTCCACATAGGGCCATTCGTCAAGGTCGTCGATCGGCGGGGCGAGCAAGAAGCTCTCCACCATCGCCCGGCGATCGAGGCTTATCGGATCGTCGGGAAACAGGTCTTCCTTGGCGCGAAGGAAAGAATCCGCAACGCAAATGAATCCTGAAGGCAGATCGGGAACGGAAGGATGGAGGCGCAGGCCTGCGACCTCGTTTTCGCCGCGAAATGTCTGCGCGATTTGATGTTTGCTGCGCAGAAAACTAAAGGCGATGTGGTTGCTGGATGCGGAGAACCCGCTGATCGACAGCGGCGCCGAGAGCGACAGATATTCTCCCGCCAAATAGGCAACAGCGAAGCTGGAATAGGTGTCGCAGTGGAAACTATCGAAAACTTTTCCCGTGGTCGCGCGGATCTGCTCAAGCACTTCGCGCGCCACGCAGCCGTGATAGATGTTGGGCAAGAGCGTTGCGGGCGCGCGTCCCGCCAGAACGTCCTGCATCGTCTGGCGGCCATTCATCCGCTCGACATTTCGAGTGAGCGGAATCTGCAAATGATTCGCAAGATCGTCGCGGGCGATGTTCGGCCAGGAGTAAATGGCGCTGTCCCAGCTGATCGACTTCACATTCTGGTTGGCGAATAAGCCGCGCAGCGTCGAAAAAGCGAACGGCAAGAGCGAATCGTCGTCGCCTATGTAGGTGACATATTTGCCGCGCGTGAGGCTGTACGCGAGATTGTAATTATCGCGCATGCACAAAGTCTCGGGCGCGCGGTGATAGATAATCTTCGGCGAGCCGATCTCTTCGACGACCTGGCGGGTCGCCGGAGAACTGCAATTGTCGCAAACGACGATCTCATATGAATCGAAGTCCTGCTCCAGGCAGGCTTTGAGCGAGAAGCGCAATGTTGCGGCGCGTTCACGGGTCGGTATGACGAGACTGAAATCAGGTTGGCTCATAAACGCTAGTCCTTATGCTCGCGACTGGAATGTGAAGCGGGCCGTGCGGCCAGGAACGCCGGTTCAGCCAAGTCGCTCGGCCGGTGAGTGAGATTACTCCGCAAGCATATGCTTGCTTCGCAGTAGCGGCGATCATGGCCGGCCCCCTACCTCTGCGCGCCACCAAGCGTAGGTTTCGGCGAGACCCTCGTCGAGCGTTCGCGACGGTCGAAACCTCACTTCGTCACGCAGTCGGCGCACATCTGCGACAATGCGTGGCGGTTCGTCGGGACGGTCGGGCAGCGCGCCGACGCGAATAAGATCCGAGCGACCCGCAATCGCGCCAAGACGCTCGGCGATGGACGCGACGCTCACTCCCTCGCCGCTCGCAATGTTCACAGCGCCTGTCGTCTCGCTTAGAACGAGCGCTGCGAGCGCCGCGCCCGCGTCGCGGGCGTCGAGAAAATCGCGCACGGCAAGCCCCCGCGAAAGCGGCGCGGCTTCTCCGCGGGCAAGTTTCGCCGCGAGGGAAGCGACAAGCCGCGCCTCATGCTCGAAAGGCCCATAAAGGTAGAACAGGCGCGCCCACGCAAACGAAATATCGTCAAGCTCCTGCAGCACCCGTCGCGCTGCGTCCTTTGCGGCGGCGTAAAGGGTGGTCGGCGCGATTTCGGTGGTTCCTTCGTCGCACGTTCCGTCGTCCGGCCAGCGATATTCGAAACATGTTCCAACGCCCACGAAGCGCTGAACGCCGGCGTCAAGCGCGGCGCGAGCAAGACGTAGCGTTGCGGCGGTCCAATCGAGATTGTCTCGGCTGGTCCAGAATGCGCCGTGCTCGACGTTCCACGCCAGATGGAGCACAGTGTCCGGACGTATCCGATCGATCAGCGCGTCAGCCGCGCCGGGCGCGCGCAAATCTCCGCCATAGGCGACAACGGCGCCGTCGACTTTCTCAGCGTGCTGAGCGTGCGCGTGAACCTCGACGCCCGCGCGA
Source organism: Methylocystis sp. SC2 (assembly GCF_000304315.1). Taxonomy (NCBI): domain Bacteria; kingdom Pseudomonadati; phylum Pseudomonadota; class Alphaproteobacteria; order Hyphomicrobiales; family Methylocystaceae; genus Methylocystis; species Methylocystis hydrogenophila. The sequence continues at coordinate 1,299,096 of NC_018485.1, read as the reverse complement.
GCCAGCGCTCCGGTAGTTTGCCTACCGACAAATCCCGAAGCGCCCGTCACCAGAACTCGCAACGCGACCCCCCGGCGTGAAAGCGTTAGCATGTGCAACGAACGCATACAGAATAGGGACGCCGGCGGCAAATCTCTGTCGTTTCAGCCGCGCCAGGGCGACGGCCAGGCGAGATCCGCCTCGCCGATCACGGCGGGGAGGGCCGGCCAGCTAATCGCAAATCCCGGATCGTCATAGCGCAGCCCGCGCGCCTGCCCGCCCACGAACGGCCGGCTCATCTGATAGAGCACATCGGTGTCGGGTTCGAGGGTGAGAAAGCCATGCGCGCAGCCTTCGGGAATGAACAGAGCATTGGCGCGGCTCGCGTCGAGGCGCCTCGCGATCCAGCGCCGGAAGGTCGGACTCTCGCGGCGCAGGTCGATCACGACGTCGTGGATCGCGCCGCGCGTCACGCGCACCAGCTTCGCCTCGGCGTTAGGCGGGTCCTGCCAGTGCATGCCGCGCAGCGTATGCATTCGATCATTGCGCGACAGATTGATCTGCGTCGATGTGAAGGAAACGCCGGCGGCCGCAAATTCTTGCGGACAGTAGATGCGCGCAAAAAAGCCGCGCGCATCGGCGCGCGGCTCGGCCGCGATCTCGACGACGCCCGGCATTTCGGTCGGCGTAAACTTCAAGCGTCGAACACTCGGGTTTCAGGGACGGCGGTCACAAACTTGCCGCCCCATTGGCGAATTTCGGCCAACTGGCCGACGATCTCCTCCCGCAGGTTCCACGGAAGGATCACCAGATAATCGGGGCGCGTATCGGCGATCGTCGCGGGCGCGCGAATTGGAATATGGCTTCCCGGCAAAAACTTTCCCTGCTTGGCGGCGCTGCGATCGTAGACGCAGACAATATCATTCGCGTTCACCCCGCAGACATTGAGGAAGGTGTTGCCCTTGGCGGCCGCGCCATAGGCGGCGACCGTCTTGCCTTCGGCCTTGGCGCGCGCGAGAAAATTCAGGAAGGAAGCCTTCACCGCTTCCACCTTTTCGGAAAAGCCAGCGTAACCGTCGATCGCATCGAGACGCGCTGTGCGCTCGGCGCCGCGCGCCGCCTCCAGGCGCGGCGTCGGCGCATGATCGGCGCCTTTGCGGCAGACGTATAGACGGAGCGAGCCGCCATGCGTCGGCAGTTCCTCGACGTCGAAAGCGACAAGACCGTTCGCGGCCAGAACGCGCTCCACCGCCACGAGCGAGAGATAGGAAAAGTGCTCGTGATAGATCGTGTCGAACTGCAGTTCGCGGATGAGGTTCAAGACGTGCGGAAATTCGAAGGTCGCGACGCCGCCGGGCTTGAGAATTTCCGCAAATCCGGCGACGAATTCGCCGATATCGGGAACATGCGCCAACACATTGTTGGCCGCCGTGAGATCGGCGGCGACGCCGCGCGCCGCCAGTTTGCGCGCCGTTTCCCTGCCGAAAAAGGCGACTTCCGTCGGCACGCCTTTGGCGCGCGCCGCCTGCGCGACATTGGCCGCCGGCTCGACCCCCAGCGCCGGCACGCCGCGCGCGATAAAATGCTGCAGCAGATAGCCGTCATTCGACGCGACTTCGATCACAAGCGACTGCGGGCCTAGCCCGAACCGCTCGATCATCGCATCTGCGTAACGCTGCGCATGCGCGACCCAACTGTCCGAATAGGAAGAGAAATAGGCGTAGTCGGAGAAGATCGCCTCGGACGCCACCGGCGCGTCCACCTGCACCAGGAAGCAGGCGTCGCAAACGCGCGCATGGAGCGGAAAGCTCCTGTCGAGACCCCGCGCGATCTCTTCCGCCGTGACATAGGAGTTGGCGAGCGGCGTCGAGCCGAGATCGACGAAATCATGTTTCAGCGGTGCGCCGCAGAAGCGGCAGGCTGGCGTTTGCATTGTCTTATCCAGGAAGTTTCTCGAAGGCGTCGATCTGCGCGAGCGTCGTCGCCAGAGGGCCGCTTTCTGCAAAGGCGGCGCGGTACCAATCCGCGGTCCAGTTGATCGCCAGCCGGCCGGGCAAGCGGTCGCGCCAGCCGAGCAGCGCCCGGGCGCGCGCGGAGTCGACCGCCAGGACCTGCATTTCGCGCGAATCCGCCGGCTGATGGTCGTAGCGCGCGTCGCGGCCAAGCGCTTTGAGCATTTCCTCGGTGAGTTCGCTCACCGTGATCGGCGCTGTCGGGTCGGGCCCGAAATTCAGCGTTTCGGGAAGGTTCTCGCCGCGTTCAAGCGCATCGACATAGGTCAGATAGCCATGCAGGCAATCGAGCACATGCTGCCATGGCCGAGTCGCGTGCGGCATGCGCAGCACCGGTCTCTCGTTCTTCGCCGCCGCGCGCACGATGTCGGGAACGATGCGGTCGGCCGCGTAGTCGCCGCCGCCGATGACATTGCCGCCCCGCGCGGTGACGATCTTCACGCGCGCATCTTTGAAAAAGGACTGCGCGTAAGCGCGGGTGACGAGTTCGGCCGCCGCCTTGGACGCCGAGTAGGGGTCCTTGCCGCCAAGGCGCGCGTCTTCCGCGAAGGCGGCGCCTTGCTCGTCATTCGCATAGACCTTGTCGGAGGTGACGACCAGTACCGTCGAAACGTCGGGCGCGCTGCGCAGGGCCTGCAGCAGATGCGCGGCGCCCATGACATTTGTCGCGAGCGTGCCGAGCGGATCGGCGTGCGACCGGCGCACGATCGCCTGCGCGGCGAGATGTAAAACGATTTGCGGGCGGGCTTTAGCGACGGCGGCCTCGACCGATTCGAAATCATTCAGGTCGCCGAACGTCGAGTGCAGACGCTTGCCGACCTGCGCCATCTCGTAAAGACATGCATCGCCTTCAGGCGGCAGCGCAAAACCGTAGACTTCGGCGCCGAGTCGATCAAGCCAGAGGGCGAGCCAAGCGCCCTTGAAACCGGTATGGCCGGTCAAGAGAACGCGCCGGCCGGCTAAGGTCTTCCATTTGTCCACGCTTATTCCCGCCAGTCCAGCTTCATATTTCCTCGCGCTCGCCGGTCACATTCGGCGCCTCAGCTCCACACCTTCCACGGCGCGTGACCGCTATTCCACAATGATTCGAGCCGATTCTTGTCGCGCAGCGTGTCCATCGGCTGCCAAAATCCCTCATGCTTATATGCGCGTAATTCTCCTTCCGCCGCCAGACGCGCCAGCGGACTTTCCTCCCAGGGCGTCGCGTCGCCGTCGATATAGTCGATGACGGAAGGATCCAGAACGAAAAATCCGCCATTGATGAAGCTCTGGTCGCCGGGCGGCTTTTCGATGAATTTGGTGACGGCGTCGCCTTCGAGAGACAAGGCGCCATAACGGCCGGGCGGCGTCACAGCGGTGAGGGTGGCTTTGCGCCCATGCGCGCGATGAAACTTGATCAGCGCGCCGACGTCCACGTCGGCCACGCCGTCGCCGTAGGTGAAGCAGAAAGGCCGTCCCTCCTTGAGGTAGCTGCGGACTCTCTTGAGCCGTCCGCCGGTCATCGACGATTCGCCGGTGTCGACCAGCGTGATCTTCCAGGATTCGCTTTTGCGACTATGAAATTCAACCTGTCCGGTTTCGCCGTCGACGGTTATGTCGGCGTTATGCATGAAATAATTGCTGAAATACTCTTTGATCATATAGCCCTTATAGCCAAGGCAGACGACGAAGTCGTTCACGCCATGAGCGTGATAGATTTTCATAATATGCCATAATATTGGGCGGCCGCCGATCTCGATCATCGGCTTTGGGCGGAGATAAGATTCCTCGGAAATTCGCGTCCCCATGCCGCCCGCAAGTATGACAACCTGCATCTTTTCTCCTCCAGTGTCGTCGCGGACGGCGCCTATCGATGGGCCAGTTTAATATAGTCGCCACGCATTTTCCTATGCGTGCGCCCCAAATTGCTCTTCGACTGGCGCTTGGCAAGCGATCGACGCTTGATTGGCGCGGTCAGCTCGAAATCGCTTGATTAAATCCAAAGAGCATTTCTCAGCAGATTCGGTAGTCCTAGCCAGATGATGGGTGCGTTGTCTGCGTAGATTCCAAGGGCGCGCGGCGGCTCCTGTCGCGCGTCGCCTCACCCCATCAATCAACCGTCTTGGCCTTTTTGTTGTCCTTTGAGCCTGCCAACCTTTCTGAACGCGTAAGCGCGCGCGACGTTTGCTGGCGTAGCCTTAGTGCTTTTCCAACTTTATGTCTGTATTTCAATCACATATGTGTTCGCAAGTTCTGTCCAGAGCGGCGCGCCGGTCAGGACAAAGATGCGAACACATATGTGATTGAAATATCGCTGTGAATTTGGAGACGTCGAAAATTTTGGCCTGTGCGCATGAGAGGGACGAAAACGCGGCATAAGCGATTTCGCAAAACCTAATAATCACGCCACGCCATGAGCCGCATCGACGACTTCCTGCCCTTCGACTACATCAAGAACACGCCCGAAAAGGCCTTGCCTGAAATGACCCCGGGCGATCACTGCATCGCGTATACAAATGGTGACGGCAATTTCGACGGCTCGGGCGTTGTACGTTCGCGAACCGCGATGTCCACCAAATCTCGCCGATGGCCACGAAGATATTCCGTTGTTCGAGAGAGTTGCAAACGTGTCGCCTCATCAATGAGGCGGCGGATTCGTTCCTCTTCCTCCGCTTTGATCTGAGAGATCTCTGTTCGGTTCATTACAGAAGCCTTTCTAGTTTAGGCCACACAATCCCGCGATGACATTTGCGTAGGCTTTACCTACGATCTCATCACCATCAGGGCTGAGATGAACTGTATCGACAAAAAGATAATCGTCTTCCCCATACTTCCGGAATTCTTTGTAAAGGTCAACTTTTACAACATCCAACCTTTCCAACTGAAGAGATGCTCTCTCAAATAATGGCAGCGCCATCCGAGTCACTTCGGTGAAAGGCGTGTGGGTCTTGAAGGCTTCTACGTTTGCCGATTCCAGTGGATGCAACCTGCCTTTTCCAGCCCAATTCGGCTGCAATCCCCAAATGAATTTGCCCCCATTCGCTTCAACCATCGACTCCAACTGCCGCTTTCGAGAAAAATACTGTCCCAGAACCGCTGGCGCCGCGCACATCGCTCGGAAGGGTGTTTCCGCCTGAGTTTGCTGCAATTGTGACGTTCCATGAAGGATCTGCGACCAGCCCTCAAGATTATTCTGATACGCGACATTGCCGTCCTTGAGAAGGCGAGGGTCTTGCACCATTCCATAAAGGATATCGTTCCACCCATCATGCCCGACTACAAAATCAGGCTTCAGGTGATAATTAAAAAGCATATATGTAAGTATTGAATTCATCACGACATGACCATGCTGACCGAAATTCAAAACCGTGAACTTAACGTCCGCCCCTGATTCCAAAGCCTTCTTATTCAACGCACATTCGATGACGGCAGGATACATTTGATGAGGAAGCGTATACATGCTGAATCCAGTAGATCCGCCATAGCATAGGACCAACTTATGATTGGCGTCGCGATTCTTGAGGTTTGAAAGGTCGTCGGGCACGCGGAACCCGAATTGATTTAGGGGCCCCATCCCCGGATATCGAAACAAGTAGCCATAAGGGAAGTAATAGAAGCCCCATGCCTCGGGTTTAGAGAGCCTGTTGAAAATATGAGCGTCCATATTCAGCGCGTCTTGATCGTCATATTCGCGCGCAAGCGGCGATAACCGCCCATTCCAGTCTATAATGTAGAAGCGAAGCGAGGACACTTGAGGAGAAGCTACGCTTCGGGAGCGTAAAAAAGGCCATTTCCACTTCGATGATGCGTTTGACGACGGAGTTACGAACGGAGGAACGTAGAATTTTGTCTCATTGCGAGGAATCGTGAACACAATCGCGTCAAATTGATCAGACTTCAGTACGCTCGGGTCTTGTACGGACACATTCGGCAGATAAGTTTCAATCCAGCGCCGCGCCTCGCTTGGCGCGATCACACTCAGATATTTGACATTCGCGGTGTGAAATCGGAATCCCTCGGTCACTTGCCTGGAATGCGGGATCGCTATGTCCGCCGGTGGGTCGAAGATAACGGCGGTTCGAGCCTCCGTATCCAGCCGAGTCATATAACAAAATCCTTCGATACGACACGGGAACCGATAACCAGATAGTCCAAGCCACTGTATGAAAATGTACGCAGCGCGTCGCTCGGAGTATCGACGATGGGTTCGCCCTTCAGATTGAAAGACGTGTTCATTAATACTGCCACTCCACTTAATTCCCTAAATGCTTTGAGTAAGCTATAAAAAGCCGGGTTGGACGTGGCGTCAACCACCTGCAACCGTCCGGTTCCATCCGCGTGAGTAATCGCCGGGACCTTGGATCGAGCGGACGGAAGCACGTGATGAACCGCCAACATGAAATATTCTGGGCTCGTGCGATCTCGAATCGCGGGGCATTCGAAGTAGTTGTGAACCTCTTCGAGGAGTACTGCGGGCGCGAAGGGGCGGAACGGCTCCCTGAACTTAATGCGCTCGTTGACGATTTTTTTCATGTCCGCTCTTGTCGGGTCCGCAAGGATGCTGCGATTCCCCAGCGCGCGTGGACCCCATTCGGCGTTCCCCTGGAACCACCCGACGACGTTGCCTTCGGCCAACAGTCGCGCAATCTCTAAAGGAAGTTGATCGTGTGCAAATATCCCGCAACATTGAAAGCCAGAATCTGCGATGGCGCGATCGATGTCTTCGTCCAAAGGACAATCTGAGCCCAGATAAGCCGAGGTGAGGGGGGCGGAACGCGGCGTTCCCGCCTCCTGATAATGACGCCACAGGGCCGCGCCGATCGCGCTGCCGGAGTCCCCTGCAGCAGGATGCACATATAGGGAATAGCCCCTTTCGCGTATCAATCGACCGTTTGCGAGAGAATTGAGCGCTACGCCGCCAGCTAGACATACTTCCTTGATGCCTGTTGCTTGAACCGCCGAGTCCACGACGTGAAAAATGACCTCTTCTGTAACCTTCTGAACACTGGCGGCAATGTCCGCATAGCGCTTGCTGGTCTTCAAAATTGCGTCCGCCTCATGCACGGCGATTCCCGACGGCAAATCATCAACGACAGTCGCGAAATCTTGTTTTGGGTCTCGAGGCCGCCCCAGCAATTCAACAAGCGCATCGGTAAATGGAAGATCCTTAGGCGTCAGAAACTCGAAATACATAGGCTCGATTGAAAATCCTCCTCCTTCCTCGAGCCGAAACATCGGCCTTAGAAGGTCGTAATAAATGGGCTCTCCAAACGCCCCCATGCCCATTACCTTGTACTCGCCTTCGTTAACTTCGAAACCTAAGAAGGCTGTCAAGGCGCTGTAAAAGAGCCCTATCGAATTTGGCAGAGAAACCGATCCAAGTTTTCGTATCTCGGTTCCGTTTCCTATCCCCCAAGACGTTGTTTCGTACTCTCCGACGCCATCCATGGTGACGATTGTCGCCGCGTCAAAACCGGAACAATAGAACGCCGCGCTCATGTGAGATAGGTGATGATCTACGTACGAAATCTTTTCCGGGGCCACTCCGAGCTCCTCCGATATCCGATCAATAACTTCGAATTTTCGGTATCGGAGCCACGACGATATGGTCTTGTCCAAATATTCGGGGTTGCGTCCCTGAGCTTGCTCGGAACACCACAAGATTCGATCGAACTTAAGCATCGGGACTTCATAATAAGCGATCGCCTGGAGTGAGGACGACGAAATCCCGGCAGATTGCATACAAAACTCGACTGCATGACGAGGAAAGCTCGAATCGTGCTTTTTTCGTGAGAATCGCTCTTCGATTCCGGCTGCGACAACAACGCCGTCCTTGATCAGCGCGGCCGCAGAGTCATGGAAATCAAATGAAAGGCCTAAAATATAACCCATTGATATCCCCTCCCATTGCTTCGTTTCCTAATGAATTTACTCGTCTCAATGGTTTCTAACAAATTTAACTTGCCAGTAGATAAAATTCGAAAATTGCGTCCTCGGAGGGATTCCTATCGCTTTTTGCGTGAGCGAGTCTGGGCGATGCGCACGGGAATCTGCATGACGTTGTCGTCGGCCGCAAATGGCGCTCCCAAGGGGCTCGAACCCCGAAGCAGTGACATTGTCCGATTCGGATCGAAGCAATAGACCGTGCGAGCTATGCGGCGTGGTCAGAGTCGCGAAAAATGAAGTTTCCGCGCATTCGTGCGGCGAGAATCGATAAATCAGGAACGCGCTCCGAACGGTGGTCACCATTTGGTCGCCGAACCGCTTTTTTAAGCAGATCGATAGCAGCAATTATTTATTTGGTGAGCGCGGTGGGGCTCGAACCCACGACCCCCTGATTAAAAGTCAGGTGCTCTACCGACTGAGCTACGCGCTCGCTCCAGAGGCGGCGGGCGGCGCCGCCGTAGTCGACTGAGCGGGTCGGTCCGTTCGGCCGTGCGGGGCGTCCGTCCCACGCTTGGCGATCAACTACCGGCGGGCGGCGGGACGGTCAACCCCCGGCGGGCGACCGCGCCCGCTTACGTCGTGAGCTTGGCGAAAAGCGCCAGCAGGCCGAAGAGGACGGCCGAGACCACCGTCGTGATCCCCGCTTTTTTCAAGAGATCGGGCGAGGCGGGGGCGCCGGGGTCGGCGCCCTCGGGAAGTTCTTCTTCGGCCTCTTCGGACGAGCGAACGCCGAGCGGCAGCACGGCGAACAGCACGATCCACCAGATCGTCAGATAGATCGCCGCCGCCAGCGGCAGGGAAAAGGGCATCCGCCTTAAGCCTGCTCGAGTTCGATCAAGGCGCCGCAGAAGTCCTTGGGATGCAGAAACAGCACGGGCTTGCCATGCGCGCCGATCCTTGGCTCTCCGTCGCCCAACACGCGCGCGCCCGAGGCCTTAAGCTGCTCGCGCGCCGCGATAATGTCTTCGACCTCATAGCAGATGTGATGGATGCCGCCGGCTGGGTTTTTCGCGACGAAGCCCGCGATCGGCGAGTTTTCGCCATATGGTTCGAGCAGCTCGATCTTGGTGTTCGGCAATTCGACGAAAACGACCGTCACGCCGTGCGCCGCGACGCATTCCGGCGCCGAAACCTTCGCTCCCAGCGCGTCGCGGTAGATGGCGGAAGCCTTTTCGACGCTATCGACGGCGATAGCGACATGGTTCAGACGGCCGATCATTTTTTTCCTTCCGGAAGAATGCTGTGCAGCGCCAATAAGCGCTGAGGCGGGCAATTTCAACCGGCGGGGCGCGCCTCGGCCTGTTGCGGGCGGCCGAAACCGTCGATGGCGCCGCGCAAGGCGACGAAGCGCGGATCGACGCGTGCGAAGGAACTCCAGGGACAGCCGTCGGAAAGGCCGCGCCGAATCGCTTCGAGGGCCTCGGCGCGCTTGCCCAGAGCGAAAAACGCCGCGCCGAGGAAGCAGGGCGGCGCGTAGAGCTCCTCGTCTTGGACGAGCCTGCCTATGAGCGCTTGCGCCTCCTCGGCGCGGCCGGCGCGGGCGAGGGCGTAGGCGAGCACGCTCGATTGGAAGGGATCGTCTGGGCTGGAGGCGACGGCGCGGCGCGCCGTGCTCACCGCCTGTTCGTGAAGGCCCTGAAGGCTGTAGGCGATGGACATCACGAGATGCAGCGTCGCGGCGTCGGGCCTTAAGTCGAGCCCGTCGCGCGCATAGCGGCGCGCCCGCTCGAGGTCGCCGGCGCAGAGAATGAGCCATGCGCGCACCGACAGCAGCGCCTGGTCATGCGGCGAGTTGACGAGGCCCTCTTCGCAGTCGGCGAGGCCGTCGTCGAGACGATCGGCCGCCGCGAGCAGCCAACTGCGGTAGACGCGCGCTTTGCCGTAGAGCGGATCAACGGCGACGGCCTGATCGAGGAGCGCGAGGCCCTCGGCGATCTTGCCCCTGAGCGCGCCGCGGGCCCAGCCGAGAACCGCCAGCGCCGGCGTATGATCGCGCAGGGCGTCGAGCGCCCGGCCGGCGAAGTCCTCGATCATCGCCGCCGCCTGGGCGGGACGAAGAAACCCGCGTACGACCCGGCCGGCGGCGATGTCGGCGGCGAGAGCCCAGACCGCCGGGTTGCCGGGGTCGATCTGGGCGGCGGATGCGATCGCTTCCTGCGCGCGCGCGAAGCCCTCTCGCGTGCGGTCGCCGGCAAGCTCGTAGGCGGTCTGCCAGAGATCGAGGATATGCGGCTCGCTCAACGGGGCGAGACGGAGCGTTTGCGCGGCGCATTGGTCGATGGTCTCGACCGTCCCGCGCAGCGACAGCCCGCGGCCATAGGCGGTGGCGATCAGCTCCTCGCCGCCGGCGTCGCGCAGGGGCTTGCGCAAAAGATAGGCGCAGCGGTCGATGGAATCATCGGACGCGGCGCGATCCGGCCACAGCCGCGCGGCAATTTCGCCCTTGGTGATCAGGGCGCCAGGAGATTCCAGAAGCATTTCAAGAAGTTGACGCGCCTGCGGGCCAAGATGAATGCGCTTGCCGTCGCGCTGCAGTCCGCCCTGTGCGCTGTAACTGAATCCGGAAAATCGCTTCACCAACTCGCCCATCGCGGCCCCCAGCCAGCCGCGATGATGACAAGACGGTGCGGCTTCGGCAAGAGCCCTACATGGTTAAGTCGTGAAAATCACATAGTTTTTTTGAAATTCTGGCCCTTCGCGGCCGCCGGCGGCTCTCCAAAATAAAAAACGCCGGACGTACCTCCGGCCCGGCGTTTGAGCCTTCCTGATACGCAGCACGTTCAGGAGGCTCGGCGCAATCTATGCGCGTCCAAATTAACGCCCGCATGACGCCGCGCCGTCGTCCGCCCAGAACAGGGTCCCGAAAAAGTTGACGGACTTTTTCGATGAGAACCTGCTCGACATTGTGATTTTAGCGATTCCTATCGATCACATGGTTTTATGTGATGGATAAGCGCCGCCTAAGCGCGGCGCGCGCTTTGGTCATCCTTTTCCCAAACGAAAAGCACGAGAGCCAGAACGCCGGCGGCCGCAAAAAGAAAGTAAGGCATCCGCGCGAACAGCGGCCGTCCGCCGACCGTGAAGGGGAACCGCGACACCCAGTGCTCGCCGTTCGGACCGTCGACCGTGACGATTCCCACGAATTGGCCGGTCTCGTTGAAGACATGTTCAAAATTCAGCGTGCCGGCCGGATAGACCTTTGGCGGCAGATAGGCCACCGTGGCCGCGTCGAGGCGGTCCTGCGGCTCCTTGTCGCCGATGTCGCGGATGATGCGAAAGTCCGTCGACATTTCCCGCATCTCGTCCTGAGCATAATCGAGGACGAAAATCGTCGCGCCGATCGTGGGAATGTCCTCACAGAACCTGTTGCGCGACGCCGCAGGCTGGTAGCCGGAGAAATACATGAAATCCGGGCCGATTTTCAGCATGCAGACGTTCTGCTGGCGCTGCATCGCGCCATGAGCGAAAGCGAGCGACAGAGGCGCGCAGACGAGCGCCGCCAACATCAGCAACCAAATAGGACTAAAAGGCTTCGACATGCCGTCCTCCCTGTTCAAAGCTGGGCGAGGCCGCTCCGAAACTCAGCTTGCGCGCCATCCCTTCGTCGAATAGCGGTTCGGTGCGTCGCCCATGCGCATGCGATATTCTGTCCAAGGAAAGAACCCGGCAGGAACGAAAAAGATGCGCCCGGTATCGAAATTCCTCACTGTCGCGCTGCTTCCGCTTGCGGGCGCTTGGGCGCGGGCGGCGGATCTCAACGACTATCCGACCTCCGCGCGCGCCGATTACGTCTTCGGCTGCATGAAGGCGAATGGCGATTCGCGCCTCTCCTTGGAGCAGTGCTCGTGCTCCATAGACGTCATCGCGACCATTCTGCCTTATGAGCGGTATGTCACGGCCGAGACCGTCGCGAGCGTCAATCAGCAGGCGGGGCAGGTCGGCGCGCTGATGCGCAACACGGACGCGGCCCGCGATATGCTTCAAGAGTTGCGCCGCGCCCAGGCCGAGGCGCAGGTGCGGTGCTTTTAGACGCGAATTGATCCGGAAGGCGGAGAACCCATGCTTATTCTCATTCTCGGAATCGTGATTTTTCTCGGGGTCCATACGCTGACGAGCTTTCGCGAGACGCGCGCCGGTCTGATCGAGCGCTACGGCCTTCAGACCTATAAGGCGGCCTACGGGATCGTCGCCGCTATCGGTCTCGGGCTCATCGTCTATGGTTTCATTCGTTATCGCGCAGAGGGCCTGATCTATGTCTGGACGCCGCCGTCGTGGGGGCGCCATCTCGCCATGCCGCTCGTCTGGTTCGCTTTCGTCGCGATCGTGAGCCGTCGCGCGCCGCCAGGCCGCATTCGCGGCGCGCTGCGCCATCCGACGCTCGTCGCGATAAAGAGCTGGGCGCTGGCGCATCTTCTCGTCAATGGCGATCTCGGCGGCATGATCCTGTTCGGGTCTTTTCTCGCCTGGGGCGTCTTCGACCGCGTCGCGGTGAAGAAGCGCGGCGACGGGGGCGCGCCGCGGATTTCGCAATTCACGCGCGGCGACGCGATCGCGCTCGGCGTCGGAACGGCGCTGTTTCTCATCGTGCTCTATCTGCACCCCTGGCTGTTCGGCGTTTCGGTGCTGCCTTAGCGGGCGAATGACAGGCGCGTTTGAAAGGCCTCGTTAGAAGAAGCAACTGGATCTTCATCAGGAACTGTCTTGGGAAGGAGGCGCTGACGCTTTGTGCTCGACGTGAATCTCGCCGGCGACCTTTTTCAAGAACTCCCATGCCCGTGTGATATTATGCTCAAGTTCTTTTCACTGACTTCTCTGCGCTCAAAAAAACATAGGTATGAATTTTGGTCCGGGACTTTCTCAATACACCTTTATTCAGGGCCGGCAGATTTGATCTTATCGCTAAATTTCTTTTTCAGAGCGTAATATTGAGAAGCATCGCGTTCAATTTCCTTGCTATGGATGTGGTCTAAAATTCCCCTATCAACCAATCCCGTTAGTATTTTTTTGCAAGCCTGCCAACGTCTTCCGATTAGATTGCTTGCTTGCGTGACGTTTATGGTTCTATTTTCAGCAATAAAATTTACAATTCGCCTTTCATAATCGCCAAGAGATTTTGCAAGACCTTCACCTAAAACATTGAAGGCGTCTGTGTCAACGAAAACCTTTCTGTGGTCAATATCGTTTTTCAACGTAACTTGAACAAGCGCACTGCCTATTTCTTTTTGCGCGAATATTGGCGCAGGAAGTCCAGATTTTTTGCATATAATCACGTATGCGTCGTGTTCCTTCATGCGCACATTGAACAAATTTCAAGTAAAACATCGCATCCATCAAAATGTGGATTTCGAGGCTGATGCATGTCGTAAATGTTATCAGCCGTAACAAATGGAGGGAACCCGCCGGGGCTTTCCACAACTAGGCGGTCATCAAACATTTTCACAAATATATTCATGTTTTTTAGTGCGTACGAACGATGAACACACGCGTTAACGACAGCTTCGTACCAGGCCTGTTCTGGATACTCAGGAACAGAGTAGAACTTATTGTCTTTTCCAAGCTTACTAAACTCTCTTACTTGGCTCGATATTACCTTCTGAGCTTCAACTATCAACTCGGACACAGTTCCTTCGATCCACTCGCTTTTTATGACATTGTAATCTTCGCCCGTTTTTTCGACGGTCCCGTCAAACCTAAAAAAGCGGATGCGGCACCCAGGAACGATAGATTCAATGTCTTTAGCGAACAGGAGAGCGCAGGCCAAATTCGCGTGAAATTTTCCGTTCTTGATTTTGCCTAGGTGGCGAATTTCGAGGATTTCTTCTGGCGAAAGCTCGGCGGACAACCTACGCGCGGCGCGCACGCTAGATACATACTGACTGATCAGATGCGCTTTGAAATCGTCTGGATACAGCAGGGGCACCGGCTCCTGCTCTAAATCTAGTTGGCCCTTTGCGTTCCGTAGGTCGCGCTTTTCATCATCCGTCAGTTTCCGACGCGATTCGCCCCTTCGAATGAAGGCCTCGCCTTGGTTCGTCTCAACCACCTTGTCATGTCGATAGTGGACACGGATCCCGAGAATGAAGTCAGGGGAACCATTCTTGTTGAGGCATCTCACTGTTTGCAATTCATAGCGCGCATCTGGGCAATGGACGTCCCCCGATCGCTCTAGCTCATTGACATGATGTTGGTTTGCGGCATCGCATCCTGATACACTGCCGTCGTCATCAACTCCAATTAAGATTATACCGCCATCTGGCGGCGTGTTCGCAAATATTGAAAAGTAATCTGACAGGGACCTTGCGGATACGCCAACAACCTTTCGTTCGATCCGACGATCTTCCATTATGTCGACGATTGGTATATTTGTAAGAGAGCGAAATATTTCGTCAACGGTCATCATCTTCACTGATTTACATAACAGCGAATCGATATCAAACTTAGCTGATGTTCTGCAGATCGAAATGAGGACTTTGCCATGTGGCGTCGACGGCCCGTATTTTGTTAGTATCAACGGCATCATAGCTCAAATTGGAGGACCGTTGGCAAGCCGGACAACGGGAGTGTACTTTTGATTTGCACGCCCCAATATCTTTGTGCCGGCTTGGAGCTCTTTGTGTTCATGGATGTCCAAGAGAAAGGATGGGTCCGTGGTAAGAGCGCACGGACGAAACTTCGGGACAGGTAGTTATTAATAGCAAAACTTATTCTATGACGGCGCCGATTCATCTTCGCTTGGCGCCGCCGTCTCCAGGCTTCGGCCCTGCCACGGCCAGCGGCCTTCGAGCTCCGCCTCCATCGTAAAGCTCATCGCCGTGCGGATCATCACGATCAGGCCGAGCACGAAGACGTTCTCGAGGCTTGGATGTTCGACGGAGACGGTCCGGATGATGTCGCCGCCGACGAGGAACTCCAACCCGAGCAGGATCGAGCGGCCGACATTCTTTCGGTAGCCGCGATAGGTGAGGGGGCGCGCTCTCCAGGGCGTCAGAAAAGCGAGCGTCGACAGGACCGCGCCGGCGACGATGATCAGCACGCCGACGACGTCGAGCGCCAGACCCGCGAAGTTGATGATCTCGTGGATGCTCGCCAGAAACGTCACGAGCGCTTCGCTTTCATTCGCGGGCGCCGACAAGTCGCGCGAGCGCCTTGGCGTGGCCGATGAGCGGCAGCAGCGCGGCGAGCTCCGGCCCGCTCTCGGCGCCGGTCAGCGCCAGCCGCAGCGGGTGAAAGAGCGCCTTGCCCTTTCTGCCGGTCGCCGTCTTGATGTCGCTCGTCCAGGCCGCCCATGTGGTCTCGTCCCAAGGCTCCGACGGCAAAAGCTGCGCCGCGTCTTGCAGGAATGATTTATCCTCGCGGATCGGCTCGATCTCCGCGTCCACGACGCGCCACCATGTCAGAATATCGTCGAAGCGCGCAAGATTGCCGCGCGCCGCGCGCCATAAGGGCTCCGCCTTGCGGCCGACGATCGTCAAGGCTTCGAGCCGCTCGCGCACGTCGTCATATTCGTAGAGCGCAAGCGTCCGGTGCGTCAGAGTCTCAAGATCGGCGGGGTCGAAACGCGCCGGATTGCGCGAGACATGCGACAGATTGAAACTCTGCGCGAGTTCGTCGAGCGAGCGGACGGCGTGGACATTGTCGGAGGAGCCGGTCAGCGTCGCGAGCGCGGCGACGGCGAGGGGCTCATAGCCTTCTTCGCGCAGCGAGGCGATGGAGAGCGATCCGGTTCGCTTCGACAGCGCTTCGCCGCCCGCGCCGATGAGAAGATTATGATGCGCGAAAATCGGCGCCGGCGCATCAGGCGCAAGCGCTCGGATGAGCTGCAACTGCACGGCCGTATTGGTGACGTGGTCTTCGCCGCGAATCACATGGGTGATCCGCATGTCGATGTCGTCGACGACCGAGGGCAGCGTGTAAAGAAAACTGCCGTCCTCGCGGATCAGGACCGGGTCCGACAGGGCCGAACAGTCGATATGCGCCGGACCGCGCACAAGATCATTCCATTCGGCGACGCCCGGCTCGAGCATGAATCGCCAGTGCGGCCGTCGACCCTCGGCTTCGAGCGCGGCGCGGTCAGACGCGCTCAGGCGCAGCGCCGCACGATCGTAAACTGGGGGCAGCCCGCGCGCCTGCTGCATCTTGCGGCGCTTGTCCAACTCTTCCTGGGTTTCATAGCAAGGGTAGAGGCGGCCGGAGCGCCGCAGGCGATCGGCGGCGTCCTCATAGAGCGCGACGCGCGCCGACTGGCGGAAAACCGCATGCGGAACGACGCCCAGCCAGGCGAGATCAACCTCGATTCCACGCGCGAATTCCTCGCTGGATCTAGCAAAATCAGTGTCATCGAACCGTAGCGCGAATCGTCCAAAGTTGGCGGCGGCGAACAGAAAGTTGAATAGCGCGACGCGCGCGTTGCCGATGTGAATGCGGCCGGTCGGCGAGGGCGCGAAACGAACGATCGGAGAGGTCATGAGGAAGCTTCGTCAGGAGTTTCAACAAGGGATGCAGCAGCAGGGTTTTCAGCAGGAATGTTCGGCGGCCGCGCGTCGGGAGAAGATTCTCGCGCCACCTTCCTTTTGCCAAGAGGCGACGTCTTTGTCAGGCGGAATTTCGAAATGGCCGCGCCCGGGCGTCGCGCGCCGAAAGCCGAGCCACGCCGCTGGCGTCCGGCGTTGTGATTCTCTCCGTTACGACTCTTAAGCAAAAGCGCCGTTCATGATCCTGGCCTATATCTGCGCCGGCTGGTGCGCCGTTATCCTCATCCTCAATTTCACAAGCATGGCGCTGATGTCCCGAAAATGTCGGGCGCGGGAGCGAACTCTGCCGCCGCCGGACGATGCGCCGCCGGTAAGCATCGTGCGGCCCTTGCGCGGGCTGGAGCCCTTCAGCGAGGAGACGCTCGGCGCGACCTTCGATCTCGACTATCCCGATTACGAGATCATATTCTGCGTGCAGTCGCCGAGCGATCCGGTCATTCCGCTGGTCGAGCGGCTGATCGCGGCGCATCCCGAGCGCGAGGCGCGGCTGCTCGTCGGCGACGATTATGTCAGCGCCAATCCCAAGCTCAACAATTGCGTCAAGGGGTGGGACGCGGCGCGGCATCATCATGTGATCCTCGCCGACTCCAACGCGCTGCCGCCGCGCGACTATATCCAGACCATGCTCGCCGCGTTCCGCGACAATACGGCGATGAGCGTGTCGATGCCCATCGGTTCGCGTCCGAAAGGCTTCTGGGCGACGGTCGAATGCGCGATCCTCAATACGTTCCAGGCGCGCTGGCAATATGGCGCGGAAGCGATCGGCGCCGGCTTCGCGCAGGGCAAGAATATGATGTGGCGGCGCGACGTGCTCGACAGAGCCGGGGGCATTCGCGCGCTGGCGAGCGAAATCGCCGAAGACGCGGCGTCCACCAAGGTCATCCGCGCGCAGGGCATGGACGTGCGCCTCGTCGACATGCCCTTCGAGCAGCCGCTTGGCAAGCGCACCGCGCGCGAAGTCTACTCGCGGCATGTGCGCTGGGCGCGTCTGCGCCGGGCGACCTTTCCCGCCCATTACATTCCCGAATTCATGAACGGCAGTTTTGCGGCGATCGTGTTCGGCGCCTACGCCGCCGTTCAGCTCGACGGCGGCGTCTCCACGGTGGCGCTGGTCACGGCGCTCATCGTGTTTTCGCTGCACGGCGGCGAAATCTGGCTGGCGCGGGTCTGCGGCTTCCCGCTCGACTGGCGCACGCCCTTTGCGCTGATCGTGCGCGACCTGATGCTGCCGGTGATGTTCATCGACGCGCTGCTCTACGACGATTTCGTCTGGCACGGCGCCGAGATGACGGTCCGCGAAGCGGAGGAGACGACGGGCTAGCCGGCCCGCGCGTCTTGGCTTGGCTCTTGGCTCACTCCGCCGCGTGCTGCTCCCGCACGCCGCGGGCGACGCGTTCCGCCTTCAAGAGTTCGGCCACCAAGAATGCGACTTCGATCGCCTGTTCGGCGTTGAGGCGCGGATCGCAATAGGTGTGATAGCGGTCGCGCAGATCGCTCTCGGAAATCGCCCGCGCGCCGCCCATGCATTCGGTGACGTCCTTGCCGGTCATCTCGAGATGAATGCCGCCGGCGTAGGAGCCTTCCGCCTGATGCACGGCGAAGAAGTTGCGAATTTCCGACATGATCCGATCGAACGGCCGCGTCTTATAGCCTCCGGCGCTGACCGTGTTGCCATGCATCGGATCGCAGGACCAGACGATGTTGCGGCCTTCGCGCGTCACCGCCCGCACCAGCTCAGGCAACGCGTCCTCGATCTTGTCCGCGCCGAAACGGCAGATCAGCGTCAGCCTGCCGGGCTCGTTCTCGGGATCGAGCGCGTCGATGAGGCGCAGCAGCGCGTCGGGCTTCAGGCTCGGACCGCATTTTAGTCCGAGCGGGTTTTTGACGCCGCGGACGAATTCGATATGGGCGCCGTCTTCCTGACGGGTGCGGTCGCCGACCCAGAGCATGTGGCCGGAGGTCGCGTAATAGTCGCCCGTCGTCGAGTCGATGCGGGTCAGCGCCTGTTCGTAGCAGAGCAGCAGCGCCTCATGCGACGTGTAGAAGTCGGTGCCGCGCAACTCCGGATGATGTTCCGGGTCGAGACCGATCGCGCGCATGAAGCTCAACGTTTCCGTGATCTGATCGGCGAGCTTCTGATAGCGCTCGGATTGCGGGCTGCTTTTGACGAAGCCCAGCATCCAGCGATGGACGTTTTCGAGATTGGCGAAGCCGCCCGCCGCAAAGGCGCGGATGAGATTCAGCGTCGCCGCGGACTGCCGATAGGCGAGCAGCTGGCGCTGCGGATCGGGTTCCCGCGCCTGCGGGTTGAACGCGATGTCGTTGATGATGTCGCCGCGATAGCTCGGCAGCTCCAGGTCGCCCTGCTTTTCGATCGGCGAGGAGCGCGGCTTGGCGAATTGGCCGGCGATGCGCCCGACCTTCACCACCGGCGACCCGGCGGCGTAGGTCAGCACGACGGCCATCTGCAGGAAGACGCGGAAAAAGTCGCGTATATTGTCCGCCGAATGTTCCGAGAAGCTCTCGGCGCAGTCCCCGCCCTGCAGCAGGAACGCCTTGCCGGCCGCCACTTCCGCCAAGTGGCGCTTCAGATTGCGCGCTTCTCCGGCGAAAACCAGCGGCGGAAAGCCGGCGAGCTGGCGCTCGACATCGGCGAGCGCCGTCGGGTCCAGATAGACCGGCGTCTGCTCGATCGGTAGATTTCTCCAGCTGCCCGGCGTCCAACGTTCCACTTCGCAAAACTCCGCAAAATCAGGCCCGACAGGCGCTGGGGTCGTTCTCGCAGCGACGCCAGCGGCGCTTATAGTGGATTATCGCCTCCAATGCGACCCTCCGCTTGGCCACAACGATTTGGCGAAGCCGGGGGCGACCCGCTATAAAGCCGAGGCGCGAGCGACGCCGAGAGCGAGGGGGCGAACCGGGGCGATGCCGTTCATTCTATCGCAATTCATCGAGGCGTCCCGCTGGCTCGGCGCGCTTGTCGTGCTGGCGGTCCACACGAACAACCTGTTAACCAACCAGGCTGACATCATGAGCGCGCCGCACGGGCCGCTCGCCTATCTCTGGTGGTTCTACTCGGCCTTCGAGCTTGGGCACCAGGCGGTGCTCGCCTTCTTCGTGATGTCTGGCTATCTCGTCGGCGGCGCCGTGCTCGCGCATGTGCGCAAG